>CADCPA010000304.1 GCA_902803135.1 uncultured bacterium
AGCAGGCCGTTCGACGCGAAGATGCGCGCGACGTTCTCGACGCAGCCCTTGTTGGGGCCGTCCTGCCCGCCGTAGGTCTTCAGCGCGTTGTTGTAGTCCGACGGCCAGACGCCCTTCGACTGCAGCAGGATGTTCAGCGACGTCATCACATTGGAGACCAGTTCCTGCGCCCGCGCCTTCTGCGCCGCGCGCGTCACATGGCCGAAGCCCGCGAGGAGCGCGCCCATCAGCACGCCGATGATGCCGAGCACCACCAGCATTTCAATCATCGTAAAGCCCTTGCTTGTCTTTTTCATCTTCGCTTGCCAACCTTCCGTTTGAATTTCGAGTCGTCGGGATTCCGTCCCCGTCAGTTGCTCAAATGGACGAAGTCGTCATGGATGTAGCCGCGGATCGTCGAAATGTCGCTTGACGAGAACTGTTCGAGGTCGTACCATGGCGGGAACGTGCGGCGGTTGGCCCCGGCGGACCAGAGGCGATAGCTCTGATACGGCGGCTCCGAATAGTAGTAGAAGTCCATGTGCCAGCCGTCTCGCACCGTCATGCAGTTCAGGATGTAGAGGTCGCCGCCGGACCCATTCTCGCCCGCATAGCCGTTGCGCGCGTGGATGTGGAGTTCACCGTACTCGATGCCGTCGCCCGTGAAGCCCTTCGGGAGTTCGAAGTAGCCGTCGTCGTTCTCGGAGCAATGGGTGTTGACGCCGTAGAACGTGCCGCCGCCCGTGACGATGCCCTGGAGGTTCGGCATCCAGCGCGCGCAGACGCTCTGGCTCGTGAGGTTCGAAATCATGCCGGCCTCCTGGTCGGTGATGCGGCCGTCTTTGTTGTTGGCGCCCATGATGTTGCGGATTTCGCCCCAGCCCGAGAACGGCACGCCCGTATCGAGACGGCTCGGCAGCTGGTTGTTCACGCCCCACTGGTTCTTGCCGTTGTAGGACGTGTAGAAACCTTCGTTGCCCGAGAACATGAAGAAGTAGCGCGGGAGCAGGAAGGACATCAGGCCGAACTGGAAGAGCTGCACGCTCTCGCCGTTCCTGGTGTCGCCCCAGTTCGTGTTGCCGACGTTGATGCCGCCCGCGTTCTTGATGACGCTGAACTTGTTCTTGTACTTCGTCGTCTTGCCGTAGTAGAACGTGCACGCTTCCGAGAGCTTTTCCATCGATTCCGGCCAATGTCCGTCCGTCCGGGACGGGAAGAGCGCCGCCACGGGCTGCGCGCGGCAGGCATTGTGGATGCGCAGCGGGTTCAGCGTCGTCTGCGGCTCGTTGCCGCTCTGCTGCACGCTGTAGGTGTCCACGGCCGTGTAGATGCTGCGGCTGCGGCCCTGAAGCGGAACCGGCGGATAGGAACCGTAGGCCGCGTAGTAGCCCGAAAGCGCGTTCTCGAGGCACTGCATGCGGCGGATGGTAATCGCGCGGCGGCGGCTGTCGCTGCCGACACCCGCCAGACGGAAGACGACGCCCATGAGCGTGACGATGACCACGGTCACAATCAGCAGCTCGATCAGTGTGAATCCTTTTCGGCTCTTGTACATAGGAACTCCCAGTTCGGGATTGGGTCCGAACCGTCGCCGGCAGGGACCCGCCCCCATTTGCATCTCTGAAACCCGATCCACCGCTTAGGTGCCGGCGCCGGCGCCCGACACGGAGGAGATGATCTTGATCATCGGGAGGAACATGGCGATGACGATCGTACCGACGACCACGGCGAGGAAGATGATCAGCGCCGGTTCGATGGCGGCCGTCATGCCGGCCACGGCGTTGTCGACTTCGTCGTCGTAGGTGTTCGCGACACGGGTGAGCATGTCGGAAAGCGCGCCGGTTTCCTCGCCGACCTGCACCATCGACACGACCATGGGCGGGAACACGCCGGAGGCGGCGAGCGGGTCGGTCATGGATTCACCTTCCTTGACCGCGTCGTGCACCGTCTGGATGGCGTTGCGCACCACCTGGTTGCCGGTCGTGTCGCGCACGATGACGAGCGCCTGGAGAATCGGCACGCCGGAGGCGAGCAGCGTGCCCAGGGTACGCGAGAACTGCGAGATGGCCGTCCGCCGGATGAGGGTGCCGATGATCGGCACGCTGATGCGAAACTTGTCGATCTGGTAGGAACCGAACTTCGTCTTGGCGAAGACCTTGTACATGACGAACAGGGCCGCCGCGCCCACGAGAATCTGAAGGCCGTTGTGCTGCACGTATTCGGACACGGCGATGACGAACTCGGTGACGGCCGGCAGGGACTGACCGCCGAGAATGTCGTTGAACACCTGCTGGAACTTCGGAATCACCGTCACGAGCAGGAAGCCCGTGATGCCGATGGCGGCGAAGAGAACGACCGCCGGGTAGATCATGGCGCCCTTCACCTTGTTCTTGATCTTCTGGGCCTTTTCCGCGAATTCGGCCAGTCGGTTCAGCACGACTTCCAAGACGCCGCCCGCTTCGCCGGCCTTTACCATGTTGACGTAGAGGTTGTCGAAGATCTTCGGATAGGCCGTGAGCGATTCGGAGAACGTCGCACCGCCGGCGATGCCCTCGGAGATGCCGTTCAGGCAGTCCATCATGGCCGGCGCCATCTTCTGCTTCTTCAGAACCTCGATGCAGCGCATGAGCGGCAGACCGGCGTTCACCAGCGTCGCGAGCTGGCGCGTAAAGGCCGTCAGGTCCTTCGCGCTCACCTTGCCCATCAGCCACTTCGGAAGCTTGATGTTGATTTCCTTGCTGCCGAGACCGCCCTTCTTCGCCGCCTTCGCGGGCTTGGCGCCCTTCGCCGGCTTGCCCGCCTTCGCGGGCGCCGCCGCAGGTGCGCTCTTCACCTCGCCGATCGCGGTCGGAAAGAGTCCGTTCGCGCGAATCGACGCGATTGCCGAGGCGCGGTCGCCCGCCTCGATCGTTCCGCGCGACTCCTGGCCCGCGCTATCCTTCGCAATGTACTGGAATGTCGCCATCTTCGGTCCTGCCTCGGTTGATTGGTTATACGTTCAAGGTTCCTGTATTATACAACAGACAATCGGTTTGCGCAAGCAGTGTCGCGCGGTTCAGCGTGCGGCGCCCGGAGGGGTTGCGGACGCTTTCCCGCCGTCTTTCGCCGGCTCCTTCGCCCCCGCCGAGGCGGTCTTCCGCGCCGCGGCGATCTGGGCGAGGGTGTCCTTCACCTCGTCGGACTCCGGCAGCAGCTTCTGCGCCTTCAGGCCGTAGGCCTCGGCCTCGTCGAAGCTGCCCAGCTTCAGAAGGGCGAGCGCGAGGTTGTTCAGCACGGCCGGTTCGGACGGCTTGCGCGTGAGGCACCGCATGAGGGAATCCTTCGCCCGCGTCCACTGTTCGAGCTCGAAGTAGTTCATGCCCTCGCCGAAGTTGGCGTCGGGATCGTCGGGATCGGCCTCGAGAATCGGCTTCGCATACCGGCTCGCCAGGGCGAAGTCCGCACGCAGCAGCGCAAGCTGCAGGCCTTCGCGCGGCGTCACCTGGCGCAGCGTGGCGGCGCGGCGGCGCTCCGCAAGCTTGATCAGACCCTTCAGGTCGCCGTTGGCGTCGTCGAGCCGGTCGGCGAATTTCTGCTCGGTCTTCGCCTGCGCGAGGTCGCCCGCGAGATCGGCCTGGACGGCCCGCAGACGGGCAAAGCGCGCGAGGCGCCACTGGATGAGCAGAAACACCTTCTTGGCGACGGCGCCAGCGGAGGCGTCGGGGCCGCCGGCCGCATAGAGATCGAGGATGCGCGTCGCGAGCTTGTGCGCCGCCGCCACGCCGTCCTTGAGCTCGGCCTCGGGCATGCCCAGCCGCATCACCGTGCCCGAACTCGGGGGCACCGTCTCGCCGTCGCGCAGCCACTGGGAATGGCCCATCATGAACGCGGCCTTTTCCAGACGCTCCGGTTTGTCGCGCTTCCAGGTGCGCAGCAGCGTGGCCACGCCCATGCCGAGCGCCGTGCGGTCTTCCTCGTCCGTCGCCACGCGCATCGACAGCTTCTTCTCATAGGCGGAATCGCCGCCGCGAAGGGAGAGCGTCGGGAGCTGGCGGCCCTTCTCCGCGGCCGCGAGTTCCAGCCGCGCGTCGAACACGCCGTCGGTGAACACGTACGCCGCGTCGCCGCATTCCTTCAACAGCTCCGCCATGTAGTCGTCGACGATGCCCAGCATGCGATGCGCCTTGACGAGGCGGCGGCCCGGCAGCACGCCCGCCAGCAGCACGAGCGCCACCACGCCGAACAACCCGATTCGAGCGCGGCGGATCGACGCACGGGCCGGCTCGGCGCCTGTCTCGTCCTGCACGCGGAAGCTCGCCAGACGCACGTGATTGCGGCAGCAGGCATCCGTGCCGAGCACGACAAGGAAGTACGACACCGTAATCGCGGCCAGGAGCAGGAAGACCTGCAGCATGTAGGGCAGGCGCACTTCCGTGAGCGGACTCCAGGTCCAGAACCAGACCTGGTGGGCCATCGAAAGCTGCGAATAGGCGATGACGCCGGAAATGAAGAAGATTCCGCCCACGTGGTACGGCAGAAACCGCTCTTCGTCGACGGCCCGCGGGAGCGTGATGCTCGACACGAGGAACGGCAGCGCGCAGAGCGCGAACGCGAAGATCCAGCCGAGGCCGCCCATCGCCTCCATGAGCACCGAGAGCCAACGCTGCGCATAGGCAATCGGCAGGCTCGACGTCAGCACCGCGCCGCCGCCCATCCTGAGGAAGCTCCAGCAGTTGAGGACGACGCCCAATATGAAGCCGAAGCCCCAGAAGAACGTGAGAATCCACTTCGCCGTCTGCGCCGTCAGCGGGTCCAGCAGCGGCGTGTTTTCGCTCAGCGCGTCGTGGCGGAGCGCCATGTGGTAGGCAATCCAGCAGAACGTGACGAACATGATGCCGAGCGGCGTCTCGGCGGCCAGCAGGCCCAGCAGGCACATCGAGACGTAGGCGCAGCCGAGGGTGCCGTTGAGCATGAAGACGACGAACGGCGTCAAACCGAGGATCGTGAGGAGGATCATCAGCTCTTCCGACGAGAAGGCCTGCGCCGACAGCCACACGGGATCCGCGCAGACGAAAAGGATCGCGCCGATGACTGCGGCGACGCGCTGGATGAGATACCGCCGCACCGCGAAACGGAGACGGCCGCGCACCAGAAGCGCGATGACCGTACGCAGGAACAGGTAGGTCGCGCCGGCCATGCAGCCCAGGCACAGATGCCCCAGGAGGCGAAGCATCGCCACGCCCGACGACACGCCGCCGAGGAAGAGTCCGCCCGCCAGCGTGCGCCAGAAGCCCGGGAAGATGTCCACCGGCGGACGCAGGCCCGCGGCGACCGCCGCGCCGTCCCACAGCGAGGGCACGAGGCCCGGCAGCGCGAAGACCGTCACGCCAAGGAAGGCGAGCACGCCCAGCACCGCCGCCAGAATCCAGTCCAGCAGCGTCAAGCGCTCGTTCGACAGGAACATCCGCTGAGGATGGTCGATTTCGGCAAAACCGTCGTCTTCGTCGTCGTAATATTTCTTCTTCATCTCTCTCTCCTCAGAATTCGGCGTTGCCGACAAGTTCGGGCATTTCGATCTGATTGACCGAAATGTAGCCGCACATGATCAAATCGCGGTAGGAAGGCGTGATCTTCCCCTCTTCTTCGGCCTTGCCGTTGCGCACCAGCCAGAACTGGAGATAGCTCCAGATTTCCCACTTCATGACGGAATCCGCCGTGTCGGGCAGCCCGGTCATCGACCAGATGGATTCGGCATGCTGCGCCACGCCCGACGCGGCTTTCACGGCCTCGACCTGCTGCGCCAGGCGATAGCGCAAGGCAAACCCGTCCATGCCCGTGATCTGCCATTTCATCGGACCGGCCTCGACGCACGGCGCCGCCGCCAGCGCCGCCGCGGCCATCCAGCCACATCTTTTCAAAAGGAACGCCATCTTGCATTTCTCCTTAGAATCTGAACACGTTGCGATTGAATCCCGTCGTGACGATGTTCATGCGGCCGGCCTGCGTCTCCATCACGGAGGCGACCAGGTAGGTCCGCAACGACGAAATTTTCTGATCCGCATCCGTGATGTCGAAGATTTCGCCATCGTCCCGCAGCGTGAGCTGCACGCCGTCGTTGAGGTCGAGCGTGACTTCGCCCAGCACGCGCCGCGCGCCGTTGCGGTCCTTGACCGCCATGAACACCTCTTCGGTCATCAACGACGCGCGCATCGCGACGGTCGGCTTGACGCCGGCGGCCTTCAGCACCTCGCCGACCTGTTCGGACGCCCGGACGATCTCCTCGTCGTTCAGCGCGAGGTCGACCATCGAGATCTTCGCGTCGCGGTCCCGCGGCAGCAGCAGCGGGAACCGGGCGGCGCCATGGCGGAGGAGGAGGAAGGCCCCGAAAAGGACGAGCGCCGCCACCGGCGCCGCCGCCAGCGCGGCCCACAGTCCATACGCCCCCCTTCCGCCGCAGAGCAGCACGAGACCCACCGGCACGACGAAACCGTTCAGAACCGTCACCGCGACGGACAGTCCTTCATGGCCGACGAAGACATAGTAGGAATTGTAGAGGTAGGCAAGCGAATAGGCCACAAGTCCCGCGGCGACGAACCGCACGGCCGCGTGCGCGTCGCCGGCCAGCGCCGGATCGTCGATGCCCACCAGGCGCACGACGAGGCCGGGGAAGGCCAGCAGCAGCGCCGACAGCGCAGCCCCTTCCAGCAGGGCCAGCTTCGTGCCCATGCGCATCATCAGGCGGATGGCCGGATAGTTCCGCTCCCCCGAATAGACGGTGACGATCGGCGCCAGCGCGTTGCCCACGCCGTTGAAGATCTCCAGGAGGCCGATCGTGACGATCACCGTCGCCAGCACGGGCAGCATTCCGCTGCCGTAGCGGGAGATGACGAACTTGTTCAGGAAGAAGAAGAGCGCCGCCGAACAGAGGAAGGAACTGGCGTCGCCAAAGGAGGACGACACGATTCGTCCTGTGTCCTTCAGACTGAAATGGCGCACAAGGGCGAAGGAATTGGCCTTCGAGAGAAAATGCGTCGACAGCACGCCCGCCGCGACGACGTTGGCGACAATCGTGCCCAGCGCGCACCCCGCAACCCCCAGATCACGGATCGCCAGCAACGACACGGCCAGGTTGACGACGAGCTGGGCGGCGTAGCTGATGAAGCAGAGGCACGAGTTGCCGTCCGCCATCGCCACGTTCACCAGCAGAATCACACACGGCTCCAGCAGCGCCGAGGGGACGAAAAACCTCCAGTAGCGCCGCGCATATTCGGCGATTTCGGGCGAGGGGGACATGAACGCCAGGAACGGCTCGCGGAGGAAGATCAGCGCCGTGACGAGCATCAGACCGACCCCGAGGGCGGTCCACAGCCCCTGCGTGAAAATCTGCCGCGCCCGGTCCGGCGCGCACCGCCCCGATTCGAGCGCGTAGTTGACGCCCATGCCGACGCCGATCAGGCTGGCGAAGAACGTCACGACGCCCATCACCGACGACAGCAGATTGATGCCGGCCAGGGCCTGTTCGCCCAGCAGATTGCCGGCGACCGCCGAGTCGGAAACCCCCATCAGAAACTCGACGACCGTCGCGAAACTCGCCGCGAGGAGGAGTCCCTTGAATTTCTCGATGCCGAAATAGCGTTTCACGGGCATTAGGCCTGCGGCGTGCGGAGGATGCGCAGAACCTCGCCGATGGCGACGATCAGCTCCCTCGATTCGAATCGATCAATCCAGCCATCCGCCAGAACCTTGTCGATCTTTCCCAGCAAATAGGAGAAATCGACGCCGTCGCCATGCTCTTCAAGCCAGCGCTTGAGGATCCGCGCCTCGTCCACATCGACCTTCTCGTCCTGGAGGATGCCCTTCGTCAGCATCCAGAACTCGCGGCCTTTCTCTTCTCGTGTCAGCATGAAATTTCTCCTTGGACAATCAATGACCCATTATTTTACCATAAACCCGCTGACGAGACAAACCGCAAATGAGGTCGATGCGCCTAGTCCTTCGGACCACCCCAGCGGTCGGCGTCCTTGATGCCGGGCTCCGTCTCCGAGAAGGCATAGTCCTTGCCCGGAAGGACCGCATTCAGGACGATGCCCATCAGGGCGCCCACCGCAAGACCGGAGAGCGAGATCGTCGCCGAACCGAGGTGGAAGGCGATCGCCTTTGCGTTCGAGAAGCTGATGCCGAGCGTGCAGACGATCGACACGGCGCAGATGAGCATGTTGCGCGGTTTCGAGAAGTCCACCTGGTGCTCGACGAGGTTGCGCACGCCCACGGCGGAGATCATGCCGTAGAGGATGAAGGATACGCCGCCCACGGTCGCCGCCGGGAGGGTCGTGATCACCGCCGCGAACTTCGGACAGAACGCGAGCAGGATCGCCAGCACCGCCGCGATGCGGATCACGCGCGGATCGTAGACCTTCGAGAGGGACAGCACGCCCGTGTTCTCGCCGTAGGTCGTATTGGCCGGGGCGCCGAAGACCGCAGCCAGGAACGTCGCGGCGCCGTCGCCGAGCATCGTACGGTGCAGACCCGGATCCGCGAAGAAATTACGGTTGACCGTCGAGGAGATGGCGGACACGTCGCCGACGTGCTCCATCAACGTCGCGGCGCAGAGCGGCGTCACGGTCAGGATCGACGAGAGGATACGGTCCGCATTGTCGCCTGCGTGGGCGAGGACGGGGAACACCGTCTCGTTCCAATGGAACGGCAGGCCGATCCACGGCGCAGCGCCGATCTTCGAGAAGTCGACGGCGGCGGACGGTACGCCGCACCAGTTGCCAAGCACGACGGCGGTCAGATACGAGGCGACGACGCCGATGAGGATCGGGATGATCTTCACCATGCCCTTGCCGAACACGGAGGCGAGTATCACCGCCAGGATGCCGACGAGCGCCACCGGCCAGCACGACGAGGCGCTGTTCACCGCGACCGGCGACAGCACGAGACCGATGCCGATGATGATCGGGCCCGTCACGACCGGCGGGAAGAACTTCATCACCGTCTTCACGCCGAAGGCCTTCACGAAGCCCGAGACGACCACATAGACCAGCGCGGCCACGCACACGCCCACCGAGGCGTACGCGAGGAGATCGGTCTTCGCCAGCCCTTCCCAGCCCGGCTTGCCCTCCAGGCCCGTGAGCGCGAAGTAGCCGGCGAGGAACGCGAAGCTCGAACCGAGGAACGCCGGCACGATGCGCTTCGTGAGGAAATGGAAGAGCAGCGTGCCGAGACCGGCGAAGAGCAGCGTCGCGGAGACGCTCAGGCCCGTCAGCAGCGGCACAAGCACCGTCGCGCCGAACATGGCGAAGAGATGCTGCACGCCGAGCAGGCCCATCTTCGGCAGGCCGAGCGTGCGGGCGTCGTAGATGGCGCCGGCGTCGGCATACTTCGCCTTGAGCGTCTGGATCGCCGCGGCGATGGCGACGGATTCCTCAGCCGTCACGACGCCATCTTCGGCGACGTCGGCAAGGAGATGGGCGAACGCGGCGAGGTCGGGATCCTGGCCCTTGGCCGCGAGCGGCCTGACGAGGCCCAGCAGGGCCTTCGTCTCGGCAAGGTCGGCCTTGCCGTCGGCGTAGGTGAACTTTTCGGCGGCGCGCAGCAACTGGCCCGCGGCCTGCAGCTCCTGGGAGGAGAGGGACATGACGTGACTCCTGGTTATTTGTCGGGATATTGGATGAGGGAAGAGACGGAATAGGGGGCCAAGACGCCCGTACGGGCCTGGAACCCCGCGAGCTCGATCGGGAAGAGCATCTTCACGACGCGGCCGCCGAGACGCTCGACGAGACGCGCACAGGCGAGCACCGTGCCGCCCGTCGCGAGCAGGTCGTCGACGATGACCGCCCTTTCGCCGACGTAGAGCGCGTCCTTGTGCATGTGGAGCGTCGCCGTGCCGTATTCAAGCGCATAGTCCTCGTGGATCGTAGCGCGCGGCAGCTTGCCGGGCTTGCGCACGGGCACGAAGGCCTTGCCGAAGTGGGCCGCGAGCGCCGCCCCGAAGATGAAGCCGCGCGACTCGGGGGCGACGACCACGTCGAAGTCCACCTGTTCGAGCTCGCGGACGGACATCTCGAGGCACAGGTTGAATCCTTCGGCGTTGTCGAAGATGCCGGTCACGTCGCGGAAGAGGATGCCGGGCTTCGGGAAGTCGGGGATCTCGCGCACGTACTCGGCGAGAGACAGCTTGCCGCGGCGGATTTCCGCCAGCAGCGCGAAGATTTCAGCCGATTCCGCGTCCGAAATCTCGCCATCGGCCCGGGCGGCGACGAGACGCTGCTCGAGGCGGCGGGCCTCCGGGTTGCCCCGGAGGGAATAGGGCTTCACCAGACGCAGCAGCGCGGCCGTCTTCGGGAGGTCGATCTTGCCGTCGGCGAACAGAGCCTGCTGGCAGAGGTCCGCAAGGCCGAGCATCGCAGCGGTTTCATCCAGATCGACCGTGCCGTCCGCCAGCACGAAATCCTTCAGGCCCTGCAGAATCTGCAGGAAAGCCTTCTTCTCGCGTGCGTTCATGACGCTGCCCTTTCCTTCGGGGGTCCGTCGGCTTTCCCCGGCTTACATCAGCGCATACTTCGCCACAAAGAGCGCCGTGAGGACGTACATGATCCAGTGGATGCGTTTGAAGTGGCCGGAAAGCGCGTTGATCGCCGTATAGGAAATCACGCCGAACATGATGCCGTCGGAGATCGAATAGGCGAACGGCATCGCGACGATCGCGAGGAACGCCGGCACGGCTTCGCCCGCATCGGAGAAGTCGATGTCCGTGCAGGAGGAGAGCATCATGTAGCCCACGATGATGAGCGCGGGCGCGGTCGCGAACGCGGGGATGGCGAGGAACACGGGCGCGAAGAGGATTGCAAGGGCGAAGAACGCCGCGGCGACGACGCCCGTGAGGCCGGTCTTGCCGCCGGCCACGACGCCGGAGGCGGATTCGACATAGGTCGTCGTCGTGGAGGTGCCGAGCATCGCGCCGACGGAGGTCGCGATCGAGTCGGCGCAGAGCGCGCCGGAGATGCGCGGCAGCTTGCCTTCCTTGTCGAGGAAACCGCCCTTCATCGAGACGCCGATGAGCGTGCCGAGCGTGTCGAAGAGGTCCACGAAGAAGAACGCGAACATGACGACGAAGAAGTCGAGCGACTTCACGAGCGACCAGCCCGAACCGGCCACGGCCGCCG
Organism: uncultured bacterium; assembly: GCA_902803135.1. Classification (GTDB taxonomy): domain Bacteria; phylum Verrucomicrobiota; class Kiritimatiellia; order RFP12; family UBA1067; genus RUG572. Next base: position 11,127 of record CADCPA010000304.1, read on the forward strand.
CGCCGTCCGCGCCCTTCACGGTGTGCGTCCAGCTCGCGGGGTTGAAGAGCGCGCCGACCGTCTGGCCGAATTCCCTGAAGTTCTGGGCGATGCCCTCGAACGAGAAGTTCGGGTAGAGCGAGAACGCCTTCGCCGCCGGATCCGGAATGTAGATGCCCGTGCACTGGCAGAGCATGCCCGCACACCAGGTCGCGAGGATGCCGACGAGGATGGCGCCCTTCACGCGCTTGACGAGCATGAAGCCCGTCAGCAGCGTCCCGGCGAGCGCAAGAAGCGCGCTGATGCCGGCCGTGTGGAAGTTCACGTTCTTGAAGGACACAAGGGCCACGAGCGTCGCCTCGTTGTTGACGATGACGCCGGCCGTCTGCAACGCGATGAAGCAGATGAACAGGCCGATGCCGGCCGCGACCGCCTTCTTCAGCGAGAACGGAATGGCGTTGAAGATGCCTTCGCGCACGGGCGTCAGCGAGAGCGCGAGGAACAGGAGACCTTCGACGAACACCGCCAAAAGCGCGAACTGCCAGCTATACCCCATGCCCAGCACGACGCCGTACGTGAGGAACGCGTTGAGGCCCATGCCCGGCGCGAGCACGAACGGATAGTTCGACATGAAGGCCATGAGCAGCGTGCCGACGACGGCGGCGATCGTCGTCGCGAGGAACACGCCGCCGCGCGGGATGCCCGCGGTCGACAGGATGTTCGGGTTCACGGCGAGGATGTAGGCCATCGTCATGAACGTCGTGATGCCGGCGACGACTTCCGTCTTGGCCGTGGTACGGTTGCGCTTGAGCTTGAAGATGCGTCCGAGGAAGCCGGTGTCGGACTCCTCCGTCTTGACCTCGCGCATCAACCACTTCAGGTGGGCGCCCAGGCGCACCGACTCCTCGTGCGTGATGACCTCGTCCGCAAGCGCGCCTTCCAGCACGAGGGCGAACTCCGCCATCTCCACGTTGTCCTTCGCCCGCGCTTTCGCGAAGGAAAGCAGAATCTGCGCTTCCGCGCGATCGACCTTCCCGTCCGCAAGGATGTACTTCTCCAACTTCGCGATCGACGCCTTGATGTCTTCCATCTTGATGTCTTCCGTAGCCATGGCATCCGTTCCTTTCTTAAGTATAGATAAGTAGAGGGGTTAAAACCGCTTTTTCAACACGCGTTCCGAAAATCTTTCAGCTCCCGACTCGCCTAGGCGATTGTCAGAATGCTGCTGAAGCCCGTGATGTCCAGCACTTCCTTCACCGTCGGCTGGAGGCCGACGACGGTCATCGAGCCGCCGCCCGCCATCATCTTTTTCTGGGCGGACAGCAGACAGCGAAGGCCCGCCGAACTCATGTACGGCACGCCCGAAAGGTCCAGCGTGAGCGTCTCGTTGCCGACCAGCTGCAGACCCGCGTCGAGTTCCGGCGCCGTCGTCGTGTCGACACGCCCCGTCACCGCAATCACCAGCTTGCCGTCTTCCGTCTTTTTCGCAATCTCCATTCCGAACTCCTTGTTAACTCACAACTCTCAACTCACAACTCACAACTCACAACTCTCAACTGCCATAGGTCAGCCCCATCGTCAGCACGTTGCGTCCGTCCTTGCGGCTGTACATGACCGGCGACATCGTCTTCTTCACGATGAAGATGCCCATGCCGCCGAGGGTGCGGTTCTCGGCGGACAACGTCGTATCCGGATCGCGCGCGGCGAGCGGATCGAAGGGCTTGCCGTCGTCCGTCAGCACGAGGCGCACGCTGTCGGGACACGCCGTGAACACGACGCGGAGCGTCCAGCTCGTCGCCCCCGAATACCGCACGATGTTCGCGAAAATCTCGTCCGCCGCGACCATCAGCTTCATCTGCTGCGCCATCGGCACGGGCTCGAGCGCGGCCTCGAGGTCGGCCGTCGCCTGGGCGAGGTCTTCCATCGTCGGCCGATACGAATACTCGACGACACGGGAGGAGCCCCGATAGCGGAGGACGAGCTGCGTGCAGTCGTCCGCCTGTTCAATCTCGCCGGCATGCCGTTTGACCGCCGCCAGCACCTGTTCGAGCACTTCCTTCTGATGGTAGCGCGACGACTTGAGCACGTCGACAAGACGCGTCTCGCCGAACAGCTCGCCCGACGGGTCGGGCTGTTCGGTGATGCCGTCCGTATAGAGGTAGATGGCGTCTCCTGCGCCCAGCCGGATGTCCCGGCTCCGGTAGGGAACGCCCGCCATGGCGCCCAGCACGAGGCCGGGGCTGTCGCGCAGATAGGCGACCTCGTCGCCCCTCCGCACCACCGGCGGGTTGTGGCCCGCGTTGACATAGGTCACAACGCCGGTATCGAGATTGAGTTCGCCGATCCAGGCCGTGACGAACATGTTCGTCTCGTTGCCCTCGCAGAGCGCGTCGTTCGTCTCGGTCACGACCTGATGAAGCGGCTTTCCCGTCTGGGCCGTGCCCTTCAGGAGCGTCTTCGCCCGCATCATGAACATCGCGGCGGGAATGCCCTTGCCGCTGACGTCCGCAATCAGGAAGGCCAGCTTTCGCGGCCCGGTGAAGTAGAAGTCGTAGAAGTCGCCGCCGACGACCTTTGCGGTCTTCATGTCGGCGTAGATGTCGAACGCCGTCTCGTTCGGGAATGGCGGGAAGACGCCCGGCATCGCGGAGAACTGGATGTCCTGCGCCATCTGCAGCTCCTTCTCCGCGCGTTCCTGCGCCATCCGCCGTTCGCGCTCGGCCTGCTCGCGCTCCTGCCTCCGCACGAAGCCGGAGATCACGATCGCCACGAAGATCGCCACGAAAGTCAACGCCACGGCGTTCAGAATCGCCGTCGAACCCACAAGCACGTTGCGCGTGACGGCGGCGGCGGAACGCGGAATCATCACGTAGACGGGGAAGCCGTCGATGTCGCGCTTCTGCCAGTAGAAGGAAGGGTCGGGGTCCTTCCAATGCGTACCCTCGCGACCGTTCTCCGCGAGATCGGAGATGACGAGTCCCTCGCGCGTCGTGATGACGACGCCGCCCACGCCGGACACATGCCAGTGTGCCGTGATGCCCGTGAGCGACGTGCGCGAGAGGTTGCGCAACGACTCGCCGTCGCAGCCGATTTCCACGAAACCGCCCTTCGGACGCCACACGCCCACGTACTTGCGCCAGGATCCGTTGGCGGAGTTCTGCCGGTACGGCTGGCAGTATTCCGTATCGAGGCCGTCGATGAGCCGCATCATGTCGGCGGCCTGCCCGCCCGCCGCCGCAAAATTGAACGCCGGCTGGCCGTCGTGCGCCAGATACTCCGGCACGGAGGACTTGACGATGTCGCCCTTCCCGTCGACCAGGCTGATTTCCGTCACCTGCAGCTCATGGGCGAGCGAAATGAGCGACTCCGTATCCGTCGGATAGCCCTCGTCGAACCGCTCGCGCGCCGCCATCGCCTGGCGGACCAGACGGGCGTTGACGCGGGAGACGATGGATTCGGAGACGTCCTGAAAGGCGTTTTCGATCAGCTTGTCGGCCTCGCGCCGCGCCAGATAGTCCTGCAACAGCCAGGTGACGAACATCGAGGCCGCGAAGGCCAGCAGCACGCTGCCGACCAGCTTGAGACGCAGATTGCCGACGTCGGTCATTTCGCCCTCCCCTCGGCAATCACCTTGTTGGCGGCGGCCAGTACGTCGGGACGATGCTTGGAAACCGCCACGCCGTAGTGCTCGCGGGTTTCAAGCGGCGTCGTGACGAAACGTCCGCCCGACGTCTGCGCACGATGGCGCAGCGGAATCGCGTCGAAGAACACGGCGTCGACCTTGTTGGACGACAGCGCGTCGACGGCGTCGTTCATGCTGGCGAAGCGGATGGGGTCGCACCCGTGGCGGCAGAGGTAGATGTCCTCGAGCGTGCCGGTCTCGACGCCGATGCGCTGCGAGGCGAGCTGGGACATGCGCGGCTTCACGCCGTCCGTCCGGTACAGGAAGCACACGCCGCCCGTTTCGTAGGGGTCGGAGAAGAAGACGTCCCTCTTGCGGGCCTCGGTAATCGTGATGGTCGCAATGCCGAAATCGGCCGTTCCCGCCTTCAGGCGCGGGATGATCGTGTCGAATTCGACGCCCTCGATCTTGAGCTCGGCGCCCATCGCCGCGGCGATCTTGCGCGCGAGTTCGACGTTCGTGCCGGCGAACGCGCCCGTGCCGTCGAGGTAGGAGCACGGCGGCTCCGTCGGATGGGTGAGGAAGACGAGCGGACGCGTCGCGTCCACCTTCGTCGAAACCTCCGGCGCCGCCGGCTCGGACGTCGAATCCGAACAGCCGCCGAGCGCCGCCGCCAGCACGAAGACCGAAAGGAGCCGTTTCATCGTCAGAGCGTTCCGAAAATGCGGTCGCCCGCGTCGCCCAGCCCGGGCACGATGTAGTAGTGGCTGTTGAGACGCTCGTCCTTCGCCGCCGTGTACACCGGCACGTCGGGATGGTTCTTCTCGAAGTTGGCAATGCCTTCCGGCGCCGACACGAGATTGAGGAAGATGATCTTCTCGTAGCCGAGCTTCTTGAGCTGCGTCACGGCGTCGACCGCGCTGCCGCCCGTGGCGAACATCGGATCGATCACGATGGCGAATTCGCCGCCCTTCGCCGGCGGCACCTTCGCGTAATAGGGAATCGGCTCGGCCGTCTCTTCGTTGCGCTGCATGCCCAGAACGCCCACCTTGGCATAGGGCAGCACATGGAGCATCGCGTCGAGCATGCCCATGCCGGCACGGAGAATCGGCACGAGCACGATCTTCTCGTCGATCTTCCGGCCGATGGTCTTCGCCACGGGCGTCTGAATCTCGACCGGCTTCGTCCTGAGATCCTTCAACGCCTCGAACGCGAGGAACTGGGTGATTTCGCTCACGAGCTCGCGAAACAGCTTCGGCGGCGTGGACTGGTCGCGCATGAGCGTCATGCGGTGGTCGACAAGCGGATGGTTGAGTACGGTCGTCATTTTCCGAATCCCTCCAAATAGCAGACAAGAGGCGGAACGGGCATCGCCCTTCCGCCTCTCGTCCGATTTGATCTTCAACGCTTCACGCGCAGCTTCCGTTTAGAATTTGACCGTGATGCCGAGACCGCCCCAGGCGAAGTCCTTGTACTTGCCGTAGGCCGGGCCGCTCGCGTAGTCGGCCGCATCGCGCATGTCGCCGTCAAGCGTCGTGCAGGACGCCACCTTCGCGAAGAAGCCGAAGTGGTCGGAGATCTGATAGTCGAAGTCGAGCTCGAGCACCATCGTCGCGAGGCAGGAGTTGATCTTCTCGCCCTCGGGCGTGTAGCCGAAGTTGGGGAAGCACCAGCCGTAGTTGCGGTTGCGCCACACGAACGTCGCGCTCGGCGTGATCGTGAGGTTCTTCAGGAAGTCCTGGCGGTCGGCGAACGCGAGCGTGCGCTTCACACCGAACTGGAGGAGGTTTCCGTCGCTCTCGTGGTACTCGTGCACGACGTTGATGAACGGCGTCAGGTACGGGTTCTGGAGCTCGAAGTAGTGGTTCCAGTCCATCGTCGTGTGGATCGACCCCCACAGATGGTCATGGCGGCGGTGGGGATAGTAGTACCACACGAACGTCGTGCGGTAGGCAAGCGCCCACTTCTCGTCGTCGTCAAAGTAGAACTTGTAGTCGAAGTGGAGGTTGGGATCGTACTCGTTGAACGCCTTGCCGAGCGAACTGCGACGCTTGTCGGTGAGATCCGTGTTCGACCAGCAGCCGATGCCGAGCGAGAGATTGTCGATGAGATTGACGTTGGCTTCGAGATAGCCCTGCATCGTCGGCTGCGAGTTCACGAGCGAACCGTAGAGCTGATAGCCGGAATAGATGCCGTAGTTGCCGAAGCCCCACACGATGGGGTCGTCGCTTTCTTCAATCTGGGGCACTTCCTTCTGGGGAGCGGGCGCTTCGGCCTTTTCGGCCTCCGCCGCAAACACAGTACCAGCCGCGAAGAACGCAGCAGCGATCATCAGCTTTTTCATGTTTTTCCTTTTTTGAAGTTAAAGTGAAAACGCCAATATTCTATCATAACGTCCAAGAGGTTTCAAGCCCCCAGATGGCGTCGATGCGGCGAGCCAGGGTGAGGGGGCGAGAAGGAGCAGGTCGCGGAGGAAGGCGGGGATCGGGCTGGAGGAAGACGTGCCGCCACTACCGCGATTTCATACGCTCCGAAATCTCATTCTCGTACTTCGCCCGTCACCCCCGCGAGCATGTTGACGTCCTCCACCCGCTCCGGGTCCGTCAGCGCATCCAGCCGCTCCATGAGCGCAGTCGCACTCCCCCCACGCCTTTCACAACCTCCAGCCACACGGCCCTCGCCCGCACCACCGCCAGCTCCGGCACCGGCGACCTTGAAATGCCTGATTTCCGCTGCATGGCGGGATGATACCGCAGGGGAAGGCGGAAGGCAAACTGAAAATGAGATTACGGTGAGTATGAAATCTCATGGCGGAGCAGATGGCGTGGTAGTGCGTCGAAGGTGCCGGTGAATTGCGTAGATGCGCCCCGTCGCCCAGACGGCGGCGGAACACAAGGTCGTCAGCCGCGCGTTCTCGCCGAAGAGCCACGTCACGGCGATGCTCTACTGCCAGGTCGCGAAGACCGAGTCGCTCAACTTCATCTGCGATGTCGCGCAGGTGAACGAGACGCTCTGAACGTCGATAATGGGACGACAGCGACCAAATTTCAGATGCCGCGTGGCCGGACGGCGAGGAACGGGCCGGAGGAGGACAGGCCGCAGAAATGTTGCCATTGTTGCCAGTATCCAATTCCAGTGGCCAATACCCAATTGAAATTGGCAACATTGGAATTGGCAACCCTTCCACACTGGCAACATTCATGCCCCAACGCAGGGCCGTCGGCGGCTGCGCAATGCGGCAACGACCGCCGCCGCAGTCAGCAGCACAGTCCCACAGACAATCACCGTTATCCGTCTATTCATTTTGCTTCTTAGAGTGCCTCTCGGCATTACATCATCCATCCACACGGCCCCATCATGTCCCGTAAAGTCTATCAGCTCCGACTGTCAAACATATACTGTAAAGGTTATATGGAAGGGGCTGACCCTACTACGATCATCGGACTCTTGACACGGCCACGGCAATCTGATACAATTTGTGCCAAATCGTTTCACTGGGACCAAATGGCACATACCAAAAAATTCTTTAAGAAGGTCGCGGACCGCATCGAGAAGCTCGACGCGGAGGACCGCCGTCAGCAATTCGTGGCGCTGGCGGACGAAATCGGTTTCCTCGAATCGGTTTTCAACGCCCTTTCCGAAGGCATCCTCGTCATCGGCAGCGACGGCAAGATCCTTTATTCGAACGCACGCGCGGAGCGCCTCGCGGCTTGTCCCTTCTCGCAGGAGCGCGGCAAGCAGATCCGCGACGTCGTGCCGGGCTGGGACTGGGACCATCTGCTCAACCCCTCGACCGAGGGCGACGGGTGGAGCCGCACGGCCTCCTGCGAAATCGAACTGGCCTATCCCGAACATCGCATCCTCGAACTCGGCTCGCTGCCCAACAACGACGCGGTGGTCGTCATCATCCGCGACGTCACGCGCGAACACGCGCAGGCGGAGGACGCGCGCGAGAACGAGCGCACGAGCGCCCTTCAGGACCTCGCCGCGGGACTCGCCCATGAAATCGGCAACCCGCTCAACGCCCTCTCGCTCAACCTCCAGCTGATGGCGCGCGAATTCCGCCGCGAGGCCGACCCCGAACGCCGCGAGCGCCTGCTGGCCGACGTCGCCGCGGCGCAGAACGAGATCAAGCGGATTGCGGACATCAACCGCGGCTTTCTCGAGGCGATGCGCCCCGTGCGCCCGAATCTCATGCCCGGTTCGCTGGCGGATCCCCTGCGCGACACGCTCGCCACCCTCAAGCCGCAGATCGAGGACCGCCGCATCCGCGTGACGCTCGACCTGCCGCCCGCCCTGCCGCCGGTCGCCCTCGACCGCGCGCAGATGGAACAGGTCTTCTTCAACCTCGCCAAGAACGCCCTCGAGGCGATGAAGGACGGCGGCGAGCTGGCGCTGGCCCTCGACGCGAACGACGACGACGTGACCGCCTCCTTCCGCGACACCGGCGGCGGCATGGCGCCCTCCGCCCTCGCGGCCCTCTTCGAGCCCTACCGCACCACGAAGCCAAAGGGAACCGGCCTCGGGCTCATGCTCTCCCGCCGCATCGTACGCGCCCACGGCGGCGAAATCGACGTCGAATCGAAGGAAGGCGCCGGCACGAAGTTCACGGTCCACATCCCCCGCCTCGAAAAACGCGTGAGAAGACTGACATGAAACAACATATCCTCATTGTCGACGACGAGAAAGACACGCGCGACCTGATGGCGCGCGCGCTGGGCGCGGACTACCGGGTGACGACGGCGCCGGACGCCGAGCAGGCCATGAAGGCGCTCGACGCGGAGCCCGACATCGCCCTGATGCTCTCCGACGTGCGCATGCCCGGCGCCGACGGACTCCAGCTGCTGAAGGCCGCCAAGGCGAAGCACCCGCGTCTGCTCTGCATCCTCCTCACGGCGTTCGGCACGGTGGACCAGGCCGTCGCCGCCATGAAGGACGGCGCCGAGGATTTCATCATGAAGCCCGTGGACCTCGACCAGCTGGACCTGCGCGTCGCCAAGACCCTCAAGACCGGCGCCCTCGAAAACGAGGTCGACCTGCTGCGCCGCCAACTCGACGAAAAGTTCGGCCTTGAGAACATGATCGGCTCCTCCGTCGCGATGAAACGCGTCTTCGACAAGGTCCGCCGCGCCGCCCCCTCGTCCGCCACGGTTCTCCTCCAGGGCCCCAACGGCACGGGCAAGGATCTCGTCGCCCACGCCCTTCACAATCTTTCACCCCGCAGCAAAGGCCCCTTCATCGCCGTCAACTGCGGCGCCATTGCCGAGAATCTCATCGAAAGCGAACTCTTCGGCCATGAGAAGGGATCGTTCTCCGGCGCGATCAGCCAGCACATCGGCGCCTTTGAGGCGGCCAACCACGGCACGATCTTCCTCGACGAAATCGGCGAACTGCCGATGCCGATGCAGGTCAAGCTGCTGCGCGTCCTGGAAAACCGCAGCTTCATGCGCGTGGGCGGCTCGAAGACGGTCGACGTGGACATCCGCGTCGTGGCGGCGACCAACCGCGACTTGAAGGCGCTGGTCGAAAAGGGACTCTTCCGCGAAGACCTCTTCTACCGTCTGAACGTGGTGGACATCTATCTGCCCGCCTTGAAGGACCGCCGCGAAGACATTCCCCTGCTCGCCGCGAAGTTCATCCGCGAACTCTCGGAAAAGAACGGACGCGCCATCAACGGCATCACTCCCGCCGCGATGAAGCTGCTCGAGGCCTACGACTGGCCCGGCAACGTGCGCGAACTGCGCAACACGATCGAGAAGATGGTCGTGCTCGCCGTCGCCGACACGACGCTCGACGTCGCCGACGTGCCCGAGGAACTTCAAGCCCCCGCCGCCGCATCGACGAAACTCTCCGCGGCCGTCACCCTGATGGAAAACGAAAAGGCCCAGATCCTCGCCGTGCTGCAGGAATGCAACGGCAACCGGTCCGAAGCCGCCCGCCGTCTGGGCATCGCCCGCCGCACGCTTTACCGGAAACTTGACGAATATAAAAACGAAGGAGTTGACGTTCCATGAACCGCATCCGCCTGCCATTCGCCGCCATCCTCGCCGCCCTCGCCACGCTGGTTCTGCCGGTTCGCGCCGAGCCGGTCATCCAGAAGACCGTCTGTCCGGCCTGCCATGGCAAGAAGTCGCTCTCGCTGACCCCGCCGAACCTCGGCCAGTATGACGGCGAGATCGGCGTGACGCCGGGCCGCCCCTTCACGACGCACCGCTTCGACGTGAAGTACAAGACGTGCCCTCTCTGCGACGGCCTCGGTTTCCATGAGACCTATCGTCTCACCGTGAAGCCGCCGGCGGACGCGGCCGACCTCGACCCCTGCCCCGACTGCCGCTGGGCCGGCGTGACCGCCTGCCGCAAGTGCAAGGGCTCGGGCTACCTGACCTGCGCCAAATGCCAGTCGGGCGGTGCCGGCAAGGACGGCAAACCGGGCTGGATCGTCACCCAGAAGTCGACGACGACCGGCATGCGTTCCGCGATGAAGCATTCGAAGATGCTCGTGACGCCCTGCGGCACCTGTTCGGGCATCGGACGCATCGTCTGCCCCGACTGCGCCGGCAGGGGCGGTGTTCTCTGCCGTAAATGCAAAGGGGACGGCGGCGTGCCGAAAAAGGAGAAGCGGTAATGGCGGCAGCACCTGAAAACGGGAACGAGAACAAGTCGCCCGAGCCGGCCGAACCGACCGCAGTTCCCCATCGCCGCTACCGGTTCGCCAAGCGGCGCCGTACGACGCTGAAACCGACTATCGAGATTTCCGCGGCGCCAATCGACGTCGCGCATCCTGTCGACCCGAGTCCGGACGACGTCCAGCAGACGCGCGTGATGAAGAAGATCCGGCCCGTCTCCCTCGAGACGCCGCCGAATCTCCCCTTCCTCCGCTTCGACGCCATCGCCGGCCGCGGCGGCATGGCCGTCGTCTGGCGCGCCTGGCACAAGGAGCTCAAGCGCTATGTGGCGGTCAAGGTGCTCGACGAACGGTTTACCTCCTCCGCGCAGGACATCCGCCAGTTCATGTCGGAGGTCCGCACAATGACGGACCTCCACCACCAGGGCATCGTACAGGGCTACGGCGCGGACTGCGTGGACGGCCGCTACTATCTCATCATGGACTACGTCGACGGCTATACCTTCGGCTCCCTGATGAACCGCAAGTCACGCATCTCCGAAGCGGACGGCATCATCATCTGCGAATCCGTCGCGGATGCGATGAAATACGCCTGGGATCTCTTCCAGACCGTCCACTGCGATCTGAAGCCCGAGAACATCATGGTCGACCGCGACGGCACCGTCAAGGTCATGGACCTCGGCCTCTGCCAGTCCACCGCCGCCATCCGCAGCCAGGAAACCGCCGACGAAGTCATCGGCACGCCCGCCTACATCAGCCCCGAGCAGATCTACGGCGACCGCGAACTCGACTGCCGGGCGGACATCTACTGCCTCGGCGCGACCCTCTACCACCTGACGACGGGCCGCATGCTGTTCCCCTATTCGGACAACGACGACATCCTGCGCGCCCACGTGGACCCGAAGATCCAGGCGCTGGACCCGCGCGTGAATGCGCCGGATCTCTCGCTCGGCTTCGTCCGCCTGATCGCGGGCATGCTCGTGAAAGATCCTGAATGGCGCTACCAGACCTGGGACGACGTCTACGACGACGCGAAGGACGTCGAGGAGGGACGGCCCATTCCGCCCCTTCCCCCCGAAGCCATCTCCTCCGTCCACGTCGACGAAGCCGAGTAGGCGGCCGGTGGCCGGCGCCCCTCTGGACGCCGACCGCCGAAGATCGCCCGCCGTCTACGCCCGACGCGGCTTGAACGTGTGTTCGGCCTGCACCTTGCCCGTACGCAGATTGTGCACGACGACCTTGAGAAGCCCGTTCGCGACCCGGCCCTCGATGACGGTCGGGAAGTCGCCCGGGTTCTTGTCTCCGTCCGGAAGCGAGCAACCGCCGCCCGTGATCTGCGCCCAGGCGCGCGTCGCATCCGGCGCGTCGAAATGGTAGCGGTGCTGGTGCGCGGTGACGAGGAGCTGCACGCGATGCTTCTGCAGGAGCGGACTCCACAGCTCGCCGCACTCGCGCGACCAGTGCGCGAAATCGTCCGGATCGATGACGACGCCGTCGTGCGGATAGGGCCCGTAGGATTTGTCGCAGTAGATCGGAATGTGGCAGAACGCGACGACAAACGGCGCCTGCGCAATCTCCGGCCGCGCGAACTGGCGCTCGAACCAGCCGACCTGCGCCTTGCGCGCAGGCGAGAAATTCGCGACGCCCGCCCATTTCGGATGGGCGTCGGGCTTGTCTTCGCCGGTGTCGAGGCCGATCAGCGCGAGATCGCCCACACGCACCGCAAAGTTGCGCGTCAAGGGCCAGTCTTCCGGCGCCCGCTCGGTCGGCAGACGATCGAACACGACCTCGCCGAGGCGGGACATGAAACGTCCGCGGAAATCATGGTTGCCGTCATTGAAGAGAACGGGCATCTCCGCACTCCACGCCGGCGTGGACACCGGCGGCGTGACAAACGCGTCGAGCGCCGTCGCCTTCGTCTCCGTCGTGTTCGTCGCGTCCCCGTTCCAGAGGACGACGGACGGCTTCAGCTCATGGAGCTTCTTCACCACCCTCTCGAAAACGGGCCAGCGCATGTGCGTGTCGTTCATCACGGCGAAATGCGACGCGGCCGCGACGCCCAGCGTCGTGAAGGAATGGATCTTGCCGAAGACCGGCTTGCCCACCTTGAGGTCGTAGGCGTTCTTGTACTTGAGATAGGGCGTCGTACGCGTGCGGTACCAGTAGCGCGTCGCGGGCTTGAGCCCGGTGAGGCGCACCTGCAGCGCCTCCTCGTCGAGCTGCGCGAGCCCCAGCCCCGTGCCGCTGCGGTACAGGACGGGATTCTTGAAATCCGCCGTCTCGGAAACCTCGACCTCGCCGTGCGCGAGCCTGTTCACGCGCCACACGACGCCCATCGTCGTCTCGCCCGGCGCCTGCAGCACCGGCTCGGATGCCGTGAACGGCGCGTCCTTGGCCTCGGCGGCCACGCGTGCGGGCTTCGCGGCGTCTTCGGCCCCCGCCGCCGCCGCCGCCGCAAACAACGCCGAAGCGCCCAGAAATCCCCGTCGATTCACTTCCATTTCACACCCTCCTGTCAATTCGGTTGATTAATCGTGTTGAAACCAGTCTCCCTCAGCGGGCCGACTTGAGATTGAACGTGACGAACAGCGGGCGGTACACGCCCTCCATCTGCGCAACCTTCGCGAACGTGCCCTTCGACTTGTCGTAGGCATAGCTGGCCACGCGCCAGCTTTCCTTCAGACCGACGAGGCAGAACTTGCCGCCGGGCATGAACGCATAGTCGCGCGGAAACTTGCCGTCAAGCGGCGCGTTGTTGAGGAACTCCATGCGCCCCGTCGCGGGATCGAGGTTGAACACCGTGATGGAATCCTGTCCGCGGTTCGAGCAGAAGAGCTGCGTGCCGTCTTCTGAAATCTTGATCGCCGCGGCCTTGCTGAAGTCCGACTTGCCGTCGGGCAGCAGCTCCTTGATCTCAACGAACTCGAAGCCTTCGCCGGTGTAGCGGAAGCTCGCGGCCTTGTTCAGCAGCTCGAAGATGACGTAGGCGAATTGGCCGTTCGGATGGAAGACGATGTGGCGCGGACCCGCCCCCGGAGCCAGCTTGCGCGTGTCGATCGTCGCCGCCGGCACCTCCTTCAGGCCCATCTCGGCACGATGTGCGAAATCGTAGGCGACGATCTTGTCGAGCGTCAAGTCCACAATCATCAGGAACTTGCCGTCGGGCGTCACCACCGCGCAGTGCGGATGCGCACGGTCCTGGCGCGGCTTGTTGGGTCCGTCGCCCACGTGGCGCACCTGGTACGGGGCAAGGACCCGTCCCGGCTGGCCGGCACACGCATGATCGAACAGGCCGTCGCCTTTGAGATCGACATAGCCCGCCGTGCCCGAACCGTAGTCCGCATACACCACGGCGCGCTCGGCCGGATCGAGCGACACGTGGCAGGCCGTTCCCCACCCGGTCAACACGCGGTCGATCGGCGCGAGACGGTCGCCCTGTCCCTCGACGGCGAAGGCCGCGAGACCGCCGCTGAGCCAGCCTTTCGCGAGATCGGGACAGTCGCACACCGTGTAGAGACGGGTGCAGGCCCTGTTCAGCGCCATGTAGGTCGGGTTGCGCAGCGTGTCGATGACGCGCATCGTGCGGAAGTCGCCCGTCTCGGCATCGCTTTCGAAAATGTGGATGCCGTCGGTGCGTGCATCGCCTGTATAGCTGCCGACATACGTCGTATACTTCATTGCCACCGCCCTTCTTTGAGAGGATTAAAAGAAAACCGCCTGCTGCCGCATCAGGACATGGCCTTGTATTCGGTGCGGATGACTTCGTCCGCCCGCGCAAGCACCTCGTTGAGCGTGCCCGTCTTGACGCGGTGCCAGAGCTTGAGGTCGTCAAGGTCCGCCACCGTCACGCCATGGCCGAAATCGTCGTAGAACGGGTCGATGTTGCGCGGCACGCCCAGATCCACGAAGAGGACGTTGCGGTCCGCCACCGCCGCGCTCATCTCGCGCGTCACGACGGGCTTCGAGGAATCGACCGCCGAGAGGACGACGTCCGACGTCGTGAGCGCGGCCGGAATCGCCGTGAGCGGAATCAGCGCCGGCGGCGCCGCGTCGCCCGCAAAGGCGGGATGCGAGAGGTCGGGCCGGTGTACATGGTACGCCCAGGTCACGCGGCAGCCGAGCTTCAGCAAAGCCTCCACGACACCGCGGCCGACCATGCCCGTGCCAATCACGAGCACGTTCGTCTTCGGATCGACGTCGCCGTGCACGCTGAGATAGCGCACGGCGATCTGGTCGATCTCCGCGACGCGCAGCAGCCCCTCCACGTCATGGCGCACGGCCTTGGAGACGCGAAGCACCTCCGCGCCCGTGAAACGGATCGCACCGGCGCTCCACTTGTTCGCCTCGGCTTCCGCCAGCGCGTCCTTCAGCTGGGAGACGATGTGGAATTCGCCGAGCAGGGAAGATTCGAGTCCGCTCGCGACGCGCGTCAGATGGCGGAACGCCTCAAAGCCGCGCAGCTCAAACCGCTCGGACGGCTCCAGCCTGTCGAGCCCCGTGAGGCGCCGCAGCACGGACGCCACCAGCGGATCGCGCGAGGCGACGACGACGAGCTCCACGCGGTTGCACGTGTTGAGAACGAAAAACTCGCGCACGCCCCGCACGCGCGTGAGCAGTTCGCCGAGCACGGCCCGCTCTTCGGCGGGCAAATGGAAAGGCGCGCGCTTGCGGCTCGGCAGCAGCGCGTCGCTCGTGCCGAGCACGAGCAGTTCGAGATCGCGGCGTTCGCGCAGCATCGCGACGATGTCGTTCTTGACATCGCGGGCGGAGGCGCAGCTCTGTCCGCTCGTCGACACAGCCAGCGTGATCTCGCCCACGTGCGCGGTTGCGGGCGTCGTGAAGTCGCCGTCGCTCCAGTTCATGTCCGCACAGCAGCAGAGCACGCACGAAAGGCGCGCCTCGTCCAGAATGGCGCGGTTGACGTGCTTGTCGTCCGTACACGCGAAGACGAGCAGATGGCCCGCCACGTCGCCGGCCCGGAATGCGCGCTGCGTCCACTGAATGGCGCCCGACGCGGCGAGCGACTTCAGTTCGTCCACCGCGTCGGGGCAGATCAGTTCCACCGCCGCGCCGGACTCGAGGAGCCCCCGCGTCTTGCGCAAGCCGACGCGTCCGCCGCCGACGACCAGCGCCGTGCGCGTGTCGACGATGAGATTCAGCGGAATCGTCTTCCGAACCGGTCTGCCTTCTCTGTGCATTCAACCTGCCTGGAATGGGAGAAGCCCGCGCTTCAGCCGCGCACGCCCTGCCAGGTCGCGAAACGCTGACGGGCCAGGGCCTTGTAGCGCGCACCCGTACCGCCGTTCACGAACGGATCGATCGAGATGCCGCCGCGCGGCGCGAATTTACCGTAGACTTCCATGTACTTCGGCTTCAGCAGCTTCACGAGATCGTCGTAGACCACGTTCACGACGTCTTCGTGGAAATCGCCGTGGTTGCGAAAGCCGAAGAGATAGAGCTTGAGGGACTTCGACTCCACGAGCTTCTTCGCCGGAATGTAGCGGATGGTGAGCGTGGCGAAGTCGGGCTGCCCGGTTTTCGGGCAGAGCGTCGTGAATTCTGGCGCCGTGAACGCGACCCAATAGTCGCGGTCGGGATGCTTGTTCGAAAAGGCGTCCAGGAGGGAGGGGTCGTACCCTCCCTCCGGACGGACCGTGCGTCCCAGCGCCGAAAGCCGGTCGAGATCGTCTCTCATGGTCAAGCTCAGACCTTGTAGAAACCTTCCCAGCCCTTGCGCGGCGTGCCCTTCGAGCCTTTGAGGAGCGCGTTGGCCTCGTCGTCGCCGACGACGACCTTCTTGACGGGGTCGAACTTGAAGCCGCGATTGAGACGCTGCGCGATGCAGCCCAGGCAGAAGACTTCGCTCAGGGGCGCGGAGACCGAGAACGGGCTGCGCGTCTGTTCCTTGCCCATGACGGCGAGGAGGAAGTTTGCGTAGTGGTCGGAGCCGCTCTTCGGGAACTTCGGCAGATCCTTCTTGTCGACGCCCGCCTTTTCAAGGGTCGCGCCATGCGAACCGCCGAACCACACGTCGCCGTTCGAGAGTTCGAAGAACTTGCCCGGATTGAGGGACTTCGACTTCGCGGAACCCGAAGCGCCGCCGGAAGCGGGAATCGAGTCGTCCCACGCGGCGCTCTTGTGGCCCTTCGGCAGCACCGGCAGATTCTTCACGCCTTCATACCATTCAAGCGTGCAGGCCGGACGCTTGCCCTTGGCCGCGAACTTGAAGTTGAGCGTATCCTGCATCGGGAACACGAAGGGATTCCAGCCCGTGACGTCCTTGATGACGACTTCCGTCGGCAGACCGAGCTCGAAGAAGCGGTGCATCGTGTCCATCGTGTGGGCGCCCCAGTCGCCGAGCGCGCCGTTGCCGAAGTCGAACCAGCTGCGCCACTCGCCCTGTACGTAGTCCTTGGAGTAGTCGTGGGGAAGCGCGGTACCGGTCCAGGTGTCCCAGTCGAGGCCTTCCGGCATCTTCTCGCCCGTCGGGAACGCGCTGACCTTTCCGTTCCACTTGTGCCAGCGGCGGCCGCTGTTCATGTGGGCGCAGAGACGCGTCAGCTTGGACACGTCGATGACGCCCTTTTCGACATACTCCTTGAACTGATAGTAGTTGCCGCCGGAGTGGCCCTGGTTGCCCATCTGCGTGACGACGCCGTACTTCTTCTCGGCGGCCATCAGGAGTTCGCATTCTTCGAACGTATGGGCGAGCGGCTTTTCGGTGAAGACCGCCAGCCCGCGCTTCATCGCGGCCATCAGCGCCGGGAAGTGCGAGAAGTCGGGGTTCATCACCGCGACGGCGTCGATCTTGCCGTCCATCGCGTCGAGCATCTTGCGGAAGTCGGTGAACTGCCGGGCCTTCGGAAACACCTTCTTCGCCGCGGCGCATTGCTTGCCGTTGATGATGTCGGTGTCGCAGAGGGCGACGATTTCGCAGAGGCCCTTGCCGTGGAACGTCCGATCCTTGTCGTTCCAGCCGGTGAAGGCGCGGATGTCGTTCCACGCCTGCTGTCCGCAGCCAACGCAGGCGAGGCGGACCTTGTCGCCGGTGAACGCGCCATGGACGGGCAGCAACGGGAACGCACCTGCGGCAAGCGAGGCCTTCAGGAACGAACGACGAGACATAGTAGTCATCTGATTCTCCTTATTCGCTGTGAAAAAATCCACCGAGGACGAAGCGGCCCTCCATCCTCGGTTGGTTATTCTACCATAATCTGCGCGTACGCGCAAACCTTACAGACCCTTGACGGTCTCGTGATAGGTGCCCGGCGCGTACGTACGCGCCTGCTTTTCGCCCGGCAGCGTCACGGACGCCGTCGCACCCTTCGGCACCGTGAAGTCCCAGACCCACGTGTCGCCCTCGTAACGCCAGGCGCTCTTGACTTCGCCGAAGCGCGTCTTGTAGGATGCGTTGACGTGGCCGAGCCGGCGGTCGGGCTGCGGAGCCATCACGACGTTCTTGAAGCCGGGCGCCTTCGGGTCGGCGGCGATGCCGGCCGCGACCTTGTAGATCCAGGAGAGCACCGCGCCATAGGCATAGTGGTTGAACGAGTTCATGCCCACGTCGCCGAAGCCCGTGTCCTTGCGGTACGAGTTCCACCGCTCCCAGATCGTGGTCGCGCCCTGATCGACGGAGTAGAGCCAGCTCGGGTTCTTGTGCTGGAGAAGGAGCGTGTACGCCACGTCCGTCATGCCGTTCTCGGAGAGCGTCTCCATGAGAATCGACGTGCCGAGGAAGCCCGTCTGCAGGCAGTCGCCGTGATCCTTGACGTTCGTGCGCAAACCCGCGATCATGCGGTCCTTGGCCGCCCCTTCCACGAGACCGAGCTTGAGCGCGAAGAGCGCCGGCGTCTGCATGCGATTGAGCGTCGCCAGCTTGAACGTGCCGTCGGCCGTGAAGAACGCCGCCTTGATGAAGGCCTTCGCCTCAACCGCCTGCTTTGCATACTTCGCCGTGTCCTTGCCGGCCGCGTGGCCCATTTCGACCATCAGGCGCGCATCCCAGAGCCAGTAGCAGGCGCCGAGATAGTTCCAGTACTGGGCTTTCTCGTTGCCCGGCACGCCTTCGTAGCTGAGCCAGTCTGCCCACTGGTAGCCGCCGTTCTCGCCGCGCGTCGCCTCGAAGTCGTACTTCGTCTCGGCGCAGCGGTCGACGTACTTGCACATCGCCGCCCAGTTCTCCTCGATGATCTTCACGTCACCGAACTGTTTCCAGATCTGGTACGGCACGATGACGCCCGCGTCGGCCCAGCCGAAACGCATCGGCTCGTTGCCGTACTGGGCGTGCGGCGCCACGCCCGGGAAGCCGCCGCGCGCGTCCTGCGAGTCGCGCATGTCGCGCATCCACTTGTGGAAGAAGCGCGAGGTGTCGGCGTTGAACGAGCCGGCTTCCGTGAACACCTGCGTGTCGGCCGTCCAGCCCAGACGCTCGTTGCGCTGCGGGCAGTCCGTCGGCACGGAGAGGTAGTTGGAGAGCTGGCCCCAGTAGACGTTGGCGATGAGGCGGTTGACGTCCTTGACGCCCGTCTCGATCTGGCCGAGTTCCATGTCCTTGGCGATGGAGGTCACCGGCACGCTCTCGACCGTGAGCGTCACTTCGTCGGTCACCGTCACGGAAATGTAGCGGTAGCCGAAGAACGTGAAGCGCGGATAGTAGTCGTTGGCGCCGTCCGCGCACGTGTAGACCGCGCGCATGCCGTCGCCCGGCATGCGGAGGTTCGCACGGTAGAGCGAGCCGGCGGGGCCGTCGTTGCCGCGGCTGCGTTCACCGTTGCTGTCGTTGAGCATTTCGCCCGGCAGGCAGGTGAGCGTCGTGCCCGCCTTGGCCGTCATCTTGAAGTGCGGCACGGCGGCGGCGTTCTGTCCGAAGTCGACGACGAGCGTTTCGCCCGGCACGACCTTCATCGGTTCGCCCGGCTTGAAGACGCGCGTCTTCACGACCTTGCCGAACACGTCCTTGCCGGACCCCTCGGCCCCCTTCCAGCAGTACGCCTCGACCGGCTGGAGCGCGATGTCGAAGCGGCGCACGATCTCGGCGCCGCAGTTCGCGTAGACCTCGCCGCCGAATTCCGAGCAGACCACGGCCGGCTTGAACGAGGAGAGGCCCGTCACCGGCGCGGCGATGCGCGCATCGTAGATTTCACCGTCGAAGATGGCCGCGCGCTTGACCGGGCCGCCCACGCCCGCCTTCCAGTCGGACGTGTTCGTCGTCAGCACTTCCTTCGTGCCGTCTGCATATTCGAGCAGCAGCTCGGCGCGGAACGCGCTCTTCTTGCCCGCGTAGTTGACGATCTTGTCGCGCCACCAGCCGGCGGAGACTTCCGCGGCGAGGATGTTCGTGGCGCCTTTCGCGCGGTTGAGCTTCCCGGTGATGTCGTAGGTGAAGTAGTACTTCGTCTTGCGCGCATGCGTGAAGCCCGGCTTCAGGGCCTGTTCGGCGCCGACGCTCTGGCCGTTGACGTAGATTTCGAACGTGCCGAGCCCCGCGACCGACCACTCGGCCTTCTTGATTTCGGCCTTGTTCGCAAACGTCGAGGCGAACCAGCTCGTTCCTTCGGCGGAAATCTGGTGGCGGTGCGCATAGCTGTCCGCGACCACCGCGTCTTCGGCCGCAATCCACGCGCTCGTGAAGGCCGGCGCGCCGGCGATGTCGCGCATGCGCGGCGAGGAGAGGCGCACGCCTTCGGCGCAACGGCCCCACGGACCGGCCCCGTAGACGCCTTCCACGCACGGCTTCACATAGTCCTTTCCGTCTTTCGTCACCTGCCAGGCGAGATCGTCGGTCAGGAGGCGCGTCACCTTGCCGTCCTTGCCCTCGAGCTCGAGCGCGGCGATGAAGCCCATGCCGTCGCGGAGGTTGGCCGCCGGAACCTCGATCACGTTCCGGCCCGGCTTGAGATGCTGCGCGAGATCCCACACGACGGTCGGCGTGCGCCAATCGTCCTCGCCGCATGCCTGCGACGCGACCTTCGCGCCGTTGATCTTCACATCGGCTCCGTTGTCGCACGTGAAGAGCAGCTGCGAACGCACAACGGCCTCCGGCGCGTCGAACGTCGCGCGGAAGACGACCTTGGCGCCGTTCGCGCGGTTCTGCGGATGCCAGATCCACTTCGCACCGTCCAGCGAAGCCGTGCGGGCGGGTGCGGCGAAGACCGTTGCGGCCGTCCAGGCCGCAACCGCAAACGTGAAGGCAAAAGCCTTTCCAGGAAAAAGTTTATTCATGGCAGTCATAACCTTTGTTGGTGAGTATGCGAGTAGTATACACAAAAAAGCGAAAGTCGGCAAACCTTACGTGAAGACGGCATGGGCGAGTTCGCGCCTCAGAACGGCGGCCACGTACGTGCGGACATTGTCCGGCGCACCGGCCAGGAGGCGGAACGGCTGGGGATTGCCCGGCGTCACGAGGCGGAGTTCGGGCCAGGGGCGTCCGTTGACCTGGAAGGCCGACAGACCTTCGAGCACCTTCATCTCGCGCGCAAGGCGCAGTGTGCGCGTGCGGCCGAAGGGACCGATGCCGGACCACAACCGCAGTTCGCCGCCGCGAATCGTCAGACGGCGCGAACCGAACAGCGAAAAGAGGATGATGCCGACGAGCACGCACGTTCCCAGCAGAAACGGAATGCCGAAGAGCGACCTTTCGAGGATGAAATGGCGCTGGATGATCTGAGTTCCGTAGATGCCGAAGAGGCTGATTCCCGACCAGAAGCAGGTAAACGGAATGAGGAAGAAAACCACCTTCGACATCTTGCGGTAGACGAGCGTCACGCCGGCAGACGGGTTGGCTGCATCCTGTTCGACGGTCAGATGCTTCGGCGGCGGGGCGAGCAGAACCGCGGAATCGGCAGGCGGTTCCGGCGCGTCGCGTTCCGCGTTCGCGGAATCTTCCGAATCACGCCAAGCAGACTTCGCTCCCTTCAGGCCCCGCAGGGCGAACGCCACCTGCGGCGCCTCGTCCGCCGAGATGCGTTCCAGGATGTCTTCGCGCCGCGCCACGCGCACGCCACGGCGCGAGTGGACGAAATGCTCGGCAAAGAGGAAATCGACGCTGCCGTCGGGATGGTCGTGGCGGGTCGCTTCGTCGAAGAGCTCGTCCTTCTCCCAGCTCTTCGTGCGGAAAGCGCCGAAGCGCAGAATGCGCTCGTTCGTGATGCACCAGACGGCGAGGCATCCGCCCAGCCAGCGTCGAAACGGCGAGAGCAGACAGCTGAGCCCGACGACAAGGAACGGCAGGCAGAAGAGCGAAACGCCGACCTTGATCGCCGGCGATTCGGAACCGCACCAGAGGTCGGCCACCGTCCAGTGCATCATGAATTTGCCGAAGATCAACCAACACCAGAACAGGCCGAAGGCCATCTCGGGAATCACACCGAACGTCCACGTGGGCGGATGCGTCTTGCCGCACCAGACGACAGACTCCCCCGGCCTCAGCCTGCGCATCTGTCTCTCGGTCAACGTCGTCATTGTCGGCTCCCCTGTTTAAGAAATTCCGCCGCCGGATTGCTCCGACGGCGGATTCGTTCAACTTCGGCGCATCGCGATCAGAGCGTGTAGCCGAGCGCGTTGGACAGCGTGGCCTTGTTGGAGACCTTCACGTCCTTGCCGAAGCCGCGCCACGGATTGCCCGGGAGGTACCACTCGTTGTCGCCGCATTCGGGCATCGCCACGTCGCCGTCCTTCTCGAAGTCGGCCGGGCGCGGAATGCAGTCCATGTTGTAGTACTTGCTGTTCGTATCCGTGAGAATCGACGCGAGCGAGACGATCTGGCCCGTGTAGCAGGAGATGCGGCCGATGACGCCGCAGGCCGTGGACATCGCGCAGGCTTCGCCTTCGTTGTAGTACGGCCCCGTCTTCATGATCGAACGGAGCAGGTTGTAGTGCTCGATGTCATAGGGGTTGCCGTCCTTGAAGTCGCCGACGAGGTCGATGCGCTTGCCGTCCAGCGTCTTGACCGCATGGCCGGCCGCGATCGTCGAATCCTTCGTGCGGAAGATTTCCTGCACGCCACCGCCCGAGCAACCGTCGATCTGGCGGCACATGGAGTGGATGTGCACGCCTTCGCCGTAATCGAAGTCGATGCTGAAGGAGTCGTACTGGTTGCCGCTGAGACGACGCGCGCGGGAACCGAAGCCGAGCGCGCTCTTCGGGTAACGGCCGAGATACCAGTTCGCGATATCGATGTTGTGCACGTGCTGCTCGCAGATGTGGTCGCCCGAGAGTTCCGTGAAGTTCAGCCAGTTGCCGCAGAGGTAGGCCGCGTTGGACTCGTTGCCCTGGCGGGCGCGCACCCACGGCACCGAGCCGTTCCAGTACACGTTGCCGCCGATGATCGGGCTGATGAGGCCCTTCTGAAGCATGTCGGCGATCTGACGGTAGCCCTTCTGGTGGCGGCGCTGCGTACCGCACACGATCGAGAGGCCCTTCTCCTTCGCGAGCTTGGAGGCCTCGATCATGAGACGGCAGCCGGCGCCGTCGACGGCCACGCCCTTTTCGGCGAACACGTTGATGCCGGCCTGGATGGCGGCCATCGTGTGCGTCGGACGGAAATTCAGCGGGGTCGTGAGGATCACGATGTCCGGCTTGACTTCCATCACCTGCTTGTAGCCGTTGGCGCCGCCAAAGCAGAACTTTTCATCGAACTTGAACTTGCGCGCAACGCCCTTGGCCTTGTCCACGAAGAAGTCCGCCGCCGCGACGACCTTGAGCTCGACGTTGCAGCCTTCGTCGCGCAGCATCTTCGCCGCGTTGTGGATGTTGTCGAGCGCGCCGTTGCCGCGGCCGCCGCAACCGACGATGCCGACCTTGAACACGCGCGGCGCGCCCTCGGCCTTGAGAATGGATGGCGCCCCGACGGCGCCCGCGAAGAGCGCGGAGCTCTTGATGAAGTCCTTACGGGTCATTTTCCTTTTCCTTTTTTTAGTGCGGTTGAAATTCCGACTCGGCCAACCAACGGCCGGAAGATCAAGCCTGCTCCCACTGCGCGCGGAGCATCTTGCACATGTCCGCAAAGATCTTGCGCTGCTGCTCCTGGTTCGGCCAGATGTCCTTGCCCTTGTCGTTCTTGCCGAGGGAGACGTGGCCCGCTTCGACCGAGACCGCGCCGCGGTAGCCGATGAACTTCAGGCCGCGGAAACCGTCCACGTAGTTGTCGGCCGCGCCGTCCGAACCCGGAATCTTGCGGCGGCGGAGCGAGGCGATGTGCACGTGGCTGAGCTTCGAGCCGGCCGAGACGAACGCACCGAAGAAGCTGGCCTCTTCCTTGGACATGTGCCAGAAGTCGCCCATCACCGTGCAGCCGTCGCCGATTTCCTGCGCCATGCGCGCACCGTCGGAAACCTGGCGGAGGAACGGCGTCTCGGCACGCTGCAGCGGCTCGAGCACGATCGTCGTGCCGCACGCGGCGGCCTTCTCGGCGAGGCGCTTGCCCGTGTTCGTGACGAAATCTTCACGCAGTTCCTTGAGTCCCATCTCCGGCGAGCCGCGGGCGGGGCAGATGATGAGGCCGATGCTCTTCATTTCGCCGAGCAGCTCGAGAACCGGCATGAAACGCTCGACTTCCGCGTCGTTCTTCGCCTTGTCCTTGCGGTCGAACTGCGAGCCGCCGCAGGCGGTCGTGAGGAACAGCTTGCGCGTCTTGAGGGCGTCGCGCAGCTTGAGGCCGTTGTCGCGGAGCCAGCCGAGGTCGGACGGAATTTCGACCGCCTGGAAATCGTTCTGCTCAAGGTAGTCGAGCTTGGCGTTGATGTCGTTCGCCGCCGGAATGCCCCACCACTGGAGGCAGAGGTTCAACTGTGCGGGTTCCTTCGGGAACGGCAGCTTCGGGAGGCCCTTCATCTGCGGGCATTCATCCGCCTTGACGGGCATCGCCGCGGCCAGACCGGCCAGTGCGCTGCCTGCGAGAAATTCACGTCGATTCATTCGCACTCCTTGTTGTAGATTTAACTGTAAGTATTGTAGCGAAAATCCGGAAGGCGCGCAAGTGGAAAAGGCGCAGCTGCACGCATCGCCGGGCGTTGAATGCGCCCGTCACTTCACGAGGTCGCCGACCAGCATGATCTGCGCCGGCCAGAAGTTGGTGCCCTGGTACTTGGGTTCGGCGAGTTCCTTTTCGGGATCTTTCAGACGAAACGCCACGCTCTGGCGGGACGGCTGATCCTTGTCCACTTCGATCTCGACCGTGTGTTCGCCTTCCGCGCCCGTGAACACGTGCAGCGTCGCACGGCGGTGATAGGTGCAGTAGCTGTCAAAGCGGGGCTGGACGCGGTCGGCGCGCCGGCCGTCCACCGCCACCCACACCTGGCCGCCGTCGGGTCCGAGCAGGTCGTAGATGCGGCACGTCGTGCCCTTGAACTTGAACGCCAGCCTGTCGCCCGGCGCGCCCGCATGCCAGATGTCGCCCATCCATCCGCCGAACGCCTTGACTTTCCAGTCGTCCGCCGGCAGCTTCCGCCACGATCCCGCGAGCATCGACGCCTCGACCGGAACCATCTTCGCCTGCTCGAGGTTGTTCGCGACGTACGGCGCGCGCGCGATCAGCGGCGCGTGGTCGACGGGCTTCAGGGCCTTCATCTGCGTGAAGCCTTCGATGATGGACTTCAGATAGAACGCATGGCCTTCAGGAGCCGGATGCACGCCGTCGCCGGCGAAGAGCACTTTGCCGTCGCCCTCCTTGCGGTCGCCGGGCGTCATCGCGAGACGGCCGGCGGCGACTTCGGCCGCGACGCGCGGACCGAACCCGATGGACGGGATGCCGTAGAAGTCGGCGAGCTGTTCCATCGCGCTCGCGGCGCGCGGACACATCCCCTTCCCGTAGTCGTTCATCATCGTACACGTAATCGTGTAGGTGAAGACGATGTCCGTCCGCGGATCCTTCCGCCACGTCTGGCGCACGATGCCTTCCATCGTCATCCAGATGGACTCCGGCGAAGCGCCGGCATCGTTCGTCGCGAACTCGACGAAGAGCAGGTCGGGATTGTAGCGCAGCGCGTCATGCTCGAGACGGAAGACGCCGAGGTCGGACCCCGTGCCGCCGATCGCCGCGGGAACTTCCTTGAACGTCACGTCCGGATAGGTCTTCCGCAGCCAATCGGTCGTCAGGTTCCGCCAGCCGTTCATCTCGGTGATCGAACCGCCGAGATACGCGACCGCGATCTCCTTCCGGCCGTCGGCGATCTTCTTCATGAAGTTGCCCACGCCGGTGCGCACATGGACCTCTTCCGCCTTCACGGGGCCCTTGTAGACGGGCGTCTCGCCCCACGCCAGCGCCGCCAGCGCGACAATCGTTCCCACGAGCAGTCTTTTCATCTCTTTTCGCTCCTTGCCATTGAACATTCAACCTGCAACCCGCAACCTGTCCGCGCTTCACGCCTACCGATAAACCATGTCGTCGGGCGGTTCCGCCGCAAAGGCGACCCGACGTCCCGTCACGGGATGCGGGAAACTCAGCTGCACCGCATGGAGCAGCGTACGCGACGCACCGCGCGCGGACGCGGCGTCGCCATAGAGCGGATCGCCGACGAGGGGATGTCCAAGATGGGCGGCATGCACGCGGATCTGGTGCGTACGCCCCGTTTCAATCGTAAACTCCACGAGCGACTCGTCGCCGTTGCGGCCGAGCACCTCCCACCGCGTCACGGCGCGCTTGCCGTCCGCCCCTTCCGGCACCACGGCCATGCGCTTCGGATCCCACGGCTTGCGTCCGATCAGCGTCTCCAGCGTGCCCTTGCGCGGTTTCAGCACGCCGCGCACGATGGCGAGGTAGGTCTTCACAACCGCCGTGTGCGATTCGAAAGCCGTGCGCAGCGCGAGGTAGGCACGCTGCGTCTTCGCGAGCACCATCACGCCGCTCGTGTCCGCATCGAGCCGGTGCACGACGCCGGGACGTTCCACGCTGCCGACGCCCGCCATCGTCGGCACATGCGCAAGCGCGGCATTCACCAGCGTGCCCGTGAGGTGGCCCGGCGAGGGATGCACGTACTGCCCCGCCGGCTTGGCGACGACGAGGATGTCGGCGTCTTCAAAGAGAATGTCGAGCGGAAGCGTCTCGGGTTTCGGGGCGGTGGCCATCTTATTCCTTCGCCTTCCTGTCGCGCCGGTTCTCAAACTTCAAAAGAGCGGACGCTTCGCGGATATCCGCGCAACCCGCGCGCACACGACCGTCCGCCGCAGGCGAGAGCCGCACGAGATGCGTCGCGTGCCCGTACACGTTCGCGCGATAGACGCCGCACGCGTCGGCTTCGTCCCGCTGCCGCCAGACGTCGCGCACGTGCCATGTGCCGTCGAGGCCGACGCCCGCCAGGTCGAATGCGATTTCCCGCTCAAGGAGATTCGCGTTGAGCAGACCCAAGGCGACCGAACCGTCCGCCAGCGGACGCCCCCAGACCTCAGCGAAACCTTCCTCCTGCAGCAGCGCCGCCCCCTTTCCCAGCGGATCCTGGTCGATCGCGAGCACCTCGTCGTTCGTCAACAGGCCGAGCGTGAAGGCATCGAGCCGCCCCAGGTCGCAGCCGATCATCAGCGGCGCCGCGGCAAGGCACCAGAGGGACATGTGCGTGTACTGCTCGTTCGGCGACAGACGCGTGCCCTTGTAGCCGTTCCATTTCATCTTGCCGACGCAGAGCATGTCTGGATCGTTGAACGCCCCGGGGGCGGACCACATCCACAACTCGCCCTGATGCCGGAGACTGTCGTAGACGTCGCCCCACGTGTCGAAGACGTCCGCCGTCGTGCGCCAGCAGGCGCCGCCGACGGTCGATCCCCACGACGAAACGTCGTCCCTGCCGTATTGGCAGATGGCAAAGAGGATGTCGCGCGGCTGCTCGCGCAACGCGCGGCCCATCAGCAGGAACGGCAGGCGCGCACGGTCGAGGCCCGTCCCCGTGGCGACGCGCTCGTAGCTGCACCAATCGTACTTGAGGAAATCGAAGCCCCAGGCCGCATAGGTCCGCGCGTCCTGGCGCTCGTGGCGCCAGCTGCCCTCGCAACCGCCGCACGTGCGCGAACCCGGCGAGGAGTAGAGACCGGCGCGCAGGCCCTTCGCGTGGATTGCGTCCGCAAGCGCCTTCATGGACGGAAACCGCCGGTTCGGCAGAATCGTCCCGTCCGCCGCACGCACCGGCCCCGCAAGCGTCGCGTCGTCCGCCTCGCCCGGATTGTTCTGCCAGTAGTCGTCCACGCAGACATAGTTCCATCCGTGGTCGGCGAGGCCGGTGGCAAGCAGCGCCTCCGACGCCGCGAGAACCTTCTCCGCCGTGACCGCGCGCGTGAAGGCGTTCCAGCTGTTCCAGCCCATCGGCGGCGTAAGCGCGAAGGCGTCTCCGACGACCAGGTCGACCGTGCGCGTGGCCGTTCCCTTCGCGTTCGCGGCCGTGATCGCCAGCGGATAGACGCCGCGTTCCCGCACGACACCGTTGACGGACGCGTTCGCGGGGTTGAACGTGGCGCCCGGCGGCAATCCCGCGACCGTGATTGCAACGGGCCGTTCGCCCGTCACCGGCACGCGATAAAGGATGGGCGAGCCGGGACGCACGCCGAAGCGCACGGGACCATTGATGCGCGGCACCGCAGGCGCCGGCGGCGTGAGAATGCCCAACTGGGGCGAAAGCGAGGCCGGATCGACGGGCCCCGTGCCGTCTTTGAAGAGGAAAAAGGCGTCCGCCCAATCCGCATGGTCCTGCACGTGTGGATCGCCGCCATCCGTGACCTCGAGCTGCACGACCCGCGCGCCGGCGAGATCGACGGCGAGCGACTGCCGACGCTTCCCCTTGCGCAGCAGGCCCGACGACGCCGCGAGACGTCCGTCCACCCACACGCGGAATTCAACGGCGGCACGCGAGGTGCGCGGCACGCCGTCGTCGAGACCGACTTCCGCGGAAAAGGAAAGCGCATGGCCGCCGAGCGGCACCGTCAGGACGTTGGGCGCGTGG
>CADCPA010000305.1 GCA_902803135.1 uncultured bacterium
AGCACTGCAAGAACGTCGAGGCGATCTACCAGACATGCGATTTCATCACGATTCACGTGCCCGCGCTCGACACCACAAAGGGCATGATAAACGCCGAGGCCATCGCGATGATGAAGACGGGCGTGATAGTCGTGAACGCGGCGCGCGACGCGCTCGTGAACGAGAAGGACATGCTCGACGCGCTGGCGAACGGCAAGGTGCGCAAGTACGTGAGCGACTTCCCGAACGCCACGACGGCCGGCCAGAAGGGCTGCCTCGTGATCCCGCACCTCGGCGCGTCCACGGAAGAGGCCGAAGACAACTGCGCCGTGATGGCCGTCAAGGAAATGCGCGACTATCTCGAGAACGGCAACATCGTCAACTCGGTGAACTATCCGGCGTGCTCGCTGGGGCCGTGCAACCGCGCGGGCCGTCTCGCGATCTGCCATGAAAACGTGGCGAACATGATCGGCACGTTCACGTCGATCCTCGGCAACGCCAAGGTCAACATCGACGCCATCGCGAACAAGAGCCGCGGCAACTACGCCTACACGCTCATCGACGTCGACGCGCCGGTTCCGGCCGAAGTCGTCGCCGCGCTCAAGGCGAGCGCCGCGGTCGTGCGCGTGCGCGTCGTCAAGTAAGGTTCCAACCGGGCAGGAAGACAGCGCATGGCGGCATTCAGCTACAAAGCTATGACCAAGGACGGTCGTCGCGTGGACGGAACGGTCCAGGCCGACGATCGGCGCGGGGCGCTTGCCGCCGTGCGCAAGCTCGGCCACACGCCGCTCACCGTCGCGGAGACGGGGGGCGGGCGTGCATCCGCCAAGAAGGCGGACGCGAAAAAGAAGGACAGCATCTGGAACGCCAAGATCGGCGGCACCCCGGACGCGATGACCGAGATGGAGGTGCTGCTCTTCACCAGCGAGCTTGCCGACCTGCTGGAGGCGGGCATGACGCTCGGCCAGGCGCTCGGCTGTCTCGCGAACCAGGGCGAAGAGGGCAGCGCGCAGCGGACGGTCGCCCAGGACCTCTGCGCGCGCATCGTCAACGGCGAATCCTTCTCGGACGCCGTGGCCCACCATCCAAAGACCTTCCAGCCGCTTTATGCGAACATGATCCGCGCCGGCGAGGCGTCCGGCGCCATGGTCGGCGTGCTGCACCGCCTTGTCGAGCACTACGAGCGCTTCGACGCGATGAAGGCGAAGATCAAAGGCGCGATGATGTATCCGGCCTTTGTGCTCGTCTTCGGCATCGTCGCGGTGATTCTTGCCATGGGCTTCATCATCCCGCGCTTCAAGAAGGTGTTCGACTCGCTGGGCGGTTCGCTGCCGACGCCGACCGCGATGCTGCTGAACATGAGCGACCTGATGCTCGAATACGGCTGGCTGGCGGCATTGGCGATCGCCGCCGGCGTCGTGTGGTTCGGCAAGTGGAAGAAGACGCCGGCCGGTCGCGCCAAGGTGGACGGCTGGAAACTCAATTTCCCCTTGATCAAGGGCATCGTCGCCGCGGGCGCGTACTCGTCGCTCGCGTTCACGCTGCAGACGCTGCTGACGAACGGCGTCAACGTGTTGCAGGCGCTCAAGATCGCCGAGGACACGTGCAACAACGCGGTCATCGGCCAGGCGCTCGCCGTCGCCCGCAAGCGCGTGACGGACGGTACGACGATTTCGGGGCCGCTCGCGGCCTCGGGCGCCTTTCCGCGCATGATGACGGACATGCTGGCCGTCGGCGAACAGGCCGGCAGCATGGCCTCGTCGCTCGGCCACATCGGCATGCGCTACCAGAAGGACATGGACCGCAACATCGCCAAGTTCACGAACGCGCTGGGGCCGATGCTGATCGGCGTCATCTCGGTGGGCGTCGGCTTCATTGCCTACGCCATCGTGAGCGCGGTGTTCGCCGTGTCGAACTCTCTCGGGTGATCGGCCGCGCGGCCGGCCCTCGGGGCTTTGTCATTGACTTCACGTGATGCAATAAGGAGAAAATTATGGAAAACCAGGAACAGAAGACGGCCGAGCCGGCGACGCGTGCCGGCTTCACGCTCATTGAAATCATCATCGCCATCGCGATCGTCGGCATCATGGCCGCCATCGCCGTGCCGAACATCAACAAGCAAATCAAGCGCGCCCGCATCAGCGCCTGCCAGCAGCTGATCCAGACGGCCGCGCAGGCGACGACGACGTACTCGCTCGACCACTCCGGCAGGGTGCCGGATTCCCAGGATGCCTGGGTCGAGGCGCTGACGGGCGGCGATGACCCCGAGATCGAAGGCGGTTCCGACGCGCTGAACGACCCCTGGGGCAATCCCCTGCACTACGAGCGCGTGGGCAAGGGCGGTCGCTTCAAGATCACGTCCGACGGTCCCGACATGGAGCCGGGTACGGACGACGACCTAACGAACATCGCCGACAAGAAGTAATCGCTTCGGCTGGCTGCAACTTCCTCCCGTTCGTCCCGTGAAAAAGGGCTTCACACTCGTCGAGATCATCATCGTCCTGGCAATCATGGCCATCATCACGGGATCGGCCGTGCTGAGCGTCGGGGCGGGCATGAAATCGGCCAAGCTTCGCGATGCCGCGCGTACCGTACAGCAGTACACGCGGCATGCGAAGGCCGTCGCGCTCCTCAAGCAGCGCCCCGTGGTGCTGCTGTTCGAGGAGGTGATGGAGAACGGCGAGTTCGTGAAAAGCCGCGTGTCGATTTCCTTTTCCCGCGATGCGACGGGGCAGGGCAGCGGCATCGGCGTGGGCAAGAACGGCAGCGGCGCGTCCGACGGGCTCACCCGTACGCTGTCCGGCCTGGTGGTCGGCGCGCCCGAAGACGGGGGCGACATGCTGTTGCCGGGCGGGAGCGAGGCGATGGGCGACCTGTCGGCCGGTGCCGACGCCTCCGGCACCGCGGGCGAGACGCGCGATCCGCTGATGGCGGAGCCGCGCGAGTTCGAAGGCGTGCGCATCTCTGCGAGGCTGAAGGATCAGGAAGAGACGCGCCCGCGCGTGTCCGTGTTCAGCAACGTCGATGTGCTGCTGCGGAAAAAGCGCAAGGCGGACGAAGAGGCGGCGGCCAAAGAGGCTCGCCTGGCGGGGACGGATCCGCAGGACGACGAGGGTCCGGACAAGCCGGAAGAGGAGCACGACTCGTCCTTCTCCATCGTCTACGAGGCGAACGGACGTTGCGAACCGTTCGAGGTTTCCGTGTACAAGGACGGAACCGACGAGCGCGACGGATTGACGGTGAGCATCGGCCGCTTCGGTCGTACGGTGACGGGGGACTGATGCCATGCAGCGCCGCGGCTTTACCCTGATCGAAGTACTCGTCGCCAGCGTCGTGCTGACGCTCGGGCTGCTCTCGGCGCTCGCGCTGTTCATGCAGAGCCAGCGCATGATGATGGCGTCTGTGCGGTTTGAAACCGCCCAGCGCGTCTTGAACTACTTTGAAATGGTCCATCCGATTCCCGATCCGGACCAAGTCACGGGCGATCCGCTCGACGACGATCTGCTCAACATCGAGGAGGAGCGGGCCGAAGATCTCTGCGACGACCTTGAAATCGACCTCGGACCGAAAGACCGCGAACTCATCTCCGGCTATGTCGTGTCCCGCGAGGTGGACGACATCGACGACGAGGAAGTCAAGCGCAACGGCGGCATCTACACGGTCCGCACCACGGTGAAGTGGGGCGGCAACCTGCGCGGCGTCGAGCCGGAAGAGGAAACCGTCGTCAAGCTCTGGTGGAAGGGGGCGAAGGGCAAATGAGGCGCTCCGCTTTCACCTTGATCGAAATGCTGCTGGCGATCACCATCCTCGCGATGATGACCGTGGTGACGGCGGTCGTCTTCTCCAGCGTGACGAATTCCTGGAAGAAGGCGACGACGGTCGCCGAACGCATGCAGACCGCGGACTACGCGCT
Organism: uncultured bacterium; assembly: GCA_902803135.1. Taxonomy (GTDB): domain Bacteria; phylum Verrucomicrobiota; class Kiritimatiellia; order RFP12; family UBA1067; genus RUG572. The sequence continues at coordinate 3,893 of CADCPA010000305.1, forward strand.
GAACCAGATCGTCGCCGCCCTGCGCAGCACCTACTATCCGGCGGACGGCAATCAGAAGGACGAGTGGGGTTTTGCGCTCTACGACAACGGCGACGGCTTGGATGCCTCCTCCAGCGACGTGATTGAATGGACGAAGCTCGGCAACTCCATTGTCGGCGACAAGTCCGTCCTCTCCGAAACCTCCCACCGCGTGCGCCTCTGGGTGGAGGAATCGCCCCGTCGCCGCATGGGCACGGGCATCGAGGAGCCGCGCGGACTTTGGGCCCGCGTCTGGAACCCCGACCTGTTCTCCGAGAACGGCAACGACAATTTCGACGACGACGAGTACGGCGAAGAGTTCCTGCTCGTCGAGGATGTGATTGGCTTCGATTGCGTCGTGCAGAAGGACGCAAAAGAGGTCGAGGAAGACGGCCAGCCCAAATGGGCCGAGGAATGGGACACCTCCAATTGCGTGCCGTGGCGCGTGAAGATCACGTTCCGCATGGCTCCGCCCGAAACGGGCGACGAGCCGCTGCCGATCCTGCGCGTGGTGGAACTGCCGGCATGGTATCTGTCGCAGCATCCGTTCTCGCTTGATTCCGCAGGCGGCGGCGACAGGGGGCGGCGGCCCGGCGGCGGGCAGACCGGCGGCGGGCAACCGGGCGGCGGCCAGCCGGGCGGCGGCATGGGCGGCGGTAGGAACGGTGGCGATCGTTCCGGCGGTGGCGGCAGACCGGGCGGCGGTACCGGCTTTGGCGGTGG
>CADCPA010000306.1 GCA_902803135.1 uncultured bacterium
ACGGTGTATGCGACGCTCCAGAACTACCTCGGCTCGCGCTACGTGAACGACGTGAACCTCGGCACGCAGGTCAACCGCGTGACGGTGCAGGCCGACGCGTCGGGCCGCGCGACGGCGGAAGACGTCGAGCGCCTCTACGTGCGCGCGACGAACGGGGCGATGATTCCGGTCGGCTCGCTCGGCACGATTACGCGCGAGATCGGGCCGCGCACCGTCTACACGCGCGACAAATACGTGACGGCGGGCGTGACGATCCTCCCGCTGCCGGGCGTCGCGTCCGGCACGATCATGGAACGCGTGCGCAAGATCTGCCGTGAAGAGCTGCCGGAAGGCTTCGACTTCACGTGGAGCGGCATCTCGTACCAGGAAGACCGCAACGAAGGCGGCGCGATTGCGCTCATCGGCCTTGCGATCCTCTTCGGCTACCTCTTCCTGGTCGCGCAGTACGAGTCGTGGACGATTCCGCTGCCGGTGATGCTCTCGATCTTCGTCGCCGTGTACGGCGCGCTGGTCGGCCTGCGCCTCTACGGCTTCGCGCTGTCGATCTATGCGCAGCTCGGCATCGTGCTGCTGGTGGGTCTCGCCTCGAAGAACGCGATTCTCATCGTCGAGTTCGCCCGCGACAAGCGCGAGAACGAAAACTGCTCGATCGTCGACGCGGCGGGTCTCGCGGCGGGCGAGCGTCTGCGCGCGCTCCTGATGACGGCGCTCACGACGCTGCTCGGCACGCTGCCGATGATGATCGCGACGGGCGCCGGCGCGGCGAGCCGCAACCACCTCGGCACGACCGAATTCTTCGGCATGCTCTTCTCCGTGAGCTTCGGCGTCGTGCTGGTGCCGGGCCTCTACGCGCTCTTCCAGACCTGGCGCGAGCGCGTGAAGCGGTTCTTCGCGTATCTCTCGGCCCGCGCCCTGCGCCGCCGCGTGCTGGCGGACCGCAAGTAGCTTCCATCGATTGAAGAAAGGGATTCGTTCGACATGAAGAACATTCTGATTTCGTCCGCGCTTCTGTTCGCCGCCGGATGCGGCATGTGGGCCGTCGGCCCCGACTACGAGCCGCCCACGTTCGAGCCGGCGGCCGCGGCCGTGCCGGATGCCGGCTTCCCCACGACCAACAAGACGGAGACGGGCGAGTTCAAGTCCGCCGCGCCGGCGGACGATCCGCGCGTCGTCATCACGCCGGAGTCGATCCGCGCGTGGTGGAGCCAGTTCAACGACGAGGCGCTGGCGGACCTCGTCGCCTCGGCCATGACGAACAACCTCTCGTACCTCGCGGCGCAGGAACGCCTCGTGCAGGCGCGCTGGACGCTCGTCGGCAGCGCGGCGGCGTTCATGCCGAAGGTCTCCCTGGACGGCACCTACCAGCGCACGGGCGCGCACAGCTTCACGAGCTCGCGCTGGGGCACCGGCAAGAGCCATCACGGCGACCACTGGAACAGCGGCTTCGATGCGACGTGGGAGATCGACCTCTTCGGCGGCACGCGGCGGGCGTACGAGGCGGCCGAGGCCGGTCTTGACGCGGCGCAGTGCGGCGTCGAGCACGCCTGGGTGTCGCTGGCGGCGGAGATCGGCACCACCTACATCACGCTCCGCACGGTGCAGGAGCGTCTCCGCGTGGCGCGGGCGAACCTCAAGCTCCAGGGCGAGACGTACGACATTCTCAAGTCCCGTCTCGACTCCGGCATCGGCGACGAGCTGGCCGTGAACCAGGCGAAGTACAATGTCGAACAGACGCGCGCGACGCTGCCGAACCTCCTCGTGGAGGAGGAGCGGTGCCTGAACGGACTGGCGATTCTCGTCGGCACGACGCCGGGCGCCTTGCACGACCGGCTGGGCGCGCTGCCGGAGCGCGACTGGGTGCTCGCGCCGCAGCGCCTCGCGGAGATCCCGCTCGACCTCGTGCGCGACCGTCCCGACGTGCGGGCGGCCGAACGCGCGCTCGCGGCGCAGTCGGCGGCCGTGGGCATCGCGGAGAGCTACCTCTTCCCGAAGTTCTACATCAACGGCTCGTTCGGCCTCGACAGCGTCGAAGCGTCGAAGTTCTTCCGCCGCGAGGCGTTCCTCGCGTCGATCGGTCCGAGCTTCAGCTGGCCGATCTTCCAGGGCGGCAACCTCGTCGCGAACATGAAGAAGGAAGAGTCGAAGATGCACGAGGCGGCGCTCAACTACGAGCTTGCGCTGACGACGGCGCTCGGCGAAGCCCGCAACGCGTATAGCGCCTATACGCAGGAATACCACCGCTACCAGTCGCTGCAGGGCGCCGTGGAAGCGGCCCGCGCGGCGGTCGACATCTCCAACGACCTCTATAAAAACGGCCTGAAAGACTTCAACAACGTGTTGGATGCCCAGCGCTCGCTCCTCACGCTGGAAGAGGCGCTGACCATCAGCCGCGGCCGCATTACGCTGAACGTCATCGCGCTCTACAAGGCCCTGGGCGGCGGCCTGTCGGTCTGATTCGGGAGCGTGTCAAGAAGGAAATCGAATTTTTTTTTTCATTTTCCTGTTGCCATATTCCGAAAATTCCATTATCCTTTACACTCGTGAAGGCCCGCAATAGGTTGGCTCGCCTTCCAAAACAGTCCTAAAGAGGTTGAAAAAAAGATGAACAAGGCGTTGCACGTGCTCGTATATTTGGTCCTGCTGGTCTCGGCCGCGGCCCTGTTTTTCGAGATCAAGCTGTATGACAAGAAGGAGTTGCTGAAGGACCGCAACCGCCAGCTTGAAGACACGCTCGTCACGCTCTCGAAGACGATCGAGAAGGCGGACCCTGCGAAGCCGGCGTCGGCGGAAGAGGCGCGCAAGGACATTTCCCCGATCGAAGCGAAGGACGTCGCCTCGCCCGAGACCGAGAACCTGCTCGAGGACTATCCCCAGCAGCTCGAAGAGCAGAACCTCGAGAAGCTGAACTGGCAGGACAAGGACCGCATCCAGTCCCGCAACCTCTACAAGACGGACGCAGACGGCAACAAGATTCCCGATGCCGCCAATCCGGGCGACTACGTGAAGAAGGGTCCGGGCACGGCCCAGGAACTTCTCGACAAGCTCGTCGACCGCGCGAAGGCGCAGCAGACCGCGCTCAACAACACGCGCGCCGAACTCGCCAACATGCGCACGAAGGTCCAGAACCTCGTGACGGCGTTCAACAAGCTTCCGCCTGAAATGCGTCAGGACAAAATCACGATCGAAGAGAAGAAGAAGCAGATCTCCGACCTCGAGGCGACAGTTGCCGAGAAGGACGACATGATCGGCAAGCAGAAGACGCAGATCGAAGACCAGAACACGGAAATCAAGTCGCTCAACACCTCCCTTCAGGAATCGAAGGACGAGACGGAAGCCGTCAAGGGCGACCTCCAGAAGATGAAGGAGCGCTTCGACAAGCTCACGAAGATGTACCAGGAACAGGCTGCCCGCCTCCAGGGCAACGTCGGCCAGACGGCCGCGGGTACGAACGTGACGGCCGGCAACAAGGGCAAGATCGTCGAAATCAACCCCGAGCTGATGTTCGCGGTGATCGAGTTCACGGATGAGGCGATGAAGGAACTCCTCGGGCCGGAGCGCAACGGTGCGCTGCCGCAGATGGAAATGGGCATCCGCCGCAAGGGCTTCGACGGCCCTGCCGGCGAGTATGTCGGCCGCGTGCGTCTCCGCCAGAGCGTGGCGAACAAGAACTACGTCATCGCCGACGTGCTTGGCGACTGGAAGCAGGCGGAAGCCCAGAAGGGCGACGATGTCTTTGCCGAATAAGCCGCGAATCCGGTCGTGGGCGCTCGTTCTCGCGGGTGCCCTCGGCCTCGCTCTTCTGACCGGCTGCATCGCCGATTCGGCGGAGGACGGCGATCTTCCGTGGTCGTCGAACAAAAACTGGGAGGGTCTGGGGCCTCTGCCTTCCATGATGATCGACCGCTATGATTGAGAACGAAGAGTTCATTCAAAACGAAGCCGGCGTCCGATTGGACGCCGCTTTGTTTTCCCGCTACCCGACGTCGTCGCGTGCGTTCTGCCGCGAGGCCTGCGCGGAAGGCGCCGTCCTTGTCGACGGCGCACGCGCCATCAAGGGACTGAAGCTGCGCGGCGGCGAGACGATTCGCGTCGTCTCTCTTGCCGAGACGTGCGACAACCGCGTGCGGCCCGACAGGTCGGTTCGCGTGAGCAAGATCTTCGAAGACGAGGCGTTGCTGGCGTTCGACAAGCCGGCGGGGATGCCGGTGCAGCCGCTGTCGCGCAAGGAGACGGGCACGCTGATGAACGGCGTCGTGGCGCGCTATCCCGCCTGCGCCGAACTCGGCGACCAGCCGCTGATGGCGGGGGCCGTCCATCGCATCGACGCGGACACCTCGGGACTCGTGCTGGTGGCGCGTACGGCGGCCGCCTTCGAGAACCTGCGCGCGCAGTTTGCCGGGCAGACGGTGAAGAAGACCTATCTGGCGCTCGTCGAGGGCGCGGTCGCGGTGGGCGGAACGCTGGAAAACAACCTCGTCCACGATCCCACGCTGCCGTTCTGCCGCATGATCGACGTCTCCCGCGCGCGGCAGCGCGTCAAGAGCGCGCCGCTTCCCGCCGTCACGCAGTTCAAGCCGATCGCCCTGACCCGTTGCGGCAACGAAGAGCGCACGCTGCTCGAAGTGACCATCTACACCGGCGTGACGCATCAGATTCGCGCGCAGCTCGCCTTGGCGGGCCTGCATATCGTCAACGACCGCCTCTATGGCGGCTTCGCCGTCGAGGGTCAGACGGGACACTGCCTGCACGCCCTCGCCGCCGCGTTCAACCATCCCCTGTCGGGCGAGCCGACGGAACTGCGCACGCGCTATCCGGCGTGGGCGGCCTTTGCGTCATGAAGCCGGCACACTACACGTGGAAGCGTTTCGGACTCGCCCTCGGCCTGTCCGCCTTCTTCGTGTTCATGGGCTTCGGGGTGCGATTTGCGGAGGACGGTCAGGTCGGCTGCACGAACGATACGTCGATGTGGGTGTTCGGCCTCGCCGCGCTCTGCGCGTACTATGCGCTGATCATCCTCATCGTGCGGTGGCGGATGAAGCGCAAAGGCATCAAGGCGAAGCGTCCCGGCTATTGGGACTGAGAAAGACGGAGGAAGACATGAAGTTCATCGTCACGGCAGGTCCGACGCGCGAATTCATCGATCCGGTCCGGTTCCTCTCCAATCCCTCCACGGGACGCATGGGCTTTGCCGTCGCGCGCGCCGCGCGCGCGGCCGGGCACGACGTGACGCTTGTGGCGGGGCCGGTGGCGCTGCGGACGCCGCGCGGCGTGACGCGTGTGGACATCGTCTCCGCCCGTGACCTTCTGGCGGCCGTGACGGAGGCGCTGAAGGCCGTTCCCGCGGAGGAGTCCGCCGCCCTGGTGATGACGGCCGCCGTCGCCGACTGGCGCCCCGCGGCCTGCGCGCCGGCGAAACTCAAGAAGGCGCAGATGGACGGCACGCTTCGGCTCGTGCGGAATCCCGACGTGCTGCAGACGCTGGCCGGTCTCCTCGCACGTCGCCCCCTCAAGGCTCTGGCACCCCGCCTCGTCCGCGTCGGCTTCGCCGCGGAGACGGGCGAACCGGCGGCCGAGGCCGCGCGGAAATGCCGCGCCAAGGGCCTCGACCTCGTCGTCGGCAACGACGTCACGGCGAAGGGGTGCGGCTTCGGCACGACGACGAACCGGGTGACGTTCGTCTTTCCCGACGGACACGCCGAACCGTTGCCGATGATGTCCAAAGACGCCGTCGCACGGCGGATCGTCTCCTTCTGCAAACGGCACAACGCGGCGGCACGATAATGGCGGAGGCGCGGGTCAACGGGACGCTCGGGCCCTACCGCCTCCTGCGGGAGCTCGGGCGCGGCGCCATGGGCGTCGTCTACGAGGCCGAGCATGCCGAGCTCGGCCTGCGGCGGGCGCTCAAGGTCTTTCTGCGTCCGGACGACGCGGCGCTTCTGAAGCGCTTCTTCGCCGAAGGCCGTCTGCTGGCCCGCCTGGAACATCCGCGGCTTGTCCGCGTCTACGATCTCGGCGTCGACGAAGCTTCCCGCCGCGCCTGGTTTGCGATGGATCTCGTGCTCGACGGCGAGGGGCGTCCCCGCACGCTGGAGGACGCGCGACGCCAGGGCCGTGTAACCGAAGAGCAGGCCGCGGGCTGGTACGACGACCTGCGCGCCGCGCTCGACTACATCCATGGCCATGGCGTCGCCCACCGCGACGTGAAGCTCGAGAACGTGCTGATCGACGCCGCGGGGCACGCGGTTCTCTCCGACTTCGGCGTCTCGCGCATTCTGGACCCCGTCTTGCGGTCCGCCGCCGGCCTTGCGTCCACGGCGACCTTTTCCGGTACGGCCGCCGTCGCGCGTCCCGTCCTCGGCACGCTCGGCTATCTGGCCCCCGAAGTGCGTCTCGGCGGCGAGGCAACGCCCGCGGCCGACCTGTATGCCCTCGGCGTGCTCCTCTTCCGCCTGCTCACGGGCATCTGGTACGAGCCGGCGACGGATGCACTGGCCTTGCTCGAACCTTTCGACTGCAACTGGAACGCCGTGCTGCCGCCGCTGCTGGCGGTCGAACCGGATCGACGTGCCTTCGCGGCGGTTTCGCCTGCGCCGAAGGACGACGCGGCGGGCCGCGGGCGCGGCGGACGGATCCGGCGCGTCTGGGGACTGTCCCTCGCGCTGGTGGCGATCGTGCTGGCTCTCGCCGTCGTCGTGGCGGGATTCTGGCCCGCCGCCGAACCTGCCGACACGTTCGAGTCGCTTTACGGGGTGCCGGCCGATTTCACCGACGAGGCCGACGACGGCGAGGGGGAGGCGGAATGAGCGTATTCCCCGAGACGTCGGCCACGCTGCTGGCGCGGCTCGCCGCCCAGGCGACAGGCGAGGACGAAGCCGCCTGGGCGCGCTTCTTCGAGCTCTACGAGCCGGCCATCGTCCAGTTCGTGCGTCTGCGCGGATTCGGACGCGACCCCGACGATGTCGTGCAGGAGGTCTTCCTGCGGCTGGTGGACATTCTGCGCGCCGGGCGTTTCACTCCCGGCGGCACGCCGTTCCGCGCGTACCTGGCGACGCTGATCCGCAACCAGCTCGTCTCGATCCACCGGGCGGAGCGTGCGCGGGGCGAAGGGCGCACGGTGCCGCTCGAAGACGACCTGGTCGCCACACCCGAACAGACGGCCGAACTGCTCGATCTCGACTGGCGCCTCGCGCGTCGCCGGGCCGCACTCGACCACCTCTTCACGCGCACGGCGGTCTCGGAGCGGTCAAAGGCCGTCTATCGGCGCTACGCCCTCGACGAGCAGCCGATCGGCGAGGTGGCGAAGGCGTTCGGACTCTCCCGCAACGCCGTGAGCCAGATCAAAACGCGGCTGGACCGTCTGGTCGCCGCGCTCGAACGGGAGATCGGCGAATGACGCGTCTCGTCCGGATTCTGCCGCTGCTGATCGTCTGCGGGCTCTCCGGCGGGGCCGGAGGCCTCACCCGCGCCCAGCTGCTCGAAGCCGAGCCGCGCGTGCGCGAGGCGACGGCCGATCTCGTGGCGGGTTTGGCGGCGGGCACCTGCTCGCCCGACGAGGCGGCCGAGGCGTCGCGCATCCTTGCGAGCCAGAGCGAATCGCCTGCCGAGGAGTATCTGCTGCTCCAGGGCGCCTTTCGCCTCTACGTGAAGGCGGGGGAGTACGTGCGCGTCGTCGAAATCTCGCGCCATCTGCAAAACCGCGGCTATTCGCGGACGGCGCTTCTGTCGCTCGTGGAGCATGCGCTCGAGCCCGTGCCGCGCGGCGTCAACGTCGGCGAGCTCGATACGCTTCTCCGCGCGTTGAAGGACGATGTGGCGCGTTCGCGGAAGCAGCGGCTGGAACGCCGGATTTCGCGTGAACTGGCCCAGGCGGCCCTCCCGTTCTTCACAACGGAGGGACGTCCGACGGTGCCGGACGTGCTGGAAGCCATCCGCGGGATGCCCCAGGTGAAAGCCGGCCAGCCGTTTCATGTCGTCATCCGCTGTCCGCTCCCCGTCACGGGCGGCGAGGGCTTTCCCGACCTCCCGGTCATGGCGTTTACCAATACGACGGCGGCGACGGTCCTGTCGCGTTGTGCGAAAGAGGGCGGCTTCGCGGTCCGCACGCAGGGCGCGCTCCAGTTCCTGACGCGCTCCGAGCCGTCGGCCCGGGGCAGCCTGCCGCAGCCGCCCTTCGCCACCGGCGAGGCGGCAGATACAATTCGAAAAATGAAGCGAATTTCAATTGGATTTGTCGCTTTTGAGCAGGACGAGCCGTTGGATGAAGCGTTGGAACGTCTCATTTTGGCAGTTTTTGACGACCCGGCAGGTCAAAATGCCGATTTTGATTTTGTGCTGAGATCCCGTCCGACGGGACGCTTCCCGCTCCTGCGCACGATGCGCGCGTCCGACACGACGTTCTACGATGTGCTGGACCTCGCGTGCCGGACCGCCGGCGCGACCTTTGAGGTGCGCGGCCGCTGCATCGTCGTCCTCTCCGGCGAATGAGCGTGTTTCACGACGATCCGTGTTCCGATCGACGGCCCGGTTTTTTTTTGCCGTCGGCTGTCATTCTGTTCTCCCGATTGCGTGTAGCAACTCGGAGGACACGAACATGGACAACGAAAACGGGAAAAAAGAGAACCGCATCATTAAAATCTTCACGGGATTGCGTCAGCCGCCGTCATCGCGCGCGTACAAGGAGGCCCGCATTGAGCTTGAACGGCTGTCGGCGCCGCTGGCGGCGATCCTCTTTCCGGGCCTGGTCGCGGCCGTCCTCTTCGTGGTGACGGCGGTCGGCGGGGCGCCGAAGGCGGTGGCGATCGAGATCTTCCATCCCGATCCGGACGAGCCCCGGCGGACTGAAGATCCGCCGGAGATGCCGGTTGAAAACCAGCAGAAAGACGATCCGTCAGCCGAGATTTCAATCGATGAACCCAAGATTGCGATCGATTTTCCCACGTCGCCGCCGTCGCCGGAGCCGCCGGAGCCGACCGAGCCGCTGAAGGGTTTCGAGGCGATGCCGGTGGCCTGCCCCATTGCACTGCGGGTGCCGCCGGGATTCGGCGGACGCGACGCGGGGGCGCGGAAACGTGCCTTGGGCAGCGGTCCCGCGGGAGGCGGCGGCGAGACGGAGCAGGCGGTGATGAAGGCGCTGAGGTGGCTCAAGAAGACCCAGAAATCGGACGGCTCCTGGGCGGGGCAGAGTCCGACGGCGATGGCGGGCTTCGCCGTGCTGACCTATCTGGCGCACAACGAGACGCCCGGCTCGCCGGAATTCGGCGAAACGGTCCAACGGGCGCTCGACTACCTCGTCGGGGCGGTTCACGAAGAAGGGGGCGTCGTGAAGGTGCGCGGGAGCGACGGCAACGAATATGCATTTCTGATTGCCGTCTACGCCCTCTGCGAGGCGTATGGCATGACGCGCAACCCGGACGTGCGGGAGGCGGCCGAGCCGGGCCTCCTGCGGATTGTTCGGGGACAGTCCCCCACGGGCGGCTGGGACTACAAGCTCAACGCCGCGTCGACGCGGGACGACCTCTCGTTCGGAGGGTGGGCGCTGCAGGCGCTCAAGGCCGGGCAGATGGCGGGGCTGGAGGTTGCGGGGCTGGAGGCTGCGTTGAAGAAGGCGGTGGCCTATCTGCGCGGAAGAGCCTTCAAAAACGGCGGGTTCGGGTACTGTGCGGGCCACGATCCGGGCGGTCTCACCGGAACGGGCTGCCTCGCGCTCCAATTGCTGGGGGCGAGTGCGACGAAGGAGGCGAAATCGGCCCTCGACTACATGCGGAACTGGACGCCGGCCTGGGAGACGCACCCCGGGGGACGGAATCCGCAGTACTATTCGTACTATGCCGCCCAGTGCCGCTATCAGGCGGGCATGCGCGCGGGCGCGACGCCGGCGGATTTCGCCGCCTGGAAGAAGTGGAACGTGGCGATGAAGGCGGACTATCCGAAGCGCATGATCACGCCGAACGAGACGATTCCGGGGCCGGACGGCCAACCGCGCGCCATCGGCTATTGGCAGAACAAGGACCAGCACACCGACACGGTCATGGGCACCTGCCTCTGCGCACTCCAGCTGATGGTCTACTACCGCTATCTGCCGACCACCTCGCTGAAGGCGACGGAACAGGCGGCCGACCTTGTCGCCGCCTCGACGGAGAAGATGGACGTGCGCGTGACGATCGACCTGTAGAGCGTGTTTTTTCTCCCACGACACGTAATAATTTTGCTATAATTCTGCAGACGATGAAACACCAGCTTTATCTTGCACTGGTGGCGGTCCTGTTTTGGGGCGGCTGCACCACGGAACATTATGTCTCGGATTCGAAGCATCCCGAGGTCGCGATCACGGCGGCCGGGGGCGTGACGTTCCGCGGTCGCTTTGTCGATCCTGAAGATCTGCCGGGGCTGCTGCGCAAGGCGAGCTACAGCCGCACGGATACGATCTACATCAGCGCGCCGGACGACATGGCGGACTGGCGGCTCAAGCGCAAGGTGATGGCGATTCTGTCGCGCAACGGGTTTACGCGTCCGGTGCTGGTGGGCGAAGAGCGTTCAAGTTCCGTCGTCGGGCGTACAGGCGAAGAGCGGCGGCGCGACGCGCGGGCACGCCAGGCTGAACAGCGGCAACGGCAGCAGAAGCGGGAGGTTCGGTACAAATGAGAGCGATGTGTCTGTTGGGCATGGCCCTGGGATTGGGGCTTGCGTGCGTTTCGCCCGCCTTTGGCGCGACCTGGTTCGAGTCGGGCATCCCGGGCTATTCGGTGTGGCCGTCGGACGGGTCCGACCATGTCGTGCCCGGTGTCGGCACCTGGCACGGCACCGAAGGGGCCGAGCTTCTCGGCGAGGCCGGCGCGAAGCGTCTTTCGTTCGGCACGACCGAATCGCATCCGCTCGAGTTCGTGCCGCTCGCGCCGGCCTCCGCGGAGACGGGCGAGCTGGCGGTCGCGTTCGACATCCAGTTCACGTCGGGATCCGAAGCGCCGCCGGTCGATCCGGAGATGAAGGGCGCCGTGACGGTGCTCCAGCAGGGCGACGACCTCGTGTTCGCGGGTCTGGTGAAGGCGGCCGCCGGCACGACGAACGTGTGGACGACGCTGACGGGCGCGGTGCCGGACATCACGCGCGAGAGCCGCATCACGATCTGTCTGCGGACGGTCGCGGGCGTGCGCCAGGTGAAGTATTCGGTCGACGACGTCGTGCTGCGGTCCGCCTCGGGCGAATGGTCGCCGATCGTCTTCCTGAACGATGCGGCCGAAATCGTGGGCATGGGCTGCCTCGGCGCGGGCGAACTCAACGACCTCCGGGCGCAGACCTCGCTGACGGTGCCGGACGTGACGTTGACGGTGCCGGAGATCGACTGGATGACGCTCGTCTCCGTGAAGGCGAACGGCGAGGAGATCCAGCCGCGGGAAGATGGCACCTATGCGATTCCGCAGGGCGCCTTCGTGGCGGTGACGTTTGCGCCGGCGGACGGCGCGTTCCTCGACAATCCCACGATGGTGTTCCAGATGAACGAGTCGATGGAGCTGCCGGAGAGCGGACGCCCGCAGGTGATTCCGCCGTCGGAGATTCTCGTCATCAACGAGATCATGGCGTCCAACGGCACGACGCTGCTGACGGCCGCGCGCCAGCCGGGCCTCGACTGGATCGAAATCCACAACAAGAGCGACGCGGACGTCGACATCACGGGCTGGTATCTCTCCGACAATCCGACGAAGGCCCAGTCGAAGTGGGCGAAGGTCGAAGGCAACGGCGTGATTCCGGCGCACGGCTACAAGATCGTGTGGGCCGACAGCAACTACCTGGGCTTCACGGCGGGCGAGGCCTACACGCGCATCGGCCTTTCGAGCGACGGCGAGACCGTGTTCCTGGCGACGCCGGGCGGCGAGATGGTGCACTCGGTCAAGTTCGGCCAGCAGATCAAGGACGTTTCGATCGGCGTGGGCAACCACGCGCAGACGCTTGTCGCCGCCGACGGCGCGGCCGAGTGGCGTGTGGGCGAGGGCGCCTGGACGCCGTGCACGGGCACGATCGGCACCTCCGCCGCGACGGGCGCGGGCTTCACCGTGGTCACGTGCGCGATGAAGGAGGCGGCGGCCGAGGCGGACGACGTGCCGCTGCAGCTGGCGGATCCGTCCTGCTGGGCGGAGGGCGCGGCGCCGACGACGAACGTCTACGCGACGCTGACGTCGGCGAACGGCCTCGCGGCCGAGCATGCGGTGCTCGTGGCCGAAGGCACGGTCAACCTGGCGCAGGCCGGCCTGTGGTCGTTCCACTGCGGGGGCGAAGGCGCGTCCACGCTCGTCATCTCGCGCGGCGACATGAGCTGGAAGATGGACTATCCGTCGATCTCCTCCACGTTCAGCTTCCCCGCCGCGGGCGCGTACGACATCAAGCTCATCTGCCGGGCGCGCGACGGCGCGGCGGCTCCCGAGCTGCTCGTGGGCGCGGGCGAACTCGATCCCGAGGAAGATGCGGACAGCTATGTGCCGCTGGGGTCGGACGATTCCTTCACCCACACGGGCGTCTTCGCGGCGAACCTCGCGACGAACATCCTCGATGCCGTGAACGGCGCGGGTTCGTTCGACTGGCGTGCGACCTTCACGCTCGACGCGGTGCCGGCTCCGGCCGACACGGTTCAGATGAATCTCCGCTATGCGGACGGCTTCGTCGCGCGGCTGAACGGCGTGAAGTTCGCCGAGGCGCCGGCCGCGGCGGCGCGGGCGAAGGACGAGGCGTTGGCCGCGGTGACGCTGGACGTGCCGGCCGATCTCTTCACCACGGGCGCCAACGTGCTCAAGATCACGGTGCTGAACAGCGATCCGGACGATTCCGAGATGCTCGTCTCCGCCGATCTGCGCTGGAGCAAGGCGGGCGGCGACATGGCCTACTACTTCCCGAAGGCGACGCCCGGCCGCGCGAACGGCGTCGACGCGAAGGACGGTCCGACCCCGAAGGTCGTCTTCTCGGAACCGCACGGCTACAAGACCGCGCCCTTCCAGCTTGAACTGAGCTGTCCGGATGAGCCCGACGCCGCGATCTACTACACGCTCGACGGCACGTCGCCCTCGACGCGGAAGACGCGCTATACGGGCCCGATCACCGTTTCGCGCACGACGGTCGTGCGCGCGGCGGTCCCGGATGCCGAGGCGATCCTGCAGAACGACACGTCCGCCTCCTACTTCTTCCTGGACGACATCCTGACGCAGAGCGGCGTGCCGGCGGGCTTCCCGGCGAGCGGGGCCGTCAACGGCCAGGTTTTCCGCTACGGCATGAGCGCGGGCATCGTGCAGAACAGCACGTGGCGCAATCGGCTGCTGGACGGCTTCACGAACTCGATCGCCACGGTTTCAATCGTGATCGATCCGGCGAACCTGTTCAACGCCTCGACGGGCATCTACGTGAACGCCTCGAACGGCGGCCGCACGTGGGAACGCCAGACGCTGGTCGAGATGTTCTCGCCGACGAACGCCGCCGCGGAGTTCACCGTTCCGTGCGGCATCCGCATCCGCGGCGCCTACAGCCGCGGCAGCGGCTATCCGAAGCATTCGTTCCGCCTCTTCTTCCGCAACGAATACGGCGCCGGCAAGCTCAAGTTCCCGCTCTTCGGCAGCGAGGGCGCGAAAGAGTTCGACAAGATGGACTTCCGCACGGCGCAGAACTACTCCTGGGCGAACGGCAGCGACAAGTTCACGTTCATCGAAGAGTGCTTCTCGCGCGACTCGCAGCGCGACCTCGGCCAGTCCTACCACCGCAGCCGCTACTACAACCTCTTCATCAACGGCACCTACTGGGGCGTCTACCAGACCGAGGAACGCACGAGCGGCGACTTCGGCGCGACCTACTTCGGCGGTTCGGACGAAGACTACGATGTCGTGCGCACGTCGCAGCCCGGCTACGTGACCGGCATCGTCGAAGGCGAAGACAAGGGCTGGCGCGACTTCTGGAACATTTCGGTGAACCAGGGCTACGGGTCGTCGTATCCGGACAACTACAACCGCGTGCGCGGCCTCGATCCCGACGGCACGCCGAACCCGCTGCTGCCGATCTATCTCGACCCGACGAACGTGTGCGCGTACATGATGACCTCGCATTTCGCGAGCGACTCCGACTCGCCGGCGACGAGCGGCAGCGACAAGGCGAACAACAACTGCCAGCTGTGGAACCGCTACAACGGCACGAACACGCTCGGCGGCATTTCGCAGAAGGGCTGGGTCTACCATCGCCACGACGCGGAGCACTCGCTCAGCACGAACGAGTCCTATGACCGCGACTCGCTGACGCGCGGCACGGAGCTCGCCAATGCGAACATGAAGCTCTACAACAACTTCAACCCGGCCGAGCTCCACTACAAGCTGCTCGCCAACGCCGAGTACAAGACGCTCGTCGCGGACATGATGTTCCGCCACTGCGTGAAGGAAGGCGGCGCGATGACGGGGGCCGAGGGCGAGAAGCGTTTCCGCTCGCGCATGGCGGAACTCGACGACGCGGTCGTCTGCGAATCCGCGCGCTGGGGCTATGCGCGCAACCAGAGCTTCACCCGCGACCAGTGGCTGAACGCCTGCGACCGCTGCCTTGAATTCATCAACCGCCGTCCGGCCTACCTCGTCCAGTTCTACCGCAACCACGGGTGGTACCCGGCGCTCGATCCGGCCCGCGCGGTAAGCGGCCTCGGCGAACACGTCCTCGACGGCGCGGTGTTCGGCCAGGACGAGCGCGTGTACCTCGCCGAGGGCGGCGTCGGCACGGTCTACTATACGACGGACGGGTCCGACCCGCGTCGTGAAGGCGGTGCGGTGAACGCGTCCGCCCAGGTCTACACGGGCGGCCTGCCGGCCATCACGTATGTGAACGTCGTCGAGAAGGGCGACGCCTGGGACTGCTTCGACTGGGGCGGCGCGCCCGCCGACGATGCGGCCGGCAACACGTGGCGGGCTCCCGCCTATGCCGCCGACGCCCAGTGGCGCACGCTGAACGCCCTCCTCGGCTTCCCCGGCACGTCCTCCTATCCCGTCTCGGGCACGCTCTACAGATACGAGAACCACGCCTCGAGCGGCACGCAGACGGCGGCGTTCTACTTCCGGAAGAAGTTCACGATGCCGGAAGGCGCCTCCTCCGTCACCTCCCTCAAGTTGAACGTCTGCTACGACGACGGCTATGTGATGTACATCAACGGCACGGAGGTGGACCGCGTGAACATCGCCGCGGGCGAGACGTACTACGGCATGTACATCTCCGGCAACTATGTGAACCCCGAGTGGACCGAGCGTACGGTCTCGATTCCCGCCGGGCTTCTCCAGACGGGCGAGAACGTGGTCGCCGTCGAGCTGCACCAGTGCCACGGCACCAGCTCCGACGCCTACTGGGGCGTCGAGATCTCCTACCCCAAGGCCCCCTCCGCAACGGGCGGCATCGAAGTGCCGCCGGAAGGCCTGACGCTCAAGGCGCGCGTCCTGAGCGCGAACGGCGAATGGTCCGCGCTTGAAGAAGTCAAGCTCGTGGGCACGTCTCCGGCCGATCCGCTGGCCGATTCCGTGCGCTTCCACTCGTTCATGGGCATTCCGCCGCTGCCGAGCGACGGCGATACGGACGAATGGATCACCCTGACCAACCTCTCCGCCACCACGTCGTACGACCTGACGGGCCTGAAGATCGTCGTTCTCAAGAACGGCGACAAGATCGGCAAGGCCAAGTGCGCGTTCACGCTCGACGGCGTCGCGCTTGCGGCGGGCGGATCGGTGACGCTCCGCCAGGCGGACTACCTGACGGCGGGCTGGACGAAGATCACAAACGGCGACGTGCTGCTCTATCTGTTCGACCGCGACGGTTCGACGGAAATCCAGACGTCGGCGGTGAACCAGAAGCTGTTCCCGACGGTCGTCGCCGGCGACACCGGCCCCGGCGGCGGCGCCTCGCTCGTCGCGACGGCGTTCGGCGCGACGACGGGGCCGGAAGACTGGAAGGCCTCGTTCTCGCCGGTGGAGGGCTATCTGCGCTTTGAATCCTTCTGCGGCATCACGACCGGCACGAAGGGCGACGTGGACGAATGGATCGTGCTGACCAACCTCAGCCCCTACGTCACGCTCGACCTGGCCGGCTCGCAGGTGGTCATCGCGAAGGAGGGCACGGAACTGGCCGCGGCGTCGTGCGTGGTGAACTTCACGGACCAGACGGTGGCGCCGGGCGGTTCGATTCGCCTCGAGCAGGCGGCCTACGGCTGGTCGAAGATCACGAACAACAAGCTCGAGATGTATCTCTTCGACGCGACGGGCGCCACGGCGCAGACGTCGCGCGTGACCCAGAAGAACTTCCCGCTCGTCTACGGCGACGCGGGAGGTCCGGGCGGCGGCGGCTACCTCTATGCGACGACGTTCGGCGCGGAGCTCGTCTCCACGGACTGGGAAGAGGCGATGCCGCAGCCGGCGCTGCCGACCGACGAGGCCGGCAATCCCGTCGGCACGGTCGCGGGCACGGTCGCGACGGTCGACGTCGCGAAGGCCGGGGCGGGCATGCGCATCAACATCCCGGCCGGCGTGACGGAGGTGAGGATGAGCGTGAACGACGGCGGCGGCACGGCCGTGGACGCGACGGGCTATTACAAGGCGGCGTCGCTGGTGCCGGTCGACGGCACGATCGTGCCCGAGCTCGACTCCGAGGTCGTACGGCCGGTCTTTGCGGCCTCCGGCGTGGCGGACGCAGTGGTGGTTGCGGGCGAGACGATTGCGCTCACGGTGCGCGTGAAGCCGGGTCTCCACTACACGCTGCAGACGGCTGCGGCGATCGACGGAGCCTATGCGGACGTCGCCGGCTGCAAGAAGCAGGCTGCGGCGGACGCGGACTATCTGACGTTCACGGTGACCCGGGATGCGGCGACGTCCGCCTTCTACAAGGCCGTCGTGACGGATCGGTAAGCAGACAGGAGAAAACGGAAATGGCAGTAACGGAAACACGGGAAATCCACACGCCGAACTGGCTGGAGCGGATGGGGTCGTCCTTCAAGGGCATTTTGACGGGATTGGCGCTCGTCGCCGCTTCGGCGCTGCTGCTGTTCTGGAACGAGGGCCGTGCCGTCAAGACGGCGCGCCGCCTCTCCGAGGGCGCCGGCGCGGTGGTGAGCGTGCCGTCGGACAAGGTCGATTCGGCGAACGAGGGCAAGCTCGTCCATGTCAGCGGCCGGGCGGAGACGAAGGACGTGCTTGCCGATCCGCAGTTTGGCATCTCCGTGACGGCGCTGAAGCTGAAGCGCGAGGTGGAGATCTACCAGTGGGTCGAGCACGCGGAGACGCGCCAGGTGAAGAAGGGCGACAAGACGTACGAGGAGACCACCTACACCTACAAGCAGGAATGGTGCAGCCGGCCGGTCGATTCGTCGGGCTTCAAGGAAGCGGGCCACGGCAATCCGCCGACGGTGATGCCGTTCGCCGACCAGGAGCTGCTGGCGCCGAACGTGACGCTGGGCGCGTTCAAGCTTTCCGAGGCGAACGTGAAGCGCATCGGCGGGTCGAAGGCCTATGTCTACCCGCAGGACTTCAAGCTGCCGGAGGCGCTGAAGGGGGCGAAGCTCGTGAACGGCGTCATCTATGTGCCGACGCTCAAGGCCGCCACGGCTCCGGCGACGGCGTCGTCGGGCGGTTCGCCGCTTCTCGCGGCGGCGCAGGCCGCGGCTTCGAATGCGGTGGAGACGGCGGTTCGCGATGTGTCGGTCAGCCCGGCCGTGGGCGATCTCCGCGTGACGGTGCGCGTGACGGAGCCGCATGACATCTCGCTCTGCCAAAAGCAGGTCGGCGACACGTTCGTGCCGTGGCCGGCGAGCGACGGCAAGACGATTGCGCTCCAGCAGGACGGTCTGGCGGATGCCGCGGCGATGTTCGCCGACGCGCAGACGGCGAACACGCGTCTGACGTGGATTCTCCGCCTGGTCGGCTTCGTGTTGATGTTTGCCGGCTTCAAGGGCATTTTCGGACCGATCTCGACGTTGGTCGACGTCATCCCGATTCTGAGCCAGATCGTCTCGGCGGGCGTCGGTCTCGTTGCGTTCCTCCTCGCGCTGGGCGGTTCGCTGCTCACGGCCGGCCTGGCCTGGATCGTCTACCGTCCGGCGCTCGGCATCGCCCTGGTCGCCCTTGCGGTCGGCTGCGTGGTGCTTGTCTTCCTGAAGAAGGGGAAGGTTGAACCGGCGAAATGAACATGAGGCGATTCCTTGTCACGGTCGGGGCGGCGTGCGTTCTGCTCGCCGCCGCGGCGGCGCCGACCAAGAGCGGCGCGGCGAAGTCCGCCTCCAAGACGCCGTCCAAATCGGCGCAGAGGGGCGGCGGCGGTTCATCGTCGGTGCCGCCCGAATTCCGTGCGCGGCCCGCGCGGAAGTCGACGGCGGCGGCGTTTGCGCCGGTCCGCACAAAGCCCGTTTTCACGGGCGAGTTCGTGGTGGATGTGATCTTCATCACGTTCCCCGACTGTCAGGACGTCGATCTCGGCCAGGCGGTGAAGGAGTTGGCGCAGATCCGCGGCAGCGACATTTCGAGCTACTACAAGGAGTATTCCCAGGGCATCACCTGGCCGGTGCTGCGCGCGTTTGCACGTCCCTACCCGGCGCCGCATCCGCTGGGCTATTACTGCCGCCACGACTCGTTTGCGAACCGCATTGGCTACGGCGGCGACGGCGACGCGCGTGCGGCGCAGCTGCGGTCCGCCGCGGCCGCGGCGTCGAAGCACTTCGGCTATCTGCCGGGTTCGCCGGCGGGCAAGACGGCCGTGACGTGCTTCGTCTACTGCAAGGCGCTGGATCCCGAACGCGTGGAGAAGCTGCTGCGTCCGCACTATCCGAAGAAGGACAACAAGGACGAGATCGGCCTGTACAAGCCCCCGATCCCCTGGCGCGATCCGCTTTGGCCGAACAGCATTCCGCAGGTCTTCTATCCCGGCGACGGCGGCACGATGGTGCACGAGCTCGGACACGTCCTCGGTGCGCCCGACTACTATCACGCGACGGAGAAGTACGACGGCCTGCCCGGCAGTCCGTCCCTGCCGTGGTCGTGGGGTCCGACGGGGCCGGCCTACTGCCGCTACATCTACCAGGGCTTCCTCCCGGCGACCTCGTATCCGATGTACACGCAGAGCGGGACGGTTTCGCTTTCGCCGCGCGCGACGAATCCCGCCGGGGACAAGGCGCTCGGGTGCTTCGTGCCGTCCGCGCATCCGAACTACCTCTTCTACATCGAGTATGTGAAGGGCGAGAAGGCGCCGATTGGCTCCTCTTCGCACGAGGGGCTGCTGATTCACGTCATCAACGTCACGTTCACGTCGCCGATGATGGGTCCGCCCGACCTCTGCTACACCTATCGTCCGGACGACCCGTACTTCCGCGCGTTGAAGGCGGATGTCGGCTCGGCCTATTTCCAGGAAGGGGCGACCTTCGATGCCGAGTCGAATCCGGCCGCGCGCCTGCCGAACCTGATGCCCGCGGGCATCGCCGTGTCGAACATCAAGTTCACCGACGAGGGCGCGACGTTCGACCTCACGGTCGACAAGGCGAAACACCCGCAGCGCGAGCTCGACCAGAGCCTGTTGCCGAAGATCGCGTTGAGCGATGTCGACGAACTGCTGCCCACGAGCTTCCGCGCGCACTGCGACGTGCTCTACCGCGGCGAGCCGCTCCTCACCGAGTACGGCTTCTGCTACGATGCCGCGCCGCATCCGACGATTGCGCGCGGACACTTCCCGCTCTACCATCGCGACCGCTACGACGGACGCATCCTCGGCCTCTCGCCGGGCAAGACGTACTACGTGCGCGCCTATGCGAAGAGCGAGCGCGGCGTGAGCTACAGCGACGAGGAGAAGAAGATCACGCTGCCCGCACTGGAGCTGCCCGATCAGGTGGCGCCGCTGCTGACGGACAAGATCCGCGGCAACTTCTACTACAACCGCTGGTACTTCCAGGTCCGCAAGGACGTCCACGACACGGCGAATCCGCTGCTCACGTTCATGTCCCTCGGCGCCTACTATCGGGCGCTGCCCGGTTTCACGCGCGGCAAGCCGCCGTTCGACATGACGAAGATCCACTTCCATCCGAGCGAGAGCCGTCCCGATTTCCGTCTGGCGGAAACGGGCCAGCTTCAGAGCCAGATGACGCGTCTCGTCGACCAGGCCGGCCTTCGCAAGCGCGATTTCGGCAAGCAGTGGGACAAGACGTTCCTGGCGGCGATGGGCGTGCGCAAGCCGGCGAAGGACATGATCATCCTCGTGACCAAGGAGAGCATCACGGCGTTTTCGCGCAGGATCCGCGAATCGATCGCCCTGGGGCAGCCCGTGCTCCTGATCCGCGAAAACAAGATCGTGCCGCCCGACACGAACACCTACTATCCGCTCGACACCGTTTTGCTGGACGGCTATTCCGACGCGGAGACGTTCCACATGAGCTTCCCCACGGGCACCGACCGCGGTCTGCGCAAGGACGGCGACTATCCGCTTGAGACGGCGTTCGAGTATGTCGAATCCGCCCGGCTCGTCTTCTACTCGCCCGTGCCGTCGACGGTGACGTTCCCGAAATACGTCAGATGAACTTGAGCACCGCCGGGGTGACGTCGACCAGCGACTTCACCTCGGCGCGGATTTCCGCCTCGCGCGGACCGAACGCGATGAACGGGACGGGGTTGCGCGTGTGCCCGCGCTCGTCGATTGCCTCGATGTTGCCGTGGTCCGAGGTCATGAGCAGCGTGATGCCGGCGGCTTCGGTGAAGCGCACGAGCGTGGTCAGGAACCGGTCGTAGAGACGGAGCACGTCGCAGGCCCGCGCGTAGTCGGAGGAATGTCCCGCGACGTCCGTTTGGAAGAACTCGTACAGCGTGAAGTCGTTTGCGCGCGCGAGGCTGAAGAGCTGTTCGGCGGCATCCTCGGGCGTGATGACGGGGATGTCCGGATAGCGGTCCTGAATCGTTTCGCGCGTGAGGTCCTGCATGACGGCCTGGTCGTCGAAAAGGTCGTCCAGCGTGGAAATCACCTCCGGCGTCGTGAGCGCCATGACCGTCGTCACGCTCTTGAAGCGGCGGGGGACGAGTTCGTCCGCCGAGTCGACGAGGTAGGCGTCGGCAAACCGCACGTGCTTGTTGCGCCGCTTGAGCGTCAGGAACAGATTCGTCTCCGCGATCTTGTTGCGCAGGGCGGGTCCGGGGAAACCCTCGCAATGACGCCCCATGAAGAGCGGCGCGTTGATTCCCGTGAACATCGCGGCCTGGCCCGTTGCGGACTGCGGCAGCCCCTCGACGCCCAGACAGGCGTCAATCGGCACCGCGTGCCGTTCGATCAGGCGGCACAGCGTGGGGCAGACCTCAGGATTGACGGGGTTGTCCACCGCTGGCGGACGCAGCCCGACCCCGTCGATGAAAAGGAACAGGATCTTCACTTGGTTTCGGCGGGCTTCGCTTCAGGCGCGACGGGGAAGTCGGCGTCCTTCATCTCCTGGACGAGCACCTTGAGCGAACTCTCGTCTTCCTTGGCCTTCTCGAGGGCCGTCTTGAAGAACGTGCCGGCGAGGTCGCGGTAGGCGGCGCTCTTGGCGGCGTCCCCGGCGCTCTTCATGAACGCCGAGCAGCGGAGATAGTTGCGGGCGACGACCCAGTCGCGGGAATAGACGATGCCCGTCGTGGGATCGCAGTCCTCGAAGTCCTTCTGCTCGTCGGAGAGCATGAAGTCGATGAAGGCGAGCATCTGCGTGCAGGCTTCCTGCCAGTCCTTCGCCTCCATCGCCTTGTGGGCGCGGAGCTTGGCGGCGGTCGCCTTCGCCCAGGCCGGCGTGCGGTTCGGCAGGCCTTCCTTCTCGAGGAGGGCGATCGCGCCGGCGAAGTCGTTGGAGAGGAAGAATCCGTCGAGACGGCGCTCGCTGAGCGCCTGGGCGGCGCTTTTGGACAGCTCGGGGTTCTTGAGCAGGTCGGCGGAGAAGGCGAGCAGATCCTTCAGCAGCGGAACGTTCGCAGGCGTCTGGGCGCCGTCACCCGAGAAGCGGATGAACTGGTCTTCGGTCAGCTGGCCCACGTAATCGACGCTGACGCGCGGGAGGTCGCCCCAGCGGATGTTCCAGAACTTCCACTTCGACTGCTTCCTTTCCTCGGCGGGGAGGTACCAGATGTGGCGGCTCTTTTCGTCCACGAGGCGCTTCAGCGTGGCCAGCACCTGCTCCGGCTTCGCCTCGCGGAGCTGGAGCGAGGCGGCCTTGCGCGCGGCCCGCTTCGTCTCGTTCGTGTCGCGGTTTTTCCAGCACCAGGAAAGCGTGCAGGAGGCGGCGAGTAGAAGGATGACCACCCCTGCGAAAACGCTGGAAATCGCGATGTACAGGGCTTTGCGGGTCGGGTTTTTCTGCTCGGCGCTCATGGCGTAGGACTCCTTGTAAGAATGAATTTCCACTATTATAAGATGATTTGCCATTTGACGCAAGGGGGATTTCTGCGGTATCATATAAGGCCACGCCTGCGGAAGGATGATCGACCGCGGGCGGGTCGAAGGAAAAAAGGAAGCAAAATGAAAGAAGTCGGAGTTGGCATTCTCGGATTCGGTACGGTTGGCGCGGGCGTGGCGGAGGGTTTGCTGCGCAACCGCAAGGTGATGGCCGAACGCCTGGGCGTGGATATTGTGCTGAAGAAGATCGCGGACCTCGACATCACGACGGATCGTGGCGTCGCGATCGACCCCGACGTGCTGACGACGGACGCGCAGAGCGTGATTGCGGACCCCGCGGTGAACATCGTCGTCGAGACGATCGGCGGCACGGGCATTGCCAAGACGTTCGTGCTCGCGGCGCTCAACGCCGGCAAGGCCGTCGTGACGGCCAACAAGAAGCTTCTGGCGGAATGCGGCAAGGAAATCTTCGACACGGCGAAGCAGAACGACGTCGACATCTACTTCGGCGCCTCCGTGGGCGGCGGCATCCCGATCATCCGCGCCGTGCGCGAAGGCCTTGCGGGCAATGAAATCCAGCAGATCCACGGCATCCTCAACGGCACCTGCAACTACATCCTCACGCGCATGGAGAACGAGGGCAAGCCGTTCGACGAGATTCTCGCCGACGCGCAGAAGCTCGGCTATGCCGAGGCGAATCCCTCGCTCGACATCGACGGCTTCGACACGGCCCACAAGGCCTGCATCCTCTCGGCGCTCGCGTACGGCTTCCAGCCGTCGCTCGACCAGGTGCAGGTCGAAGGCATCCGCAACCTGGACGCCCGCGACGTGAAGTACGCCGCCGATTTCGGCTGCCGCATCAAGCTGCTTGCGGTCGTCGCCAAGCACGGCGACGACGTCGAAGTGGGCGTGTACCCGACGCTCGTGCCGTTCGACCACATGCTCGCGAGCGTGAACGGCGTGTTCAACGCCGCCATGGTGCGCGGCGACCTCGTGGGCGACACGCTCTTCT
>CADCPA010000307.1 GCA_902803135.1 uncultured bacterium
GGCGCAATCGGCACGGCCACGGTTTCGAACATCGTGCCCGCGGCATCGACGAGAGGCCGCCCTTCGCCGTCTTCCAGCCAGCGGGTGCGCCCGCTCGGCGAAATCACGCCCGTCACGCCCGAGTTGCCGACGCGGACGACGGGCAGGCCCGTCTCGATCGCCCGCAGCACGGCCTGCGCCGCATGCTGCTCGGGTTCCTTCGAAAGCGAGAACCAGCTGTCGTTCGTGATCAGGACGATCGCCTGGGCACCGAGCTTCGCCGCCGCGCGCGTCAAGCGGGCGTCCGTGTCTTCAAAGCAGATGATGGGTGCGATTTCAACGGAGCGGCAGCCGGCCGAACCGCCCTCGACCGCCTTCACGGGCAAGGTGAACGTCTTCGCCTCGCCCGGCCAGAGCGAAATGCCGATCGGGGAGAGCTTCTGCAGCGGCGGAATCCACTTGTCCAGCGGAATGAACTCGCCAAACGGCACAAGATGCTGCTTGCCGTAGACCTGCAGCGCAACGTTGGTCGCCGTCGCCGTATAGAGGCCGGCGCCATTCCACATGCGCGCCACGTCGCCCTTTTCCGTTTTCGCCCGATCGCGCCAGTCCCCGCCCGCGAGCAGCGACGCGCCGCCCGTCAGCTCCGCATAGTGGCGCGCGACCTGCCGGGCGCCGGGGCCGCCCAGCGAGGTGCCGAATTCAGCCATCGCGCTCTCGCCCCACACGACGAGGTCCGGCTGTGCCGCCGACGCCGCCATGAGCAGACGGTCGAAGACCTCGTAGGGATTCTCGCGGTCGGCCCGACGCGCGAAAATGCACGGCGCATTGCGCTGCACGAGCGCCATGCGCACGGGTACGCAGAGAGACGCCGGCTCGGCCATCCGCGCCACGCTGAACGTCGCCCAGATCAGCAGCAGCGGCAGGCCCGTCTCCAGCGCGCGCCGGAGGCGAACGGCCGTCGGCGAACGCCCGTCCGTCTCGTCCACGCGGCGCGCCTGCGCGATCACGCGGCAGATCAGCGTCGCGAAGACGCCGTTGAGCAGCACGACAAGCGCACCCACGAGAGGCGCGCCGCCGAGACGCGCCGGCGCGGCGAAGGACGGCGTCGTCCCGACCGCGGTCGCGAGGAAGTTCCACGCAAAGCCCGAGAACAACGTGCCGCGCAGCCACTCCGTCCCCGCCCAGAAGAGCGGCTCGAAGACGAGCAGCGGCCACAACTTGGACGAGCCAAACTTCTGCCACGCCCGGGCGGAGAGCCACCCGAAGAGCGCGAAGTAGGCGGAGCAGAGCGCCGCGAGCCCGAACCAGCCCAGGAGCACAAGCGGCAGCGGACCGTTGTTCTTCACGATCGCCGGCATCCACGAGAGCGTCGCAAACCAGAAGAGCATCCCGCAGGCAAACCACAGCCACGCGCTGCGCTTCGGCGTGCAGAGGCGCGACACGGCGAGCATCGGCGCCAGCGCGAAGAGAATCGCGCAGGTCTCGTTCATCGGCACGTACGCCGCCCACAGGAGCAGCGCCGACAGGACGACGGGAATCGCGTAGAGGAATTTCTTCATGACAGTTTCAACCAGACGCGCAGCAGCTCGCTCACACTCCAAGCCTGCGCGCGGCAGCCCTTCTGGGCATGGGGCGCATCACCATCGGCGATTTCGGAGACCTGGCACACGCAGCCGGCGTTGAGATTTTCGACGGCGGAGGCCAGGAGCGACCGCGCCGCGGCCGTCGAAGCGAGGCCGGTCTTCACCAGCGCTTCCGCGTAGAGCGGGAACGGCCAGGCCCACACCGTACCATTGTGGTAGGCGGGCTTGCGGGACGTATCCTCGTCGCCCGCGTAGACGCCGCGGTAGCGTCCATCGCCCGCGGCGAGCGAACGCACGCCGCCCGGCACGACCAGACGCGAACAGGCCCGCACGACGGAACGCCCGAGCGCCGCGGCGTCGACGCCCGCCACACCGTCGAGCGCGCCGAGCGACAGCACGAAGAGCTGATTCGGCCGCACGCCCCAGTCGGGCGTCGCCTGCGCCGCCGGCTCGCCGTTCGGCGCATCGAGGCAGTCCGCAAGGCCGTCGCGGCCCGGCGCCGCGAAATGCTTCGCCAGCGAGGCCGCCGCCTGGTCCGCCAGGGCGTTCCACTTCGCGCCGCCGAGATAGCGGAGCGCGGCGATCCAGAGCGCCTGGATTTCCACGGGGTAGCCCACGCGCGGCGTACACGCGGGATAGTTGGTGTCCATCCAGGTGAAATGCGAGGGCGACCACACGAGACCCGAGGCCGGATCGACGTGGATGCCGTTCGGCGTGCCCTTCACATAGTTGGCGACGATCGACTCGGCGACGGGACGGAACTTCTTCGCCTTCTTGCCGAGCACGGCGAGCGTGCGGACGAACCAGAGCGGCGCATCCGCCGTGTCGCGGTTGCCGGCCGTTTCGCCGCAGATGATGTTCGGCAACGTGCCGTTCTCTTCAAAGCGGGCAAATGCCTCGACGATCGCCAGGGCTTCCTTCTCGAAGCCGCCGGGAATCGCCCCCTGCAGGAAGATGAAGGTGTCGCGGCCCCAGTCCAGGAACCACGGATAGCCCGCGATGACGGTTTTCACGTCGTCGCGCTTGACGATGAAGAGCCGGAGCGCCTCGCGCAAGGCCGCGTCGAACGTCGCCGTCGTCTCCGCCGCCTCGCCCGGCACGCCGCGGGCGGGGGACGTCGCCCGGGCTTCCGCGGCATCGAAGGCCGCTTCGCGCGCGGCCGAAACATACGCCGCGGACAGCACCGTTTCGTCGTCCACGGAGAACGTGTTCGAAATCCAGCCCGGCGAGTAGAGATCGCCGCTGCCGTCCTGTCCGCGCGCCGCTTCTTCGGCATGCGACACGCAGTAGCACCAGGCGCCTTCGGCGTGGAATTCACCGGCGGAAACGGAGAAGCGCAGACGGTCTTCGCCATAGGGGGCGAATTCGAAATGCGTCTTGTCCAGCACGCGCGTCGCGTTCGCAAACGCCTGTTCGACGGCGCCCTGCGCCTTGGTCGTGGCGTGGAAGCTGCGCCATTCGAGGTCGGGACGGAACACCAGCGTCACCGGCGCGCCGACATCCGGCGCGCCCGCGGCCAGACGCTTCACCCGCAGCTTCGCCTGGCCCGAACCGTCGGTGCAGAGCATCAGGCGGAAGGCGAATTTCGCCACGCGCCCGCAACCGCACGGCACCGTGAAGAGCCAATCCGCCGTACGCCCCGCCGGATCCGCGCGAAACGATTCAATGCAGTCCGCATTGATCTCGCGCGAATACCCCTCGTACTGCAGCCAGCAGCGGCAGCGCGTCCAGAGCGCCAGACGGTCCGCCGGCACGTTCGGATTCGGATTCGCCGCGAACAGCGCGTCGTACTGGCTGCGCACCTCGCCCCAGGCGAGCTTCACGCGGCTCGCCGCACCGGCCCCGTCCGACAGCACGGTCTCAAGGAGACCGCCCGCGCCGGGCTGCGCGAGGTTGCGGCGGATTTCCGCCCCCGTGTAGACGAGCTTGACGCGGGCCTGGTCGGCGGGCGGCAGCAGCAGCACGCGGGCCGAACCGTGCCGCGTGCCGTCCGGCGCGTACACGGCGATTTTCAGCTGCACGGCGTCCGCCCGCGTGCCGTCGTCCGCATAGGCCGGCGGCACGAGCGTCGCGGCGTGGCTCAGGCGCGCGCCGCAGCACGAGACGGACGCGCTCCGCGCCGTCGCGCACGTGCGCTCGCCCGCCTTGAGATCGACGCGGAACGGATGCGCGGCGCGCACCGTGAGCGAACAGTCGGCGGGCACGCAGACCTCGCGCGCGCAGTCTTCGGGATGGCACCAGGTCACCGTCGCGGCGGCGGGAGCCGCCTCGGCCGCGACGACGGGTGCGGGCGGGCGCGCCTCGCAATAGCTCACGACGCGCACTTCGCCCGGCTCGAGCCAGACGCCGTCCTGCAGATGGACGCGACGGTTCTGCAGCAGGTCGAACGGATCGCCCACGGCCGGAAACGCCGCGTCGTCCCAATGCGCCTCGACGCCCTTCCCGCAGTCGAGGTTCGCGAGAATCAGCGTCGACCCGCGCACGACCGCGAGGAAATTGCCGTCGCCGCGCGCCACGAGCGAGATCGGCGCGTTGCCGGCGAAGTCCGGATGGCGCGCGATGAGCGCGTTGAGGCGCGCGATGTCATCGACCATGTTGTCCGCCGCGCCCCAGTTGAGATCGTTCTTGCCGTGTACGTCGATCTTCTCGGTGGCGAACCACTCGACGCCGTTGGCGATGCCCCATGCGCCCTGATGCGACAGCAGCGCAGCCAGGGCGACACGCAGACGCGCCCACGTCGGACCGCCCTTCGCGAGGCGGTCGTTGTCGTGGGTCTCGGCGAAATGGACGAGCGCGCCGTATTTCCGCGCGCGGTCGATGGCGCCGGGCAGATACCATTCGAAGGCGCCGCGGTCGTAGGTTTGAAAGATTTCGGAATAGGCCCAGTCGAGTCCTGCGCGGCTCAGCAGCGCATCGGTGACTTCGAGTTTGCCGCCGAGGCCCTCGAGCATGAAGATGGTGTCGGGGTATTCCTCGCGGACGCGCGCGACGATGTACTCCCACGTCTCGGCGGGAATCATGTACCCCGCGTCGCAGCGGAATCCGTCCACGCCGTTACGGCACCAGAAGAGGAAGACGTCCGCCATGTAGGCCCGGAGCTCGGGGTTCGCGTAGTCGAGCTCGACGAGGTCGGCCCACTTAACGCCCCACGCGCCGGGCGAGTGGAAGCGTCCGTCCGCCTCCTTGTGGAACCAGTCGGGGTGGTGCGTCTGCAGCGTCGAGGCCCAGCCCGTGTGGTTCGCGGGCAGGTCGACGAGGAGAAGCCCGCGCCGCGCGTGCACCGCGTCGATGAGCTCGCGGAACTGGTCGAGCGGCGTCGTGAACTCGTCGAACTCCGCCATCGCGGGGTCGACCGAGAGGAAGTCGAGCGCGGCGAACGGACAGCCGTACTCGCCCATCACGGCGTAGGTCGTCGGCACGGGGAACGGCGGCAGCGTCTGGATCAGCCGGAAGCCCATCGTGTCCATGATGACCGGCAGCCGCCGGACGATCTCGCGGAACGAGCCGAACTGCCGCGGGAAGACGGTGTAGATCGAGTTGTTCCGGCGCGTCTCCGCGCTCTCGACCTTGATGTGGGTGTTCTGCCCCTCCGGCCACTCCGGCACGTTCGACCCCTCGGGGAAGAAGCACGCCTTGCCCGAGAAGACGCCGACCTCGTCCAGCGGGATGTCCGCGCGGAACAGCCCCGGCTCGACCTCGGCGAGCGGGATGTCCGTCCAGGCGCGCGCCATCGGCGTCTCGCCGCGCTCGGTCTCGGCGATGATCTCGCGCCGCCGTATGCGGGCGTGGCCGATGTTCGTGCGGAACGCCGCGCGCCCCGCGCGCGGTGCATCCAGCTTCAGGGTGACGGTAAGAACGTCTCCACGCCATTTGAGGAGAAAGTCATGCGGACTCGGGCTCTGTGTCATATGTGCACATATTGTACCAAAAAAACGGGGGTCATTTCGCGTCGGCGAGCTCGCGGGCGCGCCAGGCCGTCATCGAGCAGCCCATCCGCTGCTGGAAGAAGATGCGCATCGCCGAGGCGGACCCGAAGCCGCAGGAGTCGGCGAGCACGCCGACCCGCACGTGCTTGCGCCGCAGCTGCACGAGCAGGTTCTCCAGGCGGACGTCGGCGATCGTCTCGTGGATCGTCCTGCCCGTCGCCTGGCGGAAGCGCAGCTCGCCGAGACGGCGCGAGCAGCCCATCTCGCGGATGACGTCCTTCACCGAAATGCGCGAGGCGGCGTTGGCGCGGATGAAGGCGACCGCCCGATCGACCTGCTTGCGGTCGGCGTATCCCTGCGGCACGATCGTCGAACCGCGGCGCATGATGCCGGCGACGCCGTAGTCGTCGTATGCGCCGCGCTCGCCCGGATGGGCGATCAGGTCCGCAAGCGCCTCGCCGGCCATCCAGCCGCCGTGCTCGAAATCGGGCTGGATGCTCGTGAGCCCGCCCGGCGTGCGCATGCAGATGGTCTCGTCGTTGTCGACGCCCACGACGGACACCGCCTCGGGCACGCGCAGGCCGAGTGTCTCCGCCGCGAGCAGCACCTGGTCGGCGAGCCGGTCGCAGGTCGCGAAGATGCGGACGGGCATCTGCTCGCGCCGCAGCAGCTGCGTCGCCTCGAACACCGCCGGCGAAGGGTCCTCGGCCAGCATGGGAACGGGCACGATGCGGCAGGACCTGCCCTTGCGCGCCAGGCTCTCCGAAAAGACGGCGGCGCGCAGCTCCGACCAGCCCTCGCCCTTCACCGACAGGCACAGGAACCGGCCGTCCCTGAAGCGGGCGAACTCCTCCGCGGCGAGCTCCGCGATCTTCACGTTGTCGGTTCCGATCATCGCGACCGTCCGCGGCAGGATCGTCTCGTCGGCGCAGTCGATCCAGACGGACGGCACGACGCCGGGCACGACCTTCCGCAGCCCTTCCGTGTAGTTCGCGAAAAGGCCGACAGGGTTCATGGTCTTCACCATGCGCCGGAACCGCGCTGGCTCCTTCGAGGCGGCGATGCGCGGCAGCGAGACGAGCCGCCACCCCTGCTGGCGCGCAAACCGCGTGAACCCGCGCAGCGTCAGCGACGCGTACCACAGGTTGCTGCTGTCGTGATAGACGAGTACGTTGCGCATGGTTCGGTTTCCCGTCTAAGGTTACGGGACGAGCGTGAGGCGTCCCCAGGCGGAGCGGTCGGACGAGTTGCGCTGCGAGCCGTTCCACATGAGCTGCCGCACGCGCGAC
>CADCPA010000308.1 GCA_902803135.1 uncultured bacterium
CAGCTCAAGGACCGCGAGAAGTCCGGCGAACTCGTCTTCTGCTCGTCCAACTATGAACTCTACGGCGATATGTCGCGGCGGCTTATATCGATCCTTCGGGACGAGGCTTTGGATGTCGAACAGTATTCCATCGACGAGGCGTTCATAACGCCTCCGTCACCGGAGGCGTTGGGGGACGGGGAACTGGTAACGGGGAACGGCGAAGAGGACTTCGCTCCCCTCCATTCCCCGTTCCCCATTCCCCGTTCCCCATTCCCCATTCCCCATTCCCCATTCCCCGTTCCCCGTTCCCCGTATCTTGCTTATGGCCGAAGGCTCAGAAGCAAGATACTCCGCTGGGTCGGCATCCCCTGCGGAGTGGGCTTCGCGCTCACGAAAACCCTCGCCAAGATCGCCAACCACATTGGCAAGAAGCGGCCCGAGGGCGTGTTCCTCATGCCCGACGATCCCACGAAGATTCTCGCGTCCCTGCCCGTGGACGAGGTCTGGGGCGTGGGACGCCGTCTGCCCGCCAAGCTCCGCGCCGAGCGCATCCTGACCGCACAGCACCTTCGCGACGCGCCGGACGCGACGATTCGCGCCGTGGGCGGCGTGACGCTCCTCCGCACGGCGATGGAGCTGCGGGGCATTCCCTGTTGCGACGAGAAGGACTACGACGCCACGCCCGACACGGTTTCCTGCTCACGCTCGTTTGGAACCCCGGCCACGACGCTGGAGGCGCTTGAGGAGTCGATGGCCTCCTTCGCTGCGCAGGCGGCGGCGAAATTGCGCCGACACGGGCTTCTCGCCGCCGGGTGCAACATCTACGCCCAGATCTTTTCGGCGGGCGGTGGGGGCGATTTCGTGGGCAGGACGGTGGCGTTCCCCGTTCCCACGGACGCGACGAACGAGATGCTTCGCGCCTTCCGCCCGGAGGTGGCGGCGTTGTACACGCCGGGGCTACGCTACCGCAAGACGGGGGTCGTGTTCTTCGGCCTCGAAAAGCCAGGAACGCCGCAGCAGACCGACCTCTTCGCCCCCGTACAGAAGACGGAACGCTCCCGCCTCTACAAGGCCGTGGACGCAATCAACGCCCGCTACGGCAAGGGCAAGGTATTCTCCGCCGCCGAAGGCATCGGCCCGCGCTCTTGGCAGATGAAGCGGTCGAAGCTCTCCAAGCGTTCCACGACCCGTTGGGACGAACTGATAACCGTGCGGTAGCGTGTTCCCTTGCAGCCCCCAACTGGTAAAGGGTTAGCGGGGTGCGCCCAGTCGGTCGGCTGGTGCTTGAAGTCCGGAAGGGATTTTGATATATTGACTTTCATCACTTCCTCGGCGCCTTTGGCCTTCGGCTTGCGGGCAAATGGAACTCAAGCGTCGCCAATGTTGACCAAGACGACCGAAAAGCTCGATCCTAGCGAAAATGCAGGATGAATGACATGCAGAAAGTGCCTTTGACCATCAGGGCTGCCTCGGCGCTTGCGTGGCTGTATGTTGCGCTGTGCGTGGCGCTATTGGTCAAATGCATCCAGTTGGCGTATGTCGGCAAAGGCGGCGGGGTAGGTCCTGCGATTATCGTGCCATTCCCGATCTGATTCTTGTGTCAACCCGCGTCTCTATGGTATAATGGCCCTGGATGGAACGATTAAAGGAGAATTACCATGATGCAGCGGAGAGATTTCATGAAGTTGGGTACGGCGGCGATTGCGTTTCCGGCCATTGTGCCGCGTCACGTGCTCGGCGGCGAGGGTTATACGGCTCCGAGCGGGCGCCTCACCGTCGGCGGCGTGGGCATCGGCGGCGTGGGCCATGGCCAGATCCAGGGCATCGCCGGGGCGGGTTTCCAGGTCGAAGCGCTCTGCGACGTCGACGACGTGCTCGCCAAGAAGACCTATGACAAGTTCCCGCAGGCCCGCCGCTACCGCGATTTCCGCGACATGCTCGCGAAGGAGGGCGACAAGCTCGACGCCGTCTACTGCGGCACGCCCGACCACACGCATGCCTTCGTGACGCTCGCCGCGCTGCGCGCCAAGAAGCACGTCTGCTGCGTCAAGCCGCTCACGCGTTCCGTCGAAGAACTCTATCTCGTCGTCGAGGAGGCGAAGAAGGCTGGCGTTGCGACGCAGGTCACGGCGACGCCGCATACGAGCGACCTCGGGTGCCGCACGCAGGAAATCATCGCCTCGGGCATTCTCGGCGACATCGTCGAGGCCTATGCCTGGACGCGCCGCCCCGTGTGGCCGCAGGGCATGCCGGATCTGCCGAATTTCACGTCGGAAGTTCCGGATACCCTTGATTGGAACCTTTGGCTCGGCTGTGCCGCGACGCGGTCGTACGCCGCCAAATGGCCGGCAGACAATCCGATTCCGCGCATGTCGCCGGAGGCCTGGAGCGGTGCGGCGGTCTACCACCCGTTCAACCACCGCGGCTGGTTCGACTTTGGCGCCGGCGCGCTGGGCGACATGGGCTGCCATTGGGCGAACACGATCTACAAGGCGCTCCAGCTCGGCCACCCCACGATGATCTCCGCCAGCTGCACGCGCACGAGCGAAGTCGCGTATCCGCTGGCAAGCGTCGTCACGTTCGACTATCCGAAGCGCGGTGCGTTCCCGGAACTCCGCTTCACGTGGTGCGACGGCCTGATCCGCCCGCCCACGCCGAAGGAGATGCACGGGGCGCCGCTGCCGAAGGAAGGCGTGATGTACGTGGGCACCAAGGCCAAGATGCTCATTCCGATGGAGGGCAAGGGCGGTCCGCGGATCCTCGACCCGGCGCTCGACGAAAAGGCTAAGACGATTCCCGCCACGCTGCCGCGCCGCGGCGACGTCTGGGCCGAATGGCATACGTCCTGCAAGGGCGGCGAGAAGGCGGGCTGCAACTTCGACTGGGCGCTGCTCATCACGGAGTTCGTACTCCTCGGCAACCTCGCCGTGCGCACGGGCGGACCGGTCGCCTTCGATCCGAAGACGTTCCGCGTCACCAACAATCCGAAGGCCGACGCGCTCCTGCGCATGCCGTACCACAACGGCTGGAAACTGCGCGGCTAGGCGGGCATTGGGGCCGGTCCCGATTCCGAAGAAGAAGTAAGGTTGCCTTCCCCTCCGGGGATGTGCTAAAATACCAGATTATGAAATTCGATTGTCTTCTCGCCGCCTGCCTGGTCGGCGTTTCGGCGTTTGCCGACACGCCTCAGATGCCGGCTTCCGCCGTGGCCGATTCCAAGGCCGTCATCGCCGCCGCCGCCCAGGCGACGGCCGCGCGTTTCCCCGATGCGGATCTCGTCGTTCTCGACGACCGCGTGCACACGCGTTACGAGGCAGACGGTTCGGACGTCACCTGGGATGACGAATGGGTGAAGGTGCTCACCGAGAAGGGCCGCCGGTCGATGGCGTCTCTGACGCTGAGCTATTCCGAGCGTTACGGCGACGCGGGCGTGCTGTGCGTCGAGATCGTGGGGGCGGACGGTACGGTGCGCCCGGTCGACTTCGCGCAGACCCTGAAGGTTGCGACGGACAACTCGTCCATGGGCATGAACATCTACGACCCGATGGACAAGATCATCTCCTGCGCCGTGCCCGGTCTTGCCGTGGGCGAGGTCCGCCACATCCGCACGTTCCGCCGCACGAAGAAGGCCCGCATGCGCGATACGTGGGCCGACATGAACGTGCTCGAATACACGCATCCGATTCTCGCGACGACGATTTCGGTCGACCAGCCGGCGGACCGTCCGGTCGTCAACGCCGTCGTGCGCAACCCCCAGGGCGGGACGGTGACGCGCGCCCCCGACCGGCCGCTCGAGGGCGGCCGCACGCTGCTCTCCTGGACCGCCCGCAATGTGCCGCAGGCCTTTCCGGAGCCGAGCATGCCGTCCTTCTCCCGTTGCGTGCAGGGGCTGCGCCTCTCCACGGTGAAGGACTGGCCCACGGTCTCGCGCTGGTACTGGGCGATGTGCGAACCCCACCTCGCCAAGACGACCGCGGCGATGACGAACCAGGTGAACGCGCTCGTCAAGGACTGCGCGACCGACGAGGCGAAGATCCGCGCGCTCTACAAGTTCGTGTCCCAGGAGATCCGCTACATGGGTCTCACGCTCGAAGGCGACGCCCCGGGCTACGAGCCGCACGACGTGAACGTCACGTTCGACAACCGCTACGGCGTGTGCCGCGACAAGGCCGCGCTGCTCTCCGCGCTGCTGCGCATCGCCGGGATCAAGGGCTTCCCCGTGCTGATCCATGCCGGCGCGAAGATGGATCCGGACGTGCCGATGCCCTACTTCAACCACGCCATCGTGGGCGTGGAGCTCGCCCCGGGCGAAGCGGCCAAGCTCCAGCCCGGCGCCGGGAAGTATCTGCTGATGGATCCGACGGACGAAACCTCCAAAGACCTCTGCCCCGCGTATCTTTCCGACAAGTCCTTCCTCGTGGCGCGCCCCGAGGGGGAGGCGCTTCTGACTTCGCCCGTGGCGCCCTGGACGGACAACCTCATGAAGGTCGATTCCGACGGCGCCCTCGACGCGGATGGCACGCTCCTCCTGACGACGCGCTTCGCCTTCGCGGGCATCAACGACGGCGCCGTCCGCCGCACGCTGCTGACGAAGACGCCGGAAGAGCGGCGGAAGTGGTTTGAGGGCATCCTGCGCGGCCTCTCCGCGGGCGCCGAGCTGCTGTCGCTCGAAATCGAACCGGCCGACCTTCGCGACACGTCCGCGAAGCTGACGGCGAAGACGATCGCCCGCTTCCCCGAATACGTGCTGCGCGGCAAGACGCGCGACACCTTCAACTTCCCGTTCGTCTCGGCGATCATCAACGTCGCGGGCGGACTCCTGCGCGACAACACGGCGCTTGCCAAGCGCCGCTTCCCGCTTGAATTGTCGTACACGGCGGGCTCGGAAGAGACGCTGCGCCTCGTGCTGGGCGACGCGGTCGGTCCGGCGCTGTCGCTGCCGCCGGCGGTCGAAACCCGGGCGGGCGGCACGAAGGAGGCGCCGAAGTTCGCCTTCACGCGTACGGTCGCCTGCGACAAGGGCGTGCTCACGGCGACGCGCAAGCTCTGCGTCGCGGGCGTGGAATTCTCGCTGCCGGAATATGCCGACCTGCGCCTCGCGCGCGAACTGGCCCAGACGGGCGAACGCGAAACGCCGGCGTTTGCGGCGCGCGCCGACGCCGATGCGAATCTGCACATCCGCCGCCGCGACGTGGTCGTGCATCTGACCTCGCCGACCGAGTGGGTGCAGACGAATGTCGTCGAGCAGGAAGTTCTGACGTACCAGGGCAAGAAGTCGTCCAGCGAACTCAAGTTCACCTATGCGCCGTCGACGCGCGCGGTGACGGTCGTCTCCGCCACGGTCTCGAACAA
This sequence comes from uncultured bacterium, assembly GCA_902803135.1. GTDB lineage: Bacteria > Verrucomicrobiota > Kiritimatiellia > RFP12 > UBA1067 > RUG572. The sequence continues at coordinate 5,335 of CADCPA010000308.1, forward strand.
GACGGGCAAGGTGTTCACGGTCACGCCGAAGGAAATCAACGAGATGGACTGCGGCTGGGCCGCCGCCGCCCCGCGCTATCCCGCGTCGAAGATTCTCGTCGTGAATCTGCCGGGCGTGGAAATCGGCAGCGTCATCCGCACGACGGTCGCCTATACGGTGACGAACGCGCCGACGGCCTATTCGCTCAGCTATACGTTCGGCAGCCGCAATCCCACCGATGTCGAGACGCTGGAGCTGCATGTGCCGAACGGCGTGCGGTTCGCCGAGCCGGTCGTTTCCCATTTCGGGGAGGGCGCGAAGCAGTCCGTCGCGACGACGGAAACCGGGGATCGCGTCTTCACCTGGTCGGTGGCGAATCCGCCGCGTGAGCCGAACGAACCGCTGCAGCCCGCCGCGCTCCGGTGGCGTCCGACCGTCGTCGTTTCGACGGCGGACTGGGCGCCGCACGGCCAGGCGCTCGTCGCCGCGCTGGCCGCGGCCCGCCGCGCGGGCAGCGAGACGGTCCGTCGGGAAGTGAAGGCGCTCGTCGCGGACTGCGCGACGCCGGCCGACCGTCTGCAGGCCGTGCGGAAGTATCTCGCGCATCGTCTGCGCGTGGTGGGGCCGGGGCTCTTCGAACTGCCGTTCGCGACGGCCTTTGCGGCGCCCGACACGGTGCTCGCGGAAGGCTATGGCTCGCGGGCGGACCGCATGAACCTCGCCTATGCGATGCTTGAGGCGGCGGGTTTCGACTGTTCGTTCGTGCTGACGGCGGACGACGCACACGGCTTCCGCGGCACGGAGGCGAAGTGGCGCAAGCTGCCGCGCCTCGGCGCGTTCGGCTCGCTCGTGCTGCGCGCCGAGTGGACTTCAGGCTGGATTCCGTTCTTCCGCTCGACCGAGACGTTTTGGTACGGCGGCGAGAACGAGTACACGCCCGCCGCGGCGAGCGTCTGGCGCGACTGCAGCTTCTACGACCCGCAGGACGACGTCTTCGGACGCGTGACGACGGCCGACAGGTGGATGACATCCACGAAGGGCCAGGTGGTGATCGACGTGCGCGAGAACGGTGCGGTCGACTTTGCCGTGACGAACACGACGTACGGCGCCGGCGTCGGCGGCCTCCGCAAGCAGTATGCCGAGCTGCTGCCCGAGCTGCGCGACCGCTTCTATCAGCAGGTGCTGAACGGCCTCGCGCAGAACGCGACGGCGACATCCGAGCTCGTCACGGACGTGACGGGCTATCCGTTTACGCTGGCTTTCTCGGCCTATGCCGAGGGCTATGCCGTGGCGAAGGACGACACGATTTCGCTTGAGCTGCCGGCGTTCCGCGGCAACGTGTTCGGACTCGGCGCGGGAACGCGCCGTCGCGCGCCGATCGCCCTGGGCGCGTCGGATCCGGACGAAGACGAGTATGAAGTCGTCTTCCCCGAAGGCTACACGCAGATCGAAAGCCTGCCGTCGACTTTCACGATGCACAACCCGAAGAACGCCGCCGACAGGTGGCTGGTGAACACGGTGCAGCATGACGTGAAGGACAACCGTCTCCATGTGCGCGTGCGGCGTGTGACCGTGCGCCGCACGGCGACGCAGCTCGGCGCCGACTACGCCCCCTATTTGAAGGATTGGAACAAACGCGCGGCTTCGCTTGAGGCGCGCACCATTACCGTGAGGAAAGCAAAATGAGCACGAACAACGAAATGGACGACTACGAACTCTTTGGCGGCGAACCGCCGGCCCAGGGTCCGCAGACGGTAAGGCAGTATCCCACGGGTCAGGGCGCCGGCGCCGCGCCGGAGGCCGGTCCGTCCCAAGGTTCGCGCTCGACGCTGGCGGATACGGCCGCGGCCGTCGCCCGGCGGAAGAAGGAGAGCGAGCGCACGGCCCTGATGCATGAAGCGATGCTCATCGTCGGCTTCATCGTCGTGCTGGCGGCGGGCTGGTTCATCTGGAACGCCTACAACGAGAAGCAGAAGGAGCGCGAGCGCCAGCGCCACGAGTACGAGATGCAGGAGCAGGCGGCCCAGGCCGAGCGCGCGAAGCAGCAGCGGGAGGAAGAGCTGGCACGGCGCGAGAAGATCCAGAAGGAGAAGGAAGCCAAGGCCGAAGCCCTGAAGAAGGAGCGCGAGGCGCAGAAGGCCGCCGAAGCGGCGAAACGCGAAGCGCAGGCGAAGGCGGCGAAGGCGTCGCAGCGGTTCAAGTCGCTGCTCGCGGCGTTCCGCGGCGCGGAGATCGACTACTACAAGAACGCGATGGACGCGGAGCGTCCGGACAAGGTCGGCGCCGAGGCCCTCTTCGTGTGTCTCATGCCGGGCGGCGGTTCGGGCTGCGACCTCTATGAGATCCGCACGCAGGCCGATGCGCCGATGCAGGCCGTGAAGCTCAACGAGCATGGCGATCCGGACCCGATGGAGGAGACGGCGTTCGCCGAGAAGCTGAAGTCCGCGCCGAGTCTCATCCTCCGCGACCGCGGCGGCCTTGATGCGAATGCGCGTACGGACGTGAAGGCCTACTTCCTCGATCCGACGCGCGCGAAGCGCGGTCTGCGCGGGGCGACGAATACGTGTCCGGCGCCGACGAGCGATGGCGTCTTCTCGCCGTCGAAGGAAGACTTCGGCGCGTTGTACGACGCCGCTCGTGCGCTCGGCTGCACGAAGATGGCGTTCAAGTACAAGGTGTCCTTCAAGGGCGGCGGTCTCGCCGACCCGGTGCCGGTCAAGGACATGGGTTTCGGCGAGGAACTTGGCCGCAGCGCGTTCCGCGACGCGGTGCGCAGGTCGCTTGAGGCGAAGGCCCGCGGCCGCCGCGTGACCGACGCCGATGTCGAGGGCGTGCTGCGCGCCGGCCAGGTGGTCTTCACGAGCGCGCGCTGAGTGCGCGCGGTACGAAATCGGTCATGACGGTGGCGGAAAAACTGGTCGGGCTGCTGAAGGCGAACAACCTGACGTGTGCGACGGCGGAGAGCTGCACGGGGGGCGGCGTCGGCCATGCGATTACCGGCGTGCCCGGCTCGAGCGCGGTCTTCGCGGGCGGCATCATCAGCTACGCGAACGACGTCAAGGAGCGCGTGCTGGGCGTGTCGCCCGAGACGCTCGCGACGGTCGGCGCCGTGTCGCGCGAGACGGCGGCGCAGATGGCGAAGGGCGCGCGCGAGCTGCTGCGCGTCGATCTGGCCGTGTCGCTGACGGGCATTGCGGGGCCGGACGGCGGTTCGCCGGAGAAGCCGGTCGGCCTCGTCTGGTTCGGCCTCGCCACGCCCGACGGCGTGCGCACCGAGAAGGCGCTCTTCCAGGGCGACCGCGCCCGCGTGCGGGAACAGGCCGTGACGCATGCCCTCGGGATGCTGACGGTCGCGGCGCTCGCGTGATTTTGACGAACGAAGGAACGACATGAAGCTTCTTTTCATCAGCGACATCCACGGCGTGCCGTCGACGCTCGAACAGACCCTGGCGGCGGGGGCGGCGCTCGGTTACGACAAGATCGTGCTCCTCGGCGACCTGCTCTACCATGGCCCGCGCAACGGCGTGCCCAACTTCTACGATCCCGTGAAGGTGGCGTGCCTTCTCAACGGCCTGAAGGACAGGATCGTCGCCGTACGCGGCAACTGCGACGCGGAAGTCGACCAGCTGATGTTCGAGTTCCCGATGATGGGCGACTACGCGCTGCTTGAAGCGGGGAAGGAGACGTTCTTCCTCACGCACGGACATCTCTTCAACGAACGGAAGCTGCCGCCGCTCGGCATCGGCACGGTGCTCGTGCACGGCCATACGCATGTGCCCGAGCTGAAGAAGCTCGACTGCGGCCTGACGATTTTCAACCCCGGCTCGATCTCGCTTCCGAAGGGCGGCTCGTCGCGTTCCTACGGCTATTTCGACGGCGAAGCGCTGCACCACTACACGATTTGACCCCAGGACGCGTCCTGTGCTATAATCAAACCAATCAACCAACGAAGGAGATCGGACAATGGCGGACATGGATGGATTCAAGGAAGCTGCGGCCTATGGCTTCGACAAGCCGCAGACGAACACGGCGTTTTTCCTCAAGGGCAATGAGAACCGCGGCTGGGGCGTGAAGAACCGTCTCTCGCGCATCTTCAATCCGAAGAGCGGCCGTACGGTCATGCTCGCGTGCGACCACGGCTTCATCATGGGTCCGACGAGCGGTCTCGAGCGCGTCGACCTCACGATCAACCCGCTGATTGAATACGCCGACTGCCTGATGTGCACGCGCGGCATCCTCCGCAGCGTGATTCCGCCCACGATCTCCAAGCCGGTCTGCCTGCGCAGCGACGGCGGCACGACGATCCTCACGGATCTCAACCTCAACCGCGTCTACGACGTGGAGGACGTGGTGCGCGTGAACGCGAGCGCGATGGCCGTGATGGTCTCCTGCGGCGACAAGATGTCCGAGCAGATCACGACGCACAACCTTGTGCACACGGTGGACATGGGCGAGAAGCTCGGCATCCCGGTACTCGGCGTGACGGCGGTCGGCAAGGACATGGCGCGCGACGCGCGCTACTTCGGCCTTGCGACGCGCGTGTGCGCGGAGAACGGCGCCTCCTTCGTGAAGACGTACTACACGGAAGAGGGGTTCGACCGCGTCGTGGCGCAGTGCCCGGTGCCGATCGTGATCGCCGGCGGCAAGAAGCTGCCCGAGCTCGACGCGCTGACGCTGGCGTACAAGGCCATCCAGGCCGGCGCCGCGGGCGTGGACATGGGCCGCAACGTGTTCCAGAGCGCGAAGCCGCTCGCCATGATGAAGGCGATTGCCGGCGTCGTCCACAACGGCCTCACGCCGCAGGACGCGTTCCAGCTCTTCAACGACGAGAAGTAGGCGTTGCCTGTTGCCTCTTGCTTCTGGCCTCCCGCTTTCCGCCGGACGCAGCGGAAGGTGACAGGTAAGAAGGAATAGGTTGTTTGCGCATGTCTTTCAGCATCCAGTTTCTCGGCACGGGGACGAGCGTGGGCGTGCCGCAGATCGGCTGCGACTGTGCGACCTGCACGTCGGCCGATCCGCGCGACCGCCGTCGCCGCACGGGCGTCTACGTGCGGGCGGGCGGGACGGCGTTTCTGATCGACACGCCGCCCGAGCTGCGCGAAGCCTGCCTCGACTACAAGATCCGCAAGGTCGACGCGGTCGTGCTGACGCACGCGCACATGGACCACATCGCGGCCTTCGACGACGTGCGGCGCTTCAATACGCTCAACGGCAAGAAGCCGATGAACTGCTATGCCGCACCCGAAACGATTGCGTCGATGCGGCAGATCTTTCCCTACATCTCGGACAAGGCGAACACGCAGGGGCTGTTCCGTCCAATGATCTTCTTCAAGCCGGTCACGCGCGCCTTCCGCCTCGGCGAAGTGAAGGTGACGCCGCTGCCGGTGGTGCACGGTCCGCGGACGAACGGCTATCTCCTCGAGCACGCGGGCAAGCGCCTCGCCTACCTTCCCGACTGCATCGAGATCCCGCCGAAGACGCTTGCCAGGATCAAGGGCGCCGATGTGATGGTGGTCGACTGTCTGCGCGCGCGGGAGCATCCCACGCACATGAATCTCGAGCGGTCCCTTGCGGCGCTCGCGGCGGCCGGGGCGAAGCGCGGGTATCTCGTCCACTTCAGCCACGACGTGAAGCACGCGGAGTTCTCGAAACGCCTGCCGCGCGGGGTACGCCTGTCTTACGACGGATTGGTCGTGCGGGTCTAGTCGATCATGATCAGAGGCATTCTACTGGCGGCTTTCTGCGTCCTCGTGTGGGGCGTGACCTTCGTCAACACGAAGGCGCTGCTGGCCGACTTTTCGGCCTTGGAAATCCAGGTGCTCCGGTTCGCCGTGGCGTATGCCGTGCTGCTCGGCGTCGAGAAGGCGCTCAAGATCCAGCCGCCGCCGGAAGCCGGCGGAAAGAAGGACACGCGGCTGTTCCTCGGTCTCGGCTTCTGGGGCGTCGCCGCCTACCAGCTGCTTGAGAACTGCGCCATCCACTACACGAACGCGTCGAACGTCTCGATCCTCGTCGGGACGAACCCCGTGGCGACGGCGCTCTTGGCGTGGGCGGCGGGACAGGCGCGGCGTCCGCGCGCGCTCTTCTTTCTCGGCTTCCTCGTGGCGATCACCGGCGTGGCGATGGTCAGTTGGGACGGTCTCGCGGCGTTCCAGTTCCGTCCGGCCGGCGATTTGATGGCCGTCGGCGCGATGCTGAGCTGGGGCTGCTACTCGCTGCTCGTGGGACGCACGCGCCGCTACTCGCAGATCTACGTGATGCGGCGCGCGTTTTTCTGGGCGCTCGTGCTGATGGTGCCGTTCGTCCTCTTCGGTCTCACGCCGTACGGACGCGCCGCGATGTCCGGCTCGTTTGCCGTGACGCTCGCCCCGGACGTGAACGCCGCGCGTTTCGCGCGGTTGATGAACTATGTCAATCTCGGCTTCCTCGGCCTCTTCGCTTCGGCCGGCTGCTTCGTCTTCTGGAACCAGGCCTGCGTGCGTCTCGGCGTCGTGCGCTGCACGATCGGCATCTATCTGATTCCCGCGGTGACGGTGCTCTTCGCCTTCGCGTTTCTCGGCGAACGCCTGACGGCCGTCTCCGCCACCGGCGCCCTGCTGACCCTCGTCGGCGTCGTGCTCTCCGACGTCCGGCGGGATTGAATCCCCCCTTGGCGCAATTCCGTTGACGCAAAAAGCGCGGGTGTGGTATCATCTTCGGCATGTTCTTCAATGTCAAAGGCATCAAGCTGGCGATTGCCATTCTGCTCGGAGTGGCGCTGCTCTGCGTGCTCGACCTGCGCTGTTCGTTTGCGCGCGACCGCGCGGCGCAGGAGAAGGACGAGTCGACGCTTGGCGGCGTGATTTCGCATGTGCGCGAGGAAGTCGCCGCGGGCCACCGCGAGCAGGCCGTCCAGCGCATGGACCAGATCAACGAGCAGCTGCGCGATCTGCGTGTGATCGCCCGTCGCATGGTCAAGGCCGGCAAGATGCGCGACGTGCGCAAGGTCTTCGCCGCCATCCAGGAACTCGAGGCGGTGAAGGCCCGTCTCGAGAAGCGGGCCCAGGACGACGGGAAGACGCACCGCAAGAAGAGTGGCGAATAGGCGCGTTTTGTACTATACTATATCCAACAGGGTGCGCGGGAGCACGCGGCCCATTACCGAAACCACGAAACGGGAGAAAGCATGAACCGCATCATTCTGAACGAAACGTCGTATCATGGCGCCGGCGCCGTGACGGCCATTGTGACCGAACTCGCGAACCGCGGGCTGAAGCAGCCGATCGTCTTCTCCGATCCCGACCTCATCAAGTTCGGTGTCACGAAGAAGGTCACGGACCTCCTCGACAAGGCGAAGATCAAGTATGCGGTCTACAGCGAGATCAAGCCGAATCCCACGATCGAGAACGTGAAGAACGGCGTGAAGGCGTTCAAGAAGGCGAAGGCCGACTGCATCATCGCCATCGGCGGCGGCTCTTCGATGGACACGGCCAAGGGCGTGGGCATCATCGTCGCCAATCCGAAGTTCGCGGACGTCCGCTCGCTTGAGGGCCTGTCCCCGACGACGAAGCCCTCGAAGCCGATCCTCGCCGTTCCGACGACGGCCGGCACGGCCGCCGAAGTGACGATCAACTACGTGATCACCGACGTCGAGAAGAAGCGCAAGTTCGTGTGCGTCGACCCGCACGACATTCCGGTCGTGGCGTTCGTCGACCCCGAGATGATGGCGTCGATGCCGAAGGGCCTCACGGCGTTCACGGGCATGGACGCGCTCACGCACGCCATCGAAGGCTACATCACGAAGGGTGCCTGCGCGATGACGGACATGCTGCACCTCGAGGCGATCCGTCTCATCTCGCTCCACCTCCGCGACGCCGTGGCGAACAAGCCGAGCGGCCGCGAAGGCATGGCGCTCGGCCAGTACATCGCCGGCATGGGCTTCTCCAACGTGGGCCTCGGCGTGGACCACTCCATGGCGCATGGCCTTTCCGCGCTCTATGACATGCCGCACGGCAAGGCGTGCGCGATTCTCCTGCCGACGGCGATGAAGTTCAACGCCTCGAAGACGGGTACGAAGTATCGCGACATCGCCCGTGCGATGGGCGTCAAGGGCGTCGAGAAGATGTCCCTCGCGGCAGCCCGCCAGGCGGCGATCGCCGCGGTCGAGAAGCTCTCGAAGGACGTCGGCATTCCGGCGAACCTCAAGGGCGTGCTGAAGGAAGAGGACGTCCAATTCCTCGCCGAGTCCGCCTACGCGGATGCGTGCCGTCCGGGCAATCCGCGCGACTGCACGGTCAAGGACATCGCGAAGCTCTATCGCTCCCTGATGTAATCAACCGCGAAAGGAGTTTTCCATGAGAGGTGGAATCGTTTTCGCCGCGGCGGTTGCCGCCGCTTCCGTCTGGGGTGCGACTGTCGAGCGCATCATGCGCGAACCGCGTTTCACGCGCGGCAACACGAACATCATGAAGATCCAGCCGATCGACCAGGCCGCCTGGCTCACGCATCCGGAGGTCGCCAACGAAATGGCGAACGTCCCGGTGCCGCGCGTCGTGCGGTTCCGTTGCCCGTTCACGAGCGACGGCACGCCGCTGGTCTTCGACGTGACGGGCGATGAACGGTTCTACCTCACGCTGGACGGCACGTTCGTTTCGCGCGGTCCCCACCGCGGCACGGTGGAGAACTGGATGTACCAGTCCTACCGCGCGGAACTGACGCCTGGCGAGCATGTTCTTGAGGCGACGGTGTGGAAAATGCCCGAGAAGTCCTCCCCGCTCGCCCAGATCTCCTACCGCCTCGGCTTCTGCCTGAAGGCGGAGGGGGCCTACGACGCCAAGCTGACGACCGGCAAGGCCGACTGGACGTGCGGCTCGGTTGTCGGCATTTCCGGCATCGGTTTCTCCGGCGGCGCCTGGGGCGGCGGCGAAGGCTACCAGGAAGTCGGAACCGGCATCTTCGACTACCAGCCCGCGAACTGGCTGAAGCCCGCAGTGGTGCGCGGTGCGATCGGCAATGGCGGGAATTACGGTCTTCGCGAGAAAGGCTGGATGCTCTATCCGTCCCAGTTGCCGGACCAGACCGAGTGCCGGGTGCGCCCCGGCCGCTTCGTCGAAGGCGGCGACAGGACGTTCCCGTTCACCGTGAAGGCGGGCGAGAAGCGGCGGATCCTCTGGGACCTCGACCGCTACATCTGCGCGTATCCCGAAGCGGTCGTGAAGGGCGGCAAGGGCGGCAGGATGTCCTGGCGCTGGGCCGAATCGTTGCGCGGTCCCTCGAAGGACCCGAAGATCAAGGGCCTGTACAAGGGCAACCGCGCCGAATGGAAGGGCAAGACGTTCGACGGCTTCGGCGACCGTTTCGTGTTCGATGGACGCGCCCGCGCCGTCTTTCAACCGCCGTGGTTCCGTTGCGGCCGCTGGTGCGAGGTGACGATCGAGGCGGGGGAGGAGCCGGTCACGATCGAAGATCTCTCGCTCATCGAAAGCCGCTATCCGCTGGAATGCGAGACGGCGTTCACGTCGCCCGAGGATCCGGATCTGGGTCCCGTGCAGGCGATTTCCGCGCGTGCGATGCAGATGTGCAGCCACGAGATGCTCTTCGACTGCCCGTTCTACGAACAGCAGATGTATCCGGGCGATACGCGCGTGCAGCTCAACGTCATCTCGGCCATGACGGCCGACGACGCGCTCATCCGCCGCGCCATCGAAATCTACGACATCAACCGCCGCGACGATGGCAACGTGCCCTTCAATTTCCCGACGACGGGGACGCAGGAAGGCGCGGCCTATACGCTGTGCTACCTCGGCATGTATGCCGACTACGTGATGAACCATACGAACCGCAAGTGGCTCAAGGCGCGGCTTCCGGGCCTGCGTGATACGCTCAGCGGGTTCGAGCTCTACGAACGCGCGTCCGACGGTCTGCTCGTGAACCTCCCGGGCTGGAGCTTCATGGACTGGGTGCCGCGCGACGGCTGGGGCGGCGGCTGGGCGCCCGGCTCCCGCAACGGCGGGGCGAACGCCGAACTCAATCTCTTCTACCTCGCCGCGCTGCAGGGCGCCGCAAAGGTCGAGGAAGCCTTCGGCAACACGCATCTCGCGGCCCATTGGCTCGCGAAGGCGGCGAAGCTGAAGCCGGCGATCGTGAAGGCGTTCTTTGACGCGAAGCGCGGAATCTTCGCCTCCGACGCCGACCACAAGGTGTTTTCCGAACATGCGCAGTGCCTCGCGTTGCTGACGGACGCCGTCGAAGGCGCGCAGGCGCAGTCCGTCTTCGACAAGCTCGTGACCGAGAAGGACCTTTGTCCGGCGAGCGTCTACTTCTCGTACTACCTCTTCGAGGCGTACTTCAAGTTCCATCGCGCCGACCTCTTCCAGCAGCGCCTCGACCTCTGGAAGGGCTATGTGAAGCTCGGTGCGACGACGACGATCGAGTCGCCGGAATGGGCCGGCCACGACTCGCGCAGCGACTGCCACGCGTGGGGCGCGCATCCGCTCTGGTTCCTCCGCACGGGCATGGCGGGCATCCGCAGCGCGGCGCCGTTCTTCACGAAGGTGCGCGTCGCGCCGCAACCGGGCACGCTCAAGACGGTGAAGGCCTCCTACCCCCATCCGTCGGGCCAGATGATCGAAGTCGACCTCGTGTTCGGCGACGGTACGGTCAAGGGCACGGTGACGACCCCGGTGCCGGGCACCTTCGAGTTCGGCGGACAGACGAAGACGCTCGCCGTCGGCAAGAACGAAATCTGAGGTTTTCCGGGGGGGTGTGACATGTCAAAGATCAGATTTTTCTTTTTTGCGTGTGCCGCGTTGGTCGCTGCGGCGTTTCCGGCGTTCGGTGCGGCCGCTCTGCCCGAGGGCTATGCGCTTCTGCCGTTCATCAAGGCGAGCGGGAACTGCCAGGTGAAGACAGGGATTACGCCCGTCTGCACCGACAAGGCGGAACTGGCGTTCGAACTTTCCACGGTAAGCGGAAACCAGAATCTGTGGTGCTCGCGCAACGATGCCGCCAACTCGTTCACCGCCTTCATGGTCGCCGACAAGGTCCGCATCGACCGCAATACCACACAGGTCTCCTCCTCCGCCGGACTTTCCGTTGCAAAGAAGTACATCCTTGTGGCGGACTACGCCGCCGGCACGGGCATGGTGACGGATCCGGGAACCGATGCGATTGTGACAAGCATCGCCGAATTGGGCACGGCCGACTACGACCCCGAGACGGACCTCTGTCTCTTCGCGTCGTACACCACCGATACCGACACGGGCCTCGACAACTACGGCTCGTGGACCTTCTACGCGTTCAAGCTGCGCGATGCGGACGGCAATCTGCGCTGCGACCTCGTGCCCGCAAGACGCACGGAAGACGGCAGGCTCGGCCTCTACGACGTCGCGCGCGACACGTTCCTCGTGAACGGCCTCGGCGGCACGCTCACGCTCGGCGAAGGCTATTCGTTCGCAGAGGACGGCACGGTGCTCGTGGACATCGCCATTGCCTCTGAGGGCACCGGCGCCGTGCGGATAGGCGATGGCGAGGCCGCCGCCTCGGCCACGGCAAAAATCAAGCAGGACGGCACCGAGACCGTCACCCTCACAGCGGTCCCAGACGAGGGATGCCACTTCTTCGGGTGGGTGCTGGGCGAGGGCGCCACGCTGATTTCGGGAGAGCTGAAAGACACAGCCATCACCGTCTCCGCCACGACGCCGGGTTCCGTCAAGGCTTTGTTCTATGCGCCCTCCGACGTGTGCGCGAAGCTCGTGAACGGCGCGTTCCACTTCTACAAGGACGCGACCTGTTCGCCTGAAAGCGAACTGTCGCCTGAAGACTCCCCAAGCGGCATCGCGGGGTGCACGGTGCTTTTCGCAAACGACGCCGAATACCAGGCGCTCGTGCCCTTCACCAATGAGCTTGCGACCGCAAAAGGCGGAGTGGCGCAGATGCAGGGCGACATCACGCTGACAGACGACACGGACTGGCGCGCGATGGACTTTGACATGAACGGCAAGACTGTAACGCTGCGCGGCTGGGATCTTCAGGTGCGCAAGCCGCAGGGCACGGGCCGTATTACGGCCGGGAATCTCATATCAAACGGCGGCTTTGAGAATGGTTTGACCGGGTGGACGACAACTGGCAGCGTTGGCACGACTGTCGGATCGGGGGCGGGCCGCGATGCAGGGTCCAACAAGAATAAGCCTTTCGCCGGAAACCATTGGCTTTACATGGGAACGCCCTATGGTGTGCATGTCCAGCAGACTTTCACCATGCCCAGAACGCGCACCTGCTACCTGAGATATAGGTATGCGACATATTACAATGGCAAGACGTACTATTATACCCAATACAACTACGCCTATATCGACGGAGCAAATAAATTGACGGCCTCAGTCGGTAAGAGTCATTCTTCTTTTGATTCTGGAGCCTCAACTGGAATAGTCGAGTTGAAAGATCTTTCTGCCGGGGATCATACATTCCAATTCAGAAACAAGACTTGCTGGTCTCTCGTAGATGAAGCGACCATAAGCCCAACCTGCCATCTCACCTTCGACATCCCCGAAGGTGAAGAATATGTAAACAACGGCATCACGCTTGGCAGCACGCAAGACCATTTCTTCGACGGCATGGGGTTGCAGATACGCAAGACCGGCAAAGGCAGGTTTGTCATGTCAACAACTGCAAGATGTGGCAGAGGTGCCAACGCGACGTCTCTAGTCGTTGAAGAAGGCGAGGTGGTCAAGGGTAGCGGTGCCGCCTGCGGTGTACAGTATTCACGCATCGAGGTCATGGACGGCGCGCAGTTCGACATCAACGGCCGCACATACCACGACTACGACTACACGATTGCCGGAACGGGCACGGACGGAACGGGCGCGCTCATCAGCAGCGCCGAGCTGGACGCGGCCACGGCGTACGCCCAGAACACGGGCGCGGCCTTCCTGCGCAATGTGACGCTTTCCAACGACGCCACAATCTATGCCGCCGGCAACATGGGCACGATCTTCTACAACTATTCGGCGAACACCATGACGATGGGCGGCCACACGGTGACATTCGACGGCGTGGGAGCCGTTGATGAAAATGGCGACAGCACGGGAGTGGGCGCATACAGGACATTCCTTGGCAATATGTCCTTCTCCGGCGAGGGCAAGATCGTGGTCGCGCCAAACGGCTGGGTTCAGGGGCACATATCCAAAGTGAGCGCCGGCGGGTGCGACGTGGAGGTGTCCGGCCGGTACTGGCAGAACACAGGCACCATCACGAACATGAACTCCCTCACGTTCCTCGCGGGCTCCAGGTTCCGCGAGCTGAACGCCTCGCCCGCGACCATTACGGTCTATTCGTCCTACGCGCCGAATGCGATTTCCGAGAGCGCCGAAGGATATCGAAAGTACCCGACGGTGCAGCTTGGCGATGCCGACCATGTCGAGACGACGCTTGACCTCTCCCGGATGACCGGGACGTTCGACGACCGGGCGGACGGGTCCCTGACGTTCTGCCCCGGGACGACCGTGACGGTCGATGTGGGCAAACGCGAGATGCACGGCGGCTGGCTCAGCCTCTGGAAGGAAGAGCCGGATCCGACCGTCGCCTTCGTGCGATCCGAGAACATGAAGGCGCGCGGCATCACGCTCGTGGCAAAGAACGAAGGCCTCTTCATTGAAACGGGCCTCGCGCTCATCGTCCGCTAGAGGCCGCGCCCCGTCGGAGCCCCCGCATTTCACTGGCCTCTAACTTGAATGTCCACAAATCTCAATTGTTCACAAATTTCATCACTGTCACAAATGTAAAACTGGTTAGCTGATTCATTGCCGCACCACAATGAGTGGTATGTCGCAAAATTGAATTGGCATAACAGCTTGTTGTCCAACGAAGACCACGGCAGTCAATCAGCCAATCAGTAATGCAAATTGAGATTTGCAATTTGTGAACAATAGTGGCAATTGTGATTTGTGAACATTCAACTTATCCTCATTTACATTCCTGTGC
>CADCPA010000309.1 GCA_902803135.1 uncultured bacterium
ACGAACGCGATCTTCGGCACCTTGTACTTCTCGGACTGGCGCCACACCTGCTCGGACTGCGGCTGCACGCCGCCAACCGCGCAGTAGAGCGCGACGGCGCCGTCGAGCACGCGGAGCGAGCGCTCCACTTCGGCCGTGAAGTCCACATGGCCGGGGGTGTCGATCAGGGAGAGGCGATAGCTACCCCACTGCACGCACGTCGCCGCGGACTGGATCGTAATGCCGCGCTCCTGCTCCTGCACCATGAAGTCCATCGTCGCCGCGCCTTCATGCACTTCGCCGATCTTGTAATTCTTGCCTGAATAGTAGAGAATGCGCTCGGACGTCGTCGTCTTGCCGCCGTCGATGTGGGCCATGATGCCGAAATTGCGCACATGGTCGAGCGGGAAGGGTTTAGCTGCCATTTCTGTGTACTCCTGGTGTTTTCAAAAAAGTGAGCCAATAGTTTATTATAATTCAGGTGGGAAAATCAAGTCCAAAATCGAAGAATATCACGATGACTGGAAATGGCTTTTCAGACACTTTCAACGCGCAACCCCTTGAGAAGCGCAATTTCAGCCCGATATCCGTCGAGATCGCAGGGGGTCTCGAGGTAGAACGGAAGGTCGCGCAGGCGCGGGTGGTTGACGACGCGCGCGAGCGCGTCCAAGCCGATCTTGCCCTTCCCGAGGCACGCATGGCGGTCCTTGTGCGCCGCCAGGCCGTTCATCGAGTCGTTGAGGTGGATCGCCTTGATCCGGTCGAGGCCGAGCGTCGCGTCGAACGTCGCCAGCACGCCGTCGAGGTCGCCGACGATGTCGTAGCCGCCATCCCACACGTGGCACGTGTCGAGGCACACGCCGAGGCGAACCGCGCTGCGCGACTCCACCTTGTCGCAGATGGCCTTGAGCTCGTCGAAGTTCCGGCCGACCTCGCTGCCCTTGCCCGCCATCGTCTCGAGGAGGACGGTCGTCGTCAGCGGCCCCTTCGGCGCGAGCGCCTCGAAGATGCGCACGAGCATGTCGGCGATGAGGTCGATGCCTGCCTCCGCGCCCTGGTTCACATGCGAGCCGGGATGGAAGTTGTAGAGCGCGCCCGGCGTGTAGGCGAGGCGCCTGAGGTCGTCCGCCATCGTCGCCTCGGCGAACTCGCGCACGCGCGGCTCGGCGCCCGCGGCGTTGAGCGTATAGGGCGCGTGCGCGAGAATCGGGCCGATCCCCTTCTCCGCGGCGAACGCGCGGAACTGCTCCACGTCGGCCGGATCGACGGGCTTCGCCGCCCCGCCGCGCGGATTGCGCGTGAAAAACTGGAACACGTTCGCGCCGATGGACGCGGCCGTCTGGCCCATCGCCAGATAGCCGCCGGCGCTGGAGAGATGACACCCGATCTTAAATGACATTCAACCGACCTTTCAACCTTTGAAGCGATAGCGCACGAGCACGTCCGACAAGGCCTCGTCGAACGGCGTCGTCGTCGTGAGGATCTCGTGGGCGACGGACATTTCGCCCGCCCCGCGGCGGATCTTCTCCATCCAGCTTTCAAACCGCGCCAGATAGTCGCGCCGCACCGCCGAGGCGTCCACGTGGAGACGCGCGTCGCTCTCCGCATCCTTGAATTCGAGCATCTGCTCGAACGGGAACGTCAGCTCCTCCTCCGCGAGCACGTGGAGCAGGACGACCTCGTGGTGGCGGAAGCGGAAATGGTGCAGAGCCTTGAGAATCTCGTCCGCATCCCCGAAGAAATCGCTGATTGCAAACACGACGCCGCGGTGCGGAATGCGCTCGGCGACGTCGTGCAGGACCGCCGCGGCGTCCGTCTCGCCGCCGACCTTCGCGCCGTCGACGATTTCGAGCACCTGGCGGACCTGCGCGGGCGACGACTTCGCCGGCAGGTACTTCCGCACGGCCGTGTCGAACGTGACGAGGCCCGCCGCGTCCTGCTGGCGCACGAGCAGATACGACAGGCAGGCCGCGAGATGGCGCGCGTAGTCGAACTTGGAGAGTCCGTTCACCGCCTTCTCGCCGCGATAGGACATCGACCCCGAGCAGTCGAGGGCGATTGTCGCGCGCAGATTCGTCTCGTCGACGAACTCGCGCATGTAGAGCCGCTGACGCCGTGCGACGAGCTTCCAGTCGAGCTTGCGGAGATCGTCGCCCGGGTGGTAGGAGCGGTGTTCGGCGAACTCGCTCGACGCGCCCTTTCGCACGGACCGGTGCCGTCCGGCCGTAAAGCCGTCGACCGCACCGCGCGCCGCGAACTCAAGCCGCGCCAGGCGTTCCAACGCCTGCGACGGCAGCCAGCGCATTTGACTTTCCAGAGACATCGTTCGAAGGAATTCGGCTTAGATCCGCGGCTTGACCGTGTTCAGGAGGCGCGTGATCAAGTCGTCCGTCGTGACGCCCGCGGCCTCGGCGTTGAACGTCGTCGCGAGACGGTGGCGGAGCACGGGAAACGCAAGGGCCTTGATGTCCTCGGTCGTCACGTGGGCGCGGCCGTTGAGGATCGCACGGGCCTTGCCCGCGGTCACGAGCGAGAGACCGGCACGCGGACCCGCCCCCCACGACACGAGCTCGCGCACGAAGTCGGGCGCCGAGGGATCTTTCGGACGCGTCGCACGCACGAGGTCCGCCGCGTAGTCGATCACATGGTCGGCCGCCGGCACGCGCGAAACGACGTCCTGAAGCGTCACGATCTCTTCCGCGGAGAGGATCTTCGGCAACGTCTTCTTCACGCCGCCCGTCACGGAACGGATGATGTCGCGCTCTTCGTCGAGCGTCGGGTAGTCGACCTTGATGTTGAAGAGGAAGCGGTCGAGCTGGGCTTCCGGCAGCGGATAGGTGCCTTCCTGCTCGATCGGGTTCTGCGTCGCGAGGACGAAGAACGGCGCCGCGAGCGG
>CADCPA010000310.1 GCA_902803135.1 uncultured bacterium
CAACGCCGTATGCCCGTAATGACCTTAACAACGTCTTTTCCGACAAACGGACGAACTTCTCCTATCATTTTCTCGCGTATGACCATATCTTCTCTCTCCTATGCGCAAGCAGTATACCACAAGTTATAACTCTCAAACAAGCACAATCCAGAAAATCGGAGAGTTATAACTCTCAAACTCAACGGGCCAAATAATTCCTTGTATGCCGCTTGCAAAACTAAACGCAAGTTTGCAGGCGTTGGCTGGAGTTCCTTGCGTTTAGTTTTGCGGAGAGTGCCGACCAGGTGCGCCGCATGCGCGTTTTCTGCGAGTTGTGCGGATTGTGCACCGTGCCAGCATGTGGAAAATGGTACAATAGTCCCCCAGCCCATGGCCCACTGCCACTTTCCGGGTGGGGTCTGTGTCAGGCCAGGGGTTCGGTTCTGGACGCCTTCCTTCGGGGAGGCGTTCGCGAAGAGCATCGGCTACGCTGTCGTGTACGAGAGCAGACAGATGCCCGGCTTGATACTTTGCTCCTTGTGAGAATAGTCCGAACTGTGTTCTCATTTCGTCTGGTGTGAGAAATAGTCAGAAAGGACCTTGCCGAGTTCTCGTATTCGCTTGACGCGAATGATCCCACGTGGACTGTTTCCCAAGCGCGGTGGGGCCGCCGCCCCCCTTGAAACCGCGCGGCGGATTTTGGTATAATACGTGTCATGGAGAAGTTCTTCAATATCGCGGGGCCCTGCAATCCGGCGGAGCATTATATGCTTCCGGCGTTGGATCGTCTGCCGGAAATCCGGCGGCTTGTCGCGCGTCGGCAGTACTTCGTCATCCATGCGCCGAGGCAAACCGGCAAGACGACCGCCATCAAGGCGCTCGTGCGCGAGATCAACGCCAAGGGCGACATGGTCGCCCTGTACTGCACGCTGGAGACGCTGCAGGGTTCGACGGATCCCGCGCGTGCCTCGTCCGCAGTCGCGTCGCTGCTGCGGTTCAATGCGAGCAACGTCATGCCAGAGGTGTTCAAGAGGAAATCCAATCCGTCCTGCGTGTGCGAAGGGCTGGAACCGTACGCCGCTGAATCGCTTGCCGTGCGCGAAACGCTGACGGATCTCTGCCGTCTTGCGGGCAAGCCGCTCGTCGTGTTTTTCGACGAGGCGGACTGCCTGTATGGTCAGGTGCTGATATCGTTCCTGCGCCAGCTGCGCGACGGCTACGTGAACCGCGACGACATTCCGTTCCCAGCTTCCATCGCGCTTGTGGGGATGCTCGACGTGCGTGACTACAAAGCGCAGATACGCCCCGACGGCGAGTCGCTTGGGCAGATTAGCCCTTTCAACATCATTTCGAAGGACATGATGCTCCGCAATTTCACGGCAGACGAGGTGCGCGAACTCTACGCCCAGCATACCGCCGCGACGGGTCAGCAGTTCACGCCGGACGCCCTCGACTTGGTGATGGAACTGACTTGCGGGCAGCCGTGGCTCGTCAATGCCCTCGCGCGCGAATGCGTGGAGGAGATACACGATCTCCGTTATGGCGAGACGATCACGGCGGCGGACATAGACACCGCGAAGGAGACGATCATCCGCCGACGCGATACGCACGTCGACAGTCTTATGGAACGGCTTCGCGAATCCCGCGTGAGGCGCATAGTGGAGCCGCTGATATTCGGCGGAACGGCCGACGTGACCTACAACGACGAAGACTATCGCTACGTCACGGACCTTGGGCTTCTCCGTGTTGAGCGTGGAACGCTCGTACCGGCGAACCGGATGTACGCGGAGATCATCGGACGCTATCTCTCACGCGGCGAACAGGACAACATGCAGCAAAGCGTTCCCGAAACTCCGTGGGCCACGCCTGACGGACTCGACATGTCCGGTCTCATGGCGGCGTTCCAGGAGTTCTGGCGCGAGAACAGCGGCGCTGACCGCCGCGCATACGAGTACGGCGAGGCGACGCCGCACCTCGTGCTGATGGCGTTCCTCCAGCGCGTCACGAACGGCAAGGGCCACATTATTCGCGAGATGGCGCTCGGAAGTCGACGCCTCAACCTGTGCGTGGAGTACCGTGACAAGAAGTACGCAGTCGAAGTCAAGACTTCCCAGAACTTCGCGGGCGAGAAGTCTTACGGACAGCTTGCGGACTATCTTTCGACGCTCGGCCTTGATGAGGGATGGATGGCTGTGTTCGACATCGACTCTGCGAAGCCGTGGGAAGAGAGACTCTATGTCCGCGACGTGCCGTTCAACGGCAAGACTCTCCACGTTGTTGGTCTATAAGACTTCACGGACAAGCGGCACTATCGGCACTATGGCGAAGTGCCCATGCCGCAAAGCGCTCCCCCTGCGTTTCGCCAAGTCAGCTTTCCGCTTTTTTCTCGCAGTACCCCCTTGCGCCGCCAATTAATATTTGCTATTAGACCGCCATGCGCCCCACCGGGTGAACCTGCGGCTTCGCCTGTCGATGAGCACGAGCAGCCCGCCAGTGCCCTTGTTTGCGTTGTTGTCGTTGATGACGTCCTGGGCCTTGAACGGGTCGTACTCGGCGTACTTCCGCCTGCGCCTGTCCCTTGCGTCCTGCACGGCCTTCCCCGTGGCCCCGCGGTTGTACTCCCGCCTCCATGTCTCGTACTTTCCAATTTGACTCACTACATTGTACAATTTGCGGAAACTCAAAATCTTCGATGGTGCGTAAAGTTTCGGGATGTGTTATAATAGACGCGTGAAAGCAAGCGCATTTGTTGTTGCCGCATTTGCGGCGGCATGTGCTGTGGGTGCGGTGGAGACGCGTCCGCTGGTGGATTTTCTTGTGCCCGGCGTGCGCACGCGCCCTGGCGAGTGCCTGATGAACCTTGCAGGCATCACGTCAGGTTCTCGGACGGTGCCGGGTGCCGCCGCCGTGGAGCGCAATGGCCTCGGCGACGGCTACCAGACGAAGTGGGGCCTTGAGATCGGCCACCTGCGCGAAGGCGCCAACTGCATTTACCGCGGTTTCGACTTCTCCACGCCCGAGGCACGCCGCCTCGAGTTCCACGTCTCCTCGGGAATGCAGGATTCGTGCATGGAGGTCTATGATGCGGACGAGCGGTCGCGGGGGACGCGTGACCCTACCCTTTTGGGTACGGTGTTCTGTCCGTACACGGGAAACTGGAAGCAGTACGTGACAGTGCCGTTCACGCTGCCGGAATCAGCGGCGTCCGTCAAGAACCTGAAGATCCGCTTCCGCCACGCACGACGTGAAGATCGTCCGGTAGGGCCATGCGTCCCGCATGACCGCAAAGCGCCTTCTCCTGACGTCGTTCCCGGCGGCGCGGTGGCGCTTGTGATGCGCCGCGATCTTCGTCCGTCGCATGTCTATACCTACCATGTGGAGGGCCTTTCGAAGGGCGGCGGACTCTACGTGGCCGACTTCGCGAAGGGCGAGGTGCGGCGGCTCGTCGATGCTTCGAACGGCATCGTGCTGGACGCGCAGGTCTCGTACGACGGCACACAGCTGCTCTTCAGCTGGAAGCGCACGATGGACGAGCCGTTCGCGATATGGCGCATCAACGCGGACGGCACGGGTCTGGAGAAGGCAATCTCCGGTCCCTGCAACAACCAGAACGCCTGCTGGCTGCCGGACGGCGGCATTGCCTTCACGAGCGACCGCAAACCCGCCTTCGCGTACTGCTGGACCTCCACGTCGCCGGTGCTCTACCGCGCGGACGGCGACGGCAGGAACGTGACGCGCCTTTCCGCCAACTACCTCACCGACTTCACTCCCTCCATGATGCGCGACGGCCGCATCCTCTTCAGCCGCTGGGAGTATGTCGACCGCCCGGCAATCCCGATTCAGAGCCTGTGGGCGATTCAGCCCGACGGTACGGGCCTCTCGGGCGTGTTTGGAAACCGCGTCCTCTCCCCCGCCACGTTCATGTTCGCCCACGACGTGCCCGGCCGCGCCGGCGTGTACCTCTGCATCATGACGTCGCACAATGGTCCGTGCAGCGGCGCCGTGGGTCTGGTGGACGTCTCGCTCGGCGGCAATTCGCAGAAGGCGATACGCAACCTCACGCCGGAGGTGAACGTGCCGCCGGTGGAGGACGGCGTCCGCGGCAACGGCGTGCGCGGACCGTACACGACGCCGTATCCCGTGGACGGCGCGTGCTACCTCGTCTCCCGCGCAGGCGATGTGCAGCTGCGCCGCTACGACTCCTTGGACTCCACGACTC
This sequence comes from uncultured bacterium, assembly GCA_902803135.1. Classification (GTDB taxonomy): domain Bacteria; phylum Verrucomicrobiota; class Kiritimatiellia; order RFP12; family UBA1067; genus RUG572. The sequence goes on from CADCPA010000310.1 coordinate 4,199, forward strand.
TTCTGCCGGCGCCCGGAGACGGTCTTGGGTGGTATTCGCCGCAGCCGCTCGCCCCGCGCGCCAAGCCGGCCGTGCAGCGCGCCAACGTGCGCAACGAGTCGATCGGTCCGTTCGCCGAGGTGGTGGTGCAGGACGTCGCAATCGGCCTCGAGGGCCATGTGAAGCCGGGCGAGGTGAAGCGCATCGCCGTGGTGCAGGAGATGGAGAAGGACATCCGCGCCGAAACGAGCCTTAGGCAGTTCGGCTTTCAGTTCCCCGTGGTGAGCTGCGGCGCCACGTACGCGCCGAAGCGCGTGTGGGGATTCGCCGACGTGGAGGCGGACGGCAGCGCGCACTTCCTCGCGCCCGCCAACGTGCCGATCTACTTCCTGCCGCTCGACGCGGAGGGACGCGCCGTGCAGAGGATGCGCACGTTCACGCATTTCATGCCGGGCGAGAGGCAGAGCTGCATCGGCTGCCATGCGGACCGCAACTACGTCTCGATCTCGCCCGCGCAGATCGGCAAGTCGATCGCCGCGCAGCGTCCCGCCGCGCGTCTGGTGCCGCCGCCGTGGGGCAGCGACGACGGCTTCAGCTTCGCGCGCGTGGTGCAGCCTGTCCTGAACCGCCACTGCGTGAAGTGCCACAACGGCGACGACGGCGCGCCGGAGCCAGAGCTCACCGGCGACCGCACCGACTACTTCAACGTCGCATACGAGAACCTTGCCCGCAGGAACACGTGCGCGGAGAGCGGCGGCGACGTGCCCTACAGGAAGAACTTTGGGAAGAATCCCTACACCTCATGGATTCCCACGTACAACGGGCAGGAGGATAACATCCTCTGGATCACGCCGAAGACGTGGGGGAGTCCCGTGAGCAAACTCTCGCAAGTCGTTGCGTCGGGCCATCCTCGCAAGGACGGCACGCCGCGCGTGAAGCTCACGGACGACGAGCGCCTGCGCATCCACATGTGGATCGACCTCAACGTGCCGTATTACGGCACGTCGCAGAGCCGCCAGAACGACCTGCGCGGATGCCGCCGCGTGCTGCCGAAGTCGCTTCTTGACGTGAAGGCCGACATC
>CADCPA010000311.1 GCA_902803135.1 uncultured bacterium
ATGTCCTCCGGCGAGTAGAGCGGCAGCGCGGCGGCGGTGTTCACCACCGCGTCGCAGCCGGCGACGCACTTGTTCACCGCCGCCGGGTCGCGCACGTCGCCGAGCGTGAACTCCAGCCACGGCTCTTTCGCCTCGGGGTAGTCGAACGGCGCGATGTCGAGCACGCGGATTCGCTCCACGCCCTTCGTGCGGAGATGGCGGATGAGGTTGATACCCAGAAATCCGCTTCCGCCTGTAACCAAAACCGTCTTCATTTCATTATCCATTTCAGGTCTCCGATTCAGATTCTCCGCCGGCGATTATTCCGCAAGCGGAGTGGTGAAGTCCGTCACCGTGCGGCGCGAGATGACGAACACGGCGTCCGCCCCGCCCACGGTCGCGTAGCGGCAGCCTCCAGGGGCGTTCCCGCCGATCAAGATGTTCTGGCGAACGGCGTTGGCCGCGTCCACGTCCACCGCAAGTACAAACGCGGGCTTGTCGAGTCCGCACCGACGTCGGTCGTCCTCCGACGGAGCGAGCGCCTCCACGCCTGTCGCCTCCACGCGCGCGAGTGCCGAGAGCAATGCCTTCACGGCCTCGTCGTTCACGCGCCGCGCGTCGGACGCCCCTTCACCTCGCACGAGATCCCACGCCCCGCGCTCGGCGTTGAGACGTACCGTTGTCTCCGCGCCCGACTCGGCGCGCACCGAGAGACGCCGCACGGTCGCGGGGTCGATTGCGAGCATCGTCTTCGACCGGAGGTCGGCGAACGCGGCCTTTCCGCCGAGACGCTCGGCCGACACCGCGACGCCGGGACGGTTCGTGACGGTGGTGGGGACGCTCACGAGCACGCGCTCGTCGTCTGCGCGGCCCTCGTCGGATACGTCGTTCTGCCGCAGGCGCAGCAGGCGCTCCATGAATTCAGCGGCCTTGGGCTGGTCTGCCGGCGCCATGACCGGCGATTCAATGCGCCAGACGCTGTTCGAGTCCTGCGCAAGCACGTAGATGGCCGGTCCAGCGGTGAACGAGACGGACGTGACCGTCTCGCCCTCGGCGAACGGAAACACGCGCGTGTCGCGAAGCGAAGCACTGTCGGCCTGGCAGCGTTCGGCGAGCGCCGCGTCGACCGACACCACGGCCGTGCCGTTCCGCACGAGCGCCCATACGAGATTCGTGCCGGCCGAGCGCCCGAACACGATCTGTTCCGCGTAGTCCGCTGCTCCGCGCACGGTCACGGACAGCCCCGCGTTAAGCCCGTACGGTACGAGGTCGTCAGCCGGGATGGCGCCCGTCGGCACAGACGGACGCGCGCGGGAGGGAATCTCGAACGCCGTGATCTGTGCGGCGGCGAGGCAATCCACGAGTACGCCCACGGCGGCGCCATCAGCCGGCGCAGCCGCCGGCGAGAGAATGGACCAGCCGCCTCCGGCGCGTGCCAGGCGAACGGCGGGCTTGTCCGGAACGCGGATGTCGAGACCGGTGATCTCGTCGCGCGAGCAGACCAGCAGACCTCGCTCGCGGAAGTCGTCCACGTCGCTGGATATCCGGTCAAATGCGTCTCGCGGCAGGGCGCAGACACCACGTCCCCCCTCGACATGGGCGTAGACCTCGTTCCCCGATGGTGACCGGTTTCCAAAGGTAACGCTCGCCTGGCGCCTGCCCGAGCCGAGGGTGACGGACAGGGAATTCGCCCCGATTCCAAAGTCGGCAAGCGTCTCGTTCAACTCCAGTATCTCGTTCTCAGACCGCATGTCTGAAATCGGCACAATCGTAAGCGCGTCGACAAGGCGCGCAACCGCCGCCGCATCCGCCGCGACGGCGAAAGGCCGCACGATGCGCCAGGTACCGTCCGCGCCGCGCGCAAGCTCAACCTCATCCCGCCCCGCATTCCGAATGAAACAGGCGTCCACGCGTTCCGGCGGGAACTCGCACAACGCGCCCGCGCGCGTATCCGGTGAAGTCCGCCGCGCGCGTAGCTCCATCCACAGGAGCAGCCCGCCGAGCAGGACGATGCCGACGATGAAGAAGAGGATGGGGCGCCGGTTGCTCATGCCGATTTCCTCCTGCGGAGCATGACGGCGAAGCCGAACAGCAGAACGCACGCAGCTGGGACGCATGCGGCCAACAGGCCGAAGCGAATCCACCGCGCACGGTCCATGCCCGTCGCGACCACGTTGCCCGGCATGCGGGACTCCGTAAACGCGTCAAGGCCCGCGAGCCATGCGACGGCGTTGAGGAGGAAGTCGCAGTTCGCGTTCGCCCGGCGCGCCAGCGCGCCGTTGAGGGCGAAGGTCGCATCGCCGACCACCACGATGCGCGTGGGGCGGAATGCCAGGTCCTTCGCCGCGCCGCCGCCGCGCTCGAGCGCCGCCGCGAGCACGAGCGGCCCCTTGGGCTCCGTGGTGGGGTCGAACGCCCAGGGACGCACGGCCGGTTCCGTCTCCCCCCAGCTCTTGGCGTCCGTGCGCGCAAGCGGCGTAAACTCCGTGCGGTCCACGGACGCCGCCAACGCCGCGTCCACCGCGTTCGTAACCGCCGCCGTCGTCGGCTGCAGCACGGCGGCACCCTCGAAGAGGAGCGTGCAGTCCGCGATCGGACGCGTCAACGCGTGGACGCCGAGGTCCGTCACCAGTACGTCGGCGCCGTTGAACGTGGACGACGGCGACACGGCCGTGCAGGGCAGCTGCCGCACGCCCCAATCTTCCAACAGCGAGCCGACGCCCGCGTTGGGCGAGGAGGCGGCCAGCACGAGCAGGCGGCCTCCACTGCGCAGATAACCGTCCACGCGCTGCGTCTCCGTGCGGGAAAAGGGTTCGCGCGCGCCGGCGATGACGAGCACGGCGCAGTCCACCGGCACGGTTGCCGTCTGCGCGAGGTCGATCGTCTTGATGCGGTAGCCGTTCTGGCGGAACTCGCGCGCCATGTCGCTCATGCCGTAGACGGCGTC
>CADCPA010000312.1 GCA_902803135.1 uncultured bacterium
TCCACCTCTCGGCGAATGAAATCAGGCTGGCCCGGCTGCTGGCGCAGCACCCCGGCGAAACGGTTCGCAAGGAAAAGCTGCTGTCCTGCATCTGGGCCGGCCAACACGTCTTCACCCGCACGGTCGACACGCATGTCGCGAACATCCGCCGCAAGGTGGGACGCTTCGGGTGCACCATCCAAAACGTCTACGGCATCGGATACAAGTACCAGCCGCCCCGCTGAAGCAAAACGCCTAGAGATTCTTCAAGTCAAGCGACAGCAGGAACTCGGGATTCGACTTGAACTTCTTCATGCCGCCCAGCACGCTCTGAAGGGCGCGCTCGGGACCGGCCTCGGAGAGGACGCGGCGGAGCGCCCAGGTCTTTTCGAGTTCGATGGGCGCGAGCAGGAGATCCTCCTTGCGCGTACCGCTCTTCTCGATGTCGATGGCGGGGAAGATGCGCTTGTCGGCCAGACCGCGGTCGAGGACGAGCTCCATGTTGCCGGTGCCCTTGAACTCCTCGAAGATCACTTCGTCCATGCGCGAGCCGGTATCGATGAGGGCCGTCGCGAGAATCGTGAGCGAGCCGCCGCCTTCGATGTTGCGGGCCGCGCCGAAGAAGCGCTTCGGCCGGTGCAGGGCCAGTGCATCCACACCGCCCGTGAGGATCTTGCCCGAGTGGGGCTGGACCGTGTTGTAGGCGCGCGCGAGACGTGTGATGGAATCCAGCAGGATGACGACGTCCTTGCCGTTCTCGGCCTGGCGGCGGCTCATCTCGATGACCATGTCCGCCCAGTCGACATGGTGCTGCGGCTCTTCGTCGAACGTCGAAGACAGCACCATCGCCTTCGTGTTGCGCTGCATGTCCGTCACTTCTTCCGGACGCTCGTCGATGAGCAGCACGATGAGAATCGCCTCGGGGTGGTTCTTCGTGATGGCGTTCGCCATCTTCTGGAGGAGAACCGTCTTGCCGACACGCGGCGGCGCGACGATGAGGCCGCGCTGGCCGAAGCCGATGGGCGTAAAGATGTCCACCACGCGCGTGGAGAGTTCGCCGGGCGCCGTTTCAAGCACGATGCGGCGCGTCGGGAACGTGGGCGTGAGGTTTTCAAAGTGGACGATGCGGGCCGCTTCGCTCGGCGTCTTGCCATTCACGGAAACGACGTTGCCGAGCACGAAGTAGCGGTCTTTGTCGCGCGGGTCGCGAATCGGACCCTCCACGATGTCGCCCGTGCGCAGCGCATGGCGGCGGATCTGCTGCTGCGGAATGAACACGTCCTCCGGACAGGCGAGGAAGTTCGTCTTCGAGCTGCGGAGGAAACCATAGCCCTCCTTCTCGACCTTGAGGCAGCCCTTCGCCATCACGGCGCCGCCGCGGGAGAGATAGTTGCGGATGGCGGCGAAGATGATTTCGTGGCGCTTCATCGCACCCAGGTCTTCGGCCGCCGCATCGGGCATCATGCGCTCGACGATCGTTCCGTTGTCCCACGTATGGATGTCCTGCAGGCGGTATTCGGGCAGGTCGGGATTGCGCGGCACGGACTGTTGCGGCGGCTCATAGCGCTGTTGCGGACGCGGATCCGGCGGACGGCGATTGCCCTGCGGGAGCTGGACGTTGTTGAAATTCGGCCGGTTGCCGTTGCCGCCCATGCGCGCCGCGCGGTTGGCCAGCCACTGCTGACGCCGCTGCTGACGGCGGGAGAGCGGCTGCTGGGGTCCGCCGGCCTGAAGGTACGGCTGCTGTTGCGGATAGTGCGGGGCCGGGGCCGGCGGCGGGGTCTGTTCGGCCGGCGCGGACTGGGGGACCGAAGCAGCCTGGGGTGCCGGCGCGGACTGGGGGGCCGGCGCAACCTGGGGGACCGGCGCGGGTTGCGGTGCCGGCGCGGACGCGGGCGTCTCAGCGGGAGCCGACGGCGGCGCGAGGGGCACCGGGGCGGACATCATCGGATCCGGCGGCTGGACTGGCAGCACGGGCGCCGCCGCTTCGGGTGCGCCGCCGGCCGCTTCATCGGCTTTCGGTTTCACCGTGCGCGTGCGACGCTTCCGGACAGGGGCGGCGTCACCGTTTTCGGCAGACGCCCGGACGCTGCGCGTCGTCCGCTTTTTCGGCTGCTGCTCCAGGGCCTGGAGGGCTTCGGCTTCAGCCGCGGGAAGATCGTCGGGGGACCACACAATCTGCGTGCTGGCCTGCTCGTCGTTGCTCATTCTTTATTCTCTCCTTCAGCCACGCGACGAGTCGCGAAGCTTCACTTCTCAAATGCCGGGGTGTTGAATCGTTCATCACGGTGAAATGCGCACGCGCAGCTTTCTCGGCTGCAGGCATTTGCGCCGCAAGTCTTGCCTCCGCCTGCGCACGCGTATATCCACGGGTGCGCATCATGCGGCCGATTTGCACTTCGACCGGTGAAGCAATTGCGACTATTGTATCATAATCCGCGTCGAAATGCGATTCAAAAAGAAGAGGAATCACGGCGATGCGGATTTCCGATTCGCCACCGGCGTTTTGAGCGGCCTGATCCGCCGGGGCGGCAAACGCGCGCAAGGCCGCACGGACGTGCGGAAAGAGAATGGCTTCCAGATCGGCGCGCGCACGCGCGGCGTCCGCCGCGGTGAAAGCGGCTTCGGCGAGCCGGCCGCGGTCGATGCCGCCATCGGAAGCAAGGATTCCGGAGCCGAAGCGCGCGACCAGCGCAGGGACGGCTTCGCCGCCCGGCGCTTCCAGTTCATGGACGACATCGTCGGCATCCAAAAGACGAATGCCAAGTTCCCGGAGGAACTTGGCAAGCGTGCTTTTGCCGCAGGCGATTCCGCCTGTCAAGGCAATCTTCATCTCATTCAGCTCTGGGCCGGAGCGGGGGTCGCGCCGTCTTCCTTGCCGGCGTCCTTGTTGCCGTCCGCGTTCTGGATGATCTGACGGCCGTTCGGGTCAACCAGGCGCGCCGTCACGAAGATGAGCAGGTTGCGCTTGTTGGACCACTCGCTGCGGCTGCGGAAAAGGCGGCCGATGAACGGGATGTCGCCGAGGAACGGAATCTTGTCTTCCATCGAACGACGCTCTTCGGTGATGAGGCCGCCCATGACAATCGTCGAACCGTTGTAGAGCGTGACGTGCGTGTCGATCGAGCGCTCCTTGAAGAACGGCTGTTCCATCGGGACGCTGAACCACTGGATGTCGTCGCCCGACTTCTGCGAGGAAGTGAGGTTGCTCAAACCGTCCAGGCTCGCCGTCACGATGCTCGTGTCGCCCATCACGGCGTCCATCGGCACCTTCATGCCGTAGTCGCGCCATTCCGGCTCGGACACGATCTTGGGCTGGAGCGCAAGGTTGATCAGGCCTTCCGGGGAGAGGTCCGGGGTCACCGTGAGGATCACACCGACTTCCTGCGTTTCAAAGTTCTGGGGCTCGACCATCGGGAGAATCTTGCCGCTCGAGCTGCCGCCGCCGTAGTAGCTGCCGCCGCCGCCGGAGGACGTCGACTGGATCGTCACGTCATAGTCCTGCGGGAAGCGATAGATTGTCACGACCTTGATCGTCGCTTCCTGGCCGCTCTTCGTCACCACCTTCGGCGCGGACAGGAGGTCCGTGTCGCTCCGCTGCGAGAGCATGTGGAGGATCATGGAAAGGTCGGCGTTGCCGAGGAACGCGTTCAGACGCATGAACCTGTCGTTCTGGTTGAGCGCATCGCCCGAAACCGGGTTGCCGGAGGTCGAGAGGTAGCGCATGCCCGTCTGGTACGTCGTGCCGTCGATCGTGTTCACGAGGGCGTTCTTGCCCGTGCGGGCATGCGAATCATAGGCCGTGCCACGCACCCAGCCGGCGCCGTCAACCCACGCGTAGTCCTTCGTCGCGCCGATCGTGCCCGGCACGTTGTTCGGGTCGTAGGTGTTCGACGTCGTCGTGGTGCCAAGCGATTTGCTGTAGCCCGTGAGGTTGTTGTTGAGGCCGTACGTGGCGTTCTCCGTGAGCGTCGACGTGGTCGTCGTGCCGACCGTGACGTCGGTGACATCCTGACGCTGGCCGTTCACGAGAACCCAGCGCGAGGTGTCGGCCGCGGAGCCGTCCTTCATGTTGAGGGCCTTCTTGATCTTGCCGCCCACGTTGAACGTGTAGTCGGAGTTCAGCAGCCACTCGAAGCCGAGGGAGTTCAGGTCTTCCTGGGCGACTTCGACGAAGCGCGTCTCGATTTCGATCATGGACGGCGTGACGTTCAATTCGTTCAACGCGTCCTCGAAGATCGCGAGCTGGTCTTCCGTGTTCGTCACGCGGAGCTTGCCGACGGCCTTCATGTACTTGATGCGGGAGTTCTGCGGCCAGGTGACGCCCATCTCCTCGAAGTAGGACTTCCACTGGTTCTCGTCGTCGCCGCCGCCGGCCGCCGCTTCGTCGCCGCCGCCGAATTCGCCTGTCTTCTCGTTCTTGAGGCTGCTCGAAGCTTCGTTCACACGGTCAAGGAATGACTCGACCACGCTATACGTACGGGTCACGAGTTCATCCGTGGTCATCGCCTTCGGCATGACCATCACGACCGACCCCTGAACCTTGAACTTGAAGCCGCTGACCTTGCAGACGAGCTTGAGCGCCTCATAGAGGGAGATGTTCGAGGCCGAGATGTTGGGAATCTGCGGCACGTCGCCCGCGGCGCCGCCGTTCTCCTCGTCGGAGGCCGCCGAGAAGGCATCCTGGTTCGCCGCACCCTTGGCGTCGCCGCCGCCCGTGAGGACCTTGTCGAGCTGAAGCACGAAGTTGAAGCCGCGCTGGTCGACCGGGATGTCAGGACGGTCGAAGTCCTTCGAAGCCTGGCGGAAGAAGTCAACCGCGTCGATGATCGTCGCCGGCGGACGGAACGAGATCGCGGGCAGGAGCATGTCCTTCATGCGCTTTTCGATCGACTGCTCGAGCGAACGTTCGTCGTTCAGGCCCGTCTTCGTCTTCGTCGTGCCGCCTTCGATGGCCTTGAGCTCAGGCGAGTTGATCGCGTAGACCGGACGCCACGCGGCGTCGACATCGGCGATCATGCCGTCGCGGGCCGCCACGCGTTCCTTCTCCGTGATGATCTGGCGCTTGCGCTGGATGCGTTCGCGCAGGGCGATGGCCTGCTGGTTGTTCGGATCCTTGCGAAGCACGAGGTCGCATTGGTCAAGGGCGTTCACGAGGTCGGACATCGCGAGGTACTGGGCCGCCAGGCGCAGGCGCTTCTGAACCAGGTCGCGGTCCTTCTTGTACTCGTCGGTGTTGCGGACGTGTTCCGTGTCGGAACGATCCGTCTCGTTGTCCTGAGCCGATTCCTGCTTGAGGGCTTCCAGGAGCTGGCCGGCGTTCGGGTGGCCGAGCTTCAGCGCCTCTTCGGCCAGCTTGAGGCCCTTCTCGCGGTCGCTTGCACGCAGCGCCTGCTTGGCGCCCTGATACTTCGCTTCCGCCTTCTTGGCCTGGCAGAGCTTGCGGAGCATCGCGGAGTCGGCACGGTCGTTCAGGTGCGTCTCGGCGAGGTTGTACTGCTTGAACATCTCTTCCCAGTCGCGGGCGACTTCAGCGGCGTTGCCGGCTTCCATTTCCTTCTTAGCCTGCAGGTCAAGCGCTTCGCGACGGAGCTTCTCGGTTTCCATGATGTCGCTGATGAGCGCGGCATCGGCACCGACGGAAACTTCAGGAGCCGCCTCGACAACCTCGACGGCGGGCTCGGCCGGCTTTTCTTCAACCACGGCCGGCTTTTCTTCGGGCTCGGCCGGCTTTTCTTCGGCCTCGATCGGCTTTTCTTCGACCGCGGCCGGCGCGGGCTGGGCCGGCTTGTCGTCTTCAAGGAGAGCGGCCAGGTCGGCGACAGCAGGCTCCGCGGCCTTCTGCTCGACGGCGGGTTCTTCCGCGGGCTTTTCCGCGACGGCAGGTTCTTCCGCGGGCTTCTCCTCGGCCGGCTTCTCTTCCATGACCGGCTCTTCCGCGGGCTTCTCCTCGGCCGGCTTCTCTTCCATGACCGGCTCTTCCGCGGGCTTCTCCTCGGCCGGCTTCTCCTCCA
>CADCPA010000313.1 GCA_902803135.1 uncultured bacterium
CGTATGTCCACCTGTTTGGCCTCCTGGGGTCCCGCACGGTCTCCGCGGTCTTCCCGCGGTTGAACTCGCGCTGCCAGGTCGCGGCGGAGAAAAACATGCCAAAGAACAAAAGAATAGATTTGCTATACTATCCTCGGTCATGAAACGAACGCTGAACACGACAATCAACCGCTCGAAGAACGAGAAGAACGGCGAATGCCGCCCGAAGGAGTGAACCATGCCCGGAAACAGCAACCTTCACGATTCGTCGCGGAACAAGCAGGACGAGTTCTACACCAACCTCCAGCTCATCGAGGACGAGCTGAAGCACTGCCGCGCGCACTTCAAGGGGAAACGCGTCCTGTGCAACTGCGACGACCCCTACGAGAGCAATTTCTTCAAGTACTTTGCGATGAGTATCAATTCGCTTGGGCTGAAAAGCCTCACCGCGACGTGTTACGCCGCGTCTCCTTTTGCGCAGATGGAGTTGGATCTGTTCGGGGATGGTTCTCAGACAGGATTAACAGGATTTACAGGATTGAATAACGAAGGGTCAGGGCGCCAAGGAAATAATCATGTTAATCTTGTAAATCCTGTCTAAAAAATGAATGAGCAGCAAGGAAAAGCAATGGAGAAAAACTGTGGGAACAAGGCGTGTGTGCGATTTGTCGAGCCGTGCGTCGGCGATTTCGAGGTTTGAAGGCGTGCCGATGGGTTTGACGGCGCATGTGGGAGCGGTGCTCCTGCTGATTACAACGTTGTTCTGGGGGGGCGGGTTTGTCGCCCAGAAACTGGGCGCGTCGCATCTGGGGCCAAACGCGGTCATCGTGGTCCGTTCCGTTCTGGCCGTCATCTTTCTCCTGCTCGTGCAGGTCGTGCGGCGGCGTCCGAACCTCGGCTTCTCGCCACGCACCGTGCGCGCGGGCCTCTTCTGCGGCGTCGCGCTTTTCGTGCCGATGTTCGCGCAGCAGAAGGCGTTCGACTTTCCGATCACGCCGGGCGTGTGCGCGTTCCTGACGGCGAACTACATGCTGCTCGTGCCCGTGTTCGGCGTCTTCATCGGACGCCGCGCGTCGCGGGCGGAATGGATCGGCCTTGTCCCCGCGCTGGTCGGCACGTACCTCATCTGCCTCACGGGGGCGGACGTCTTCAAGATCGGGCTCGGCGAGTTGTGGACGCTCCTCTGCGCGGCGCTCTTCGCCGTGGAGATCCTCGTGGTGGACCGCTGTGCGCCGGGCACGGATCCCCTTGCGCTGTCGATCGTCATGTTCGGCGTGTGCGCCGTGTGCGGCGCGCCGCTCATGCTGCTGCCCGCCGAGCGCGCGCTGCTCACGGGTGCGAACGTCCAGGCGGCGGTTCCCGCGCTGCTGTTCCTCGGTCTCGGCTCTTCGGGCGTCGGCTACACGCTCCAGAATGTTGCGCAGGGCCTGCGCACGCCGCCGGCGCTCGCGGCGGTCATCATGAGTCTCGAGTCCGTCTTCGGCGCCCTTTTCGGCTGGCTCTTCTTCGGCGATGCGTTCACGACACGTTGCCTGATCGGCTGCGTGCTCGTCTTCGGCGCGGCGCTCGGCGTCGAGCTGGCGCACCTGGTGACAGGAACGGGGGAAAAGTGAAAAGAGGAAGCGCCGTTTTATGGTATAATATGCCTCCGGAATGAAGCCCATTGTCGTCATACCGACCTATAATGAAAAGGAAAACGCCGCAGCCATGGCTGCGGCGGTCTTGGCGCAGCTGCCTCCGGAGGGGCGGCTCCTTTTCCTCGACGACAATTCGCCGGACGGCACGGGCGAGATCCTCGACGGCCTCTGCGCGCAGGAGCCGCGTCTGGCGGTGATGCACCGGCAGAAGAAGGAAGGGCTCGGACGGGCCTATGTGGCGGGATTCGCGAAGGCGCTCGAGATGGGGGCGACGCACGTCGTCGAAATGGACTGCGACTTCTCCCACGACCCTGCCGATCTGAAGCGGATGTTCGCGGCGATCGAGACGGCCGACGTCGTCATCGGCTCGCGCTACGTGAAGGGCGGCAAGTGCGTCGGCTGGCCCTTTAAGCGCTGGTTCATTTCGTATTTCGGCGGGCGCTTCATCCGCCTCGTCCTCGGAACGCCCGTGATGGATCCGACGGGCGGGTTCAAGTGCTTCACGCGGGCCGCGCTCGAGAGTCTGGGCGATTTCTCGCTCATCCGTTCGTTCGGCTATTCCTTCCAGATGGAGATGAACTACCGGATGTGGAAGATGGGGCTGCGTCTCGCGGAGATTCCGATTACGTTCACCGAACGGCGTGCGGGCACGTCGAAGATCTCGGGCTCGATCGCCACCGAGACGCTCAAAATGGTTTTCAAGCTGCGATTCGGCAAATGACGGCGAAGATGGGCATTTGGTTTCGGGCGCTGCGTGTGACGCAGTGGACGAAGAACGCGGTCGTGTTTGCGGCCTGGTTCTTCGCCGTGGCCGACGCGTCCCAGGCGGCGACTGCGCGCGGGGTGCGTCCGTTCCTCCTCGTCTGTCTGATGGCGTTGTCCTTTTCGCTCGTGTCCAGCGCGTTCTATCTGCTCAATGACGTCTCCGACTACGAGGCGGACCGCCTTCACCCGGTGAAGCGGCGGCGTCCGATTGCGGCGGACCTCATCTCGAAGATCGACGCCGTGCGTGCGGCTCTGGCGCTCTTCGCGTGCGGCCTCGCGTTTCCCTGCTATCTCGCGATGCGCCATCCCGACCGCACGACGGGCTTTCTCGTCCTGTTGCTCTACACGGTGATGCAGTGCGCGTATTCGGGCTTTCTCAAGCGGGTGCCGTATGTGGACGTCGCGGTGATCGCAGCCGGTTTCGTGCTCCGCGCGGTAGCGGGCGCGGCGGTGATCGCGGCGCGCATCTCGCCGTGGCTCCTCGTCTGCGCGTTCCTGCTTTCGCTCTTCCTCGCGCTCTGCAAGCGGCGTCACGAGCGCATCCTCGCGGCGGAGTCGCGCGCGGTGCTGAAGGGGTACCACCCGGTCGTGCTCGACGGACTGATCCTGCTCGCGGCGGTGACGACCGTGGCCGTGTACGGCTGCTATACGCTGGCGGCGGACACCGTGGCGCGCTTCGGCACGCGCGGCCTCGTCTTCACGACGGTGTTCGTTGCGCTCGGCGTCGGACGGTATCTGCAGCTCGTCTACGGACGGAAGGCGGGCGACGTGGGGCGGCCCGAGCGCGTGCTGCTCACGGACTGGATCCTTTGGTTGATTTTGACAGGTTATGCGTTGACGGCGCTGGGCGCCGTCCTCGCGGTGAGGTGGGGGCGCTAAGGCCCCGGTCGGAGGTAGTCAATGGCTCTTGAGGAAAATTCAAGGCTGAATCGGATCATGGACCGCCGTCGCTTCGGGATGCGTCCCGGTCTCGACGTCATGCGGGCCGTGCTGAACGAGCTCGGCAACCCGCAGGACACGCTGCGGTTCGTCCACGTGGCGGGCACGAACGGGAAGGGCGCCACATGCGCGCTGCTCGACGAGGTGCTACGGGCGGCGGACTACCGCGTGGGGCGCTACACGTCGCCGCACCTCGTCACGCTCAACGAACGTTTCTTCCTCGACGGCGCGCCGGCGTCCGACGCGGCGCTCGACGCCGTCGCCGGCAAGGTGCTCGACGTCATCGAGCGGCTGGAGGCGGAGCGCGGTTTCGAGGTCACGTTCTTCGAGACGCTCACGGCGCTGGCGTTCGTCTTCTTCGCCGAGGCGAAGGTCGACGTGGTCGTGCTGGAGACGGGGCTGGGCGGACGCTACGACGCGACGAACGTCGTAACGACGACGCTCCTCTCGGTGATTACGCGCATCGGCCTCGACCATTGCGACTGGCTCGGCACGACGCACGCGGCGATCGCCGAAGAGAAGGCGGGCATCATCAAGCCGGGGCGTCCGGTCGTATGCGGCGCGATGCCCCAGGCGGCGCGCGACGTCGTCGCACGTGTCGCGTCGCTGAACGGGAGTCCGTTCCTCGCGGCGGAGGAACATGTTTCCGTGGCGAGCCTCGAACCGCTCACGCTCATGACGTCCACGCGCAACCTCCCGCCGATTTCCCTTTCGCTCACGGGCGCCTACCAGGTTGAAAACGCGCTGACGGCGCTGACGGCGCTCGACGCGCTCGTGCGCTACGCGGGATTCCGCATCCCCGACCACGAACTCGTGCGCGGCTTCAGCCGGGCCGTGTGGCCGGGCCGCTGCCAGCGCGTGGAGGCGGACGGCGTGGCGATCTACGTGGACGGCGCGCACAATCCCGACGGCGCCGTGGCCCTGCGTGATTCGCTCCGCTACGCGGGCGTCGACGCGAAGGGACCTGTCGGCCTCGTCGCGGGCTTCTGCGGCGACAAGGACGTGCTGGCGCATCTGCGCATCATGAGCGCGGTGGCGACGCACGGCTGGTCGACGCCCATCCGCAACGCCCGCTCGCTCGACCCGAAGGAGACGGCGGAACGGATGTCCATGGCGGGCTTCGCGGAAGCCCATGCCTGCGACAGCCTCCGCGAGGCGCTCGCCCAGGCCCGCGCATGGGCAAAGGCGTCCGGCGGCTCGCTCGTCGTCTGCGGCTCGCTCTTCCTCGCCGGCGAGGCGCTGGTCGAACTCGGGGCGTTTCCCTGGACGGTCCGTACCCCCGACGCGAACGAGCTTTCCGTGCACGCCACTTGATTCCCGCGCATTTTCCGCTTGCGGTTTTCCCCGAAAAAACCTATAATTTCCATTAATCAAAACACCCGAAGAAGGATAAACATGAAAAAAATTCTGATGGCTCTTTCCGTTGTGCTCGCGTGCGCGGCTGTTTCCGCCCAGGATACGGCTCCGGCTTCGACGGCGAACCAGGTTGTGACGAAGGCCCCGGCGACGAAGGCCTCCTGGCCGGTCTGGTTGGCGTTCAACTCCGTCAAGGACATCGATGTGGTCGGCTTCCGCTTCACGCTTCCCTACGGCAAGTGCGAGGGCGTGACGGGATTTGACCTCGGCGTGTATGGCATCTGCCGCTATTTCGAAGGCATCCAGCTCAACATCCTCCGCAATGAAGTCAAGGACATCATGGCGGGCGGCCAGCTCGGCATCTACAACTCCGCCGGTCGTGCGGACTGCATCGGCGCCCAGCTCGGTCTCTTCAACGAAGCCCGTGCGATGCGCGGCGTGCAGGTCGGCATCATCAACCTTGCCGACCACATGTATGGCGTGCAGGTCGGTCTCATCAACCGCGCCGAGACGGCCTACGGTTTCCAAGTCGGCGGCGTGAACGTCATCCGCGAGAGCGACCTGGCGTTCTGCCCGATCATCAACATCGGTTTTGACAAGCTGACGCCGGCCCTCTAATCAGGCGACAGCGACATGAAGATCCGTCCTTTCGCCGCGCTTCGTCCGACGCAGGATTCGGCGCCCCTCGTGGCCGCCGTGCCGTATGATGTGGTGGATACCGCCGAGGCCCGTGCCTTGGCTGCCGGAAATCCGGTGAGCTTCCTCCACGTTTCGCGTCCTGAGATCGACATGCCGGAAGGGACGGATTGTTCTTCGCCTGCCGCCTACGCGCAGGCGAAGGCGGCTCTCGATGCGCTGCGTGCCGGCGGCACGCTCGTGCAGGATCCCGTACCCCGTTTCTACGCGTACCGCCAGATTATGGGCGGGCATGCGCAGACGGGGCTCGTGGCGACTTTCGATACGCAGGACTATCTTGCGGGTGTTCTCAAACAGCACGAGAAGACGCGGAAGGACAAGGAAGACGACCGCACGCGGCACATCGAGATCCTCCAGGCCCACACGGGGCCGGCGTTCCTGACCTACAAGGACGTTCCCGAAGTCGACGCAATCGTCGCGGCCGCCTGTGCCGGCGTGCCGCGCGACGATTTCACGGCGCCCGACGGCATCCGCCATACCGTGTGGGAGATTCCCGCCGACCAGGCGGACGCGCTGCAGGCGCTTTTCGAGCAGGTTCCGGTTGCGTACATTGCCGACGGCCATCATCGGAGCGCCGCGGCGAGCCGCTACGCGAAGGAGCATGGATTCGTCGGCGAGACGCGGTGGTTCATGGCCGTGGCCTTCCCCGCGTCGCAGCTGCGCATTCTGCCCTACAACCGCCTCGTCGCGGATCTCAACGGCCTCTCCGCCGACGAGCTGCTGGCGAAGGCGCGCACGATTTTCACGGTCACGGAGGCTGCGGACGGCGTTGCGCCGGGCGGTCGCCATGCCCGCATGTATCTCGCCGGCCGCTGGTACGATCTCGCATGGGAGGTTCCGGCGGGGACTGACGTCGTCTCGTCGCTGGACGTCTCCGTGCTGCAGGACCGCTTCCTGGCGCCGGTGCTGGGCATCGACGATCCGCGGACCTCGCCCCGCATCTCCTTCATGGGCGGTGTGCGCGGCCTGGACGAGCTGAGCGGCCGTGTCGATCAGGGACGCGCCGCCGTGGCGTTTTCGATGTATCCCGTGACGGTTGGCGAAATGATGGCCATTGCCGATGCCGGTGCGATCATGCCGCCGAAGTCGACATGGTTCGAGCCGAAGCTTCGCTCGGGACTTTTCGTTCATGTCGTGGCTTAAGCGCAAGTGGAAACGACTGCTCGCGCGGATTCTGCGCGAAAAGGCTCCGCCCGAATTCATCGCCCGCGGCTGGGCCATCGGCATATTCTACGGTTGCACGATTCCCTTTGGATTCCAATTGCTGCTGTCCGTTCCCACGGCCCTGGTCATGAAGGGCAGCAAGGTGGGTGCCGTTCTCGGCACGTTCGTCACGAACCACTTTACGATTTTCCTCATCTATCCGGTCCAGTGCTGGCTGGGCAACCGTCTGCTGGGCGGACATCTCTCCTATGGGCATATCGTCAGCGCGTTGAAGGAAGTCGTCGCCGAACAGAGCTGGACTACCGTGCTCCAGCTGGGCGGAGACCTCCTCGAGTCTTTTTTCCTGGGCGGATTCGTCCTTGCCGCCGTTGCCGTGCCGTCGACGTATTTCGCCATCCTCAGATATGTGAAGTTCCATCGGGCGCGCATGGCCGCGCGTCCGAAACGGCGCGGTTCGCGCCAGAAGGAGGTCCGTCGTGGAAACTGAAGTGAAGAATCCCTTTGCCGGCCGTCTCGCGACGCTTGCGCAGACGATGCGCCGCCGAAAGCTCGACGTGCTGCTCATTTTCGGTGAAGCCAATCTCCGCGCGTATACGGGGCTGACCTGCGACAACGGCTGTCTGATCGTCTATCCGGCCGCCCAAGCGGGCGGTACGGCGCGGCCGCCCGTGTTCATCACCGATTTCCGCTACATCCCGATGTGCCACCGCGTCGCGCCGTGGCTGACGACGGAAGAACAGGTCCAAGGGCTCGGCCTCCAGGGAACTGCGCAGCGGCTGATCAAGAAGGCGGGCGTTCCGGTCGCGCGTCTCGGCTTCGAGGGCTCGATCACCGCCGGCCGCTATCTCAAGCTCCAGAAGCTCTTCAAGGGTGCGAAGCTCGTCGAGAGCGAGCAGGACGTACTGAACCTGCGCGCCGTGAAGACGGTCGAGGAAATGACGAAGATCGCCTCGGCCGAGGCGCTGAACGACCAGATCTGGGCGGCTGTGCAGAAGGATTTCAAGCCCGGCATGACGGAAAAGCAGATGCAGCGCATCGTGCGCGCCTACATGAATGAGTACGGCGACGGCGAAGCGTTCGAGACGATCATCTGCGCGGGCGCGAACGCCGCCGAATGCCACCACGTGCCGGACGACACCGTGTGGCGGATGGGCGAGCCGCTGCTCGTCGACCTCGGCGTGAAGCTGGACGGCGTATGCGCGGACATGACGCGCAACATCAAGCCCAAGGGCAAGTTCGCCACCGCGGAATACGAAAAGATCTACAACATCGTGCTCGCGGCCAACCAGGCGGCCATTGCCGCGGCGAAGCCCGGCATGACCGGCGCCGAACTCGACCAGGTCGCGCGCGACGTCATTGCGAAGGCCGGCTACGGCAAGGCGTTTGGACACTCCCTCGGCCATGGCGTCGGGTACGAGATCCACGAGATGCCGACGGCCGGCCAGCTGAGCAAGCATGTGCTCAAGCCGGGCATGCTCGTGACGATCGAGCCCGGCATCTACCTCGAGGGCAAGCTCGGCGTGCGCATCGAAGATCTTGTGCTCATTACGACGACCGGCTGCGAGGTTCTCTCGCGCAGCAAAAAATAAGGAGGAGCTGTCATGAAGCAGGCGACGATCGAAACATCCATGGGATCCATCACGCTCGAACTCGACGACGCGAAGGCACCCGTCACCGTGGCGAACTTTCTGGCGTACGCGGCGAGCGGCCACTACGACGGGACCATCTTCCACCGTGTCATCGACGGGTTCATGATCCAGGGCGGCGGTCTTGACAAGGCGATGGACCAGAAGCCGACGAACGACCCGATCAAGAACGAGGCGGCGAACGGACTCAAGAACCTCCGCGGCACGATCGCGATGGCCCGCACGATGGTCGTCGATTCCGCGACGAGCCAGTTCTTCATCAATCTGGTCGACAACGCCTTCCTCGACTACAGCGGACCCGATCCGCGGACCTTCGGCTATGCCGTGTTCGGCAAGGTGACGGACGGCATGGACGTCGTCGACCGCATCGCGAAGGTCAAGACCGGCGCCTTCGGCATGCACCGCGACGTTCCCGAGGAACCGATCCTCATCAAGAAGGTTCATGTTCCCGCTTGATTTTCAACCTCTCTTTTGGCATACTATAATAATTAATGTTTGGACTATTAGGTAGAAAACTTGCGAGAAAAAGCGCGCCCGTGATCTGCGAGCGCGCCGAGCACTGCATTTCCCGCAAGAACATCGACCCTGACGCGCTCAAGGTCCTCTACCGTCTGTCCAAGCTGGGGTATACGGCCTATCTCGTCGGCGGCGGCGTGCGCGATCTGCTGCTGGGCCGCGCGCCGAAGGATTTCGATGTCGGCACGAACGCGACCCCGAACGAGGTGAAGAGGGCGTTCCGCAACTGCTTCCTCATCGGCCGCCGCTTCCGTCTGGCGCACGTGCGCTTCGGCGAGAAGGTCATCGAGACGGCGACGTTCCGTCGGAATTCGCAGACGGTCGGCGAGATCATCGAGCATGCTTCGGAAGGCCCGTTCGAGGACAATACGTTCGGCACGCCGGAGACGGACGCCAATCGCCGCGACTTCACGGTGAACGGTCTCTTCTACGACATCAAGACGTTTGCGGTCATCGACTGGGTCGGCGGCTTCAGGGATCTCAAGAAGAAGATCATCCGCTCGATCGGCGATCCGATGATCCGCTTCCGCGAAGACCCTGTGCGCATGATGCGTGCGGTCAAGTTCGCGGCGCGTCTCGACTTCAAGATCGAGCGCGGTACGGAGAAGGCGATCCGCAAGCTCCATTCCTGCATTCTCACCGCGTCGACGCCCCGTCTCTGCGAAGAGGTGTTCCGCCTCTTTACGTACGGGGCGAGCGAGGCGGCGTTCCGGATGATGCACGACTTCGGCCTGCTGGGCGACCTTCTGCCGGATCTCGACAAGTTCATTGACGACGACGGCGGCCGGAAATCGTCGTTGTGGACGTATCTTTCCGTGCTCGACCGTTACGAGAAGGCGATGAAGGAGCGCGGCGTCGAGGTCTCCAACGGCCTTCGTGCGGCGGTCCTCTACGCGCCGATGGCCAAGGCCAACCCCGGTCGTGCGCGCGAGATGCTGGGCACGATGGCGAAGGCGCTCAAGATGCCGAAGTCGACGTATTTCACGGCCGTGCTGATGATCGATTCCGTGCGCCGGCTGTCCCAGTCTCCCCAGCGGGCCCGTCGCCGCTTTGTGTACAACCGCGATTTCCCGGACGCGCTTGATTTCAACCGCATCGTCGCCCGCGCGGAGGGCCGCGACGAGAAGATCCTCGACCAGTGGGACGAGATGTCCCGTCAATTGACCAAAGAACAAGGTGAGAACCATGAGTGAAGAGAACAACATCCCTGAAGAGAACCTGCCCGCTTTCGTGAAGGCGGCCCCCGAATTGCTGCCCGTGTGGGACTGGTGGAAGAAGGAGGGCAAGTCCACGCTGATGCTGCTCGTGGGCGCGGCGGTTGTGGTCGGCGCGGTCTACGGATATCGCGACTGGTCGAAGAAGCGCGATTTCGCGGCGAACCAGCAGCTCGTGAACGCCTACACGATCGAAGAGCTCGAGACGGCCGTTGCCGACTACGGTTCCAGCAAGGTGGGGCCGTCGCTCCGTCTCCGTCTCGCCAAGGCCTACTACGACGCCGAACGCTATCAGGACGCGCTGAACACGTATGACGTGCTGGCCAAGAAGTCCGCCGCCAACGCGGCGTTCGCCGACATCGCCGTGCTCGGCCGCGGCCATGCCCTGGAGGGCCTTGCCAAGTACAAGGAAGCCCAGGAAATCTTCGCGGGCTACGCGAAGGCGAATACGAATTCCTATCTCGCGCTGACCGCCCAGCTCGGCGCCGTGCGCTGCCAGGCGCTGCTCGGCGACAAGGACGGTGCGGTGAAGGAGCTCGAGACGCTCAAGGCCGCGCGTACGGACGAGATGGAGAAGAACCAGGTCGAGCGCCTGACGGATGTCATCAAGCGCTACGATCCGTCGCGCGCGTCGCGTTCGATCCTCGACGCCGCGAATGAGGCCGCCAAGGCACTGGACGCCGCCGCCAAGCCCGCCGAGGCGAAGCCCGCCGAAGCGCCTGCGGCCCCGGCTCCGGCCCCCGAGGCGAAGCCCGCCGAGGCGAAGCCGGCCGAAGCGCCTGCGGCCCCGGCTCCGGCCCCCGAGGCGAAGCCCGCCGAAGCCAAGTAAGCCGCTGACGGTTGAACCTGCGAAAAGATGCGGTGGGTCTTCCTCGCCGCATCTTTTTTGTCTTTTACGGATTTTCCATCTAAGATGACGCGTACGGTCCGCGAGAAACCAATGGGTATGAAACGGAAAAGTCTTTTCGGAAAGATGGTGAAGGCAATGGCCTTCGGCGGCCAGCTGACACCGATGGCGCTGGTTCTCGCGGCTGTTTTCGGACTGGGCGCCTTTCTGGGCGGACGGTTTGGGACCGGTGGCGGCTCGGAAAGCGCCGCCGCGGCGTCCGAATCACCCGCACAAGCCGTGGCGGCACCAATCGAGACGGCAGCGTGCTGCACGATTGCGCGGGCGCAGGACGCCTCCTTCCTCCTGGACGGCGAGGCGGTCGGCGGCTTTCGCGAACTCAAATCCCGGATTGTCGCGCGGGGCGCGGGAACGACGTACGATCTGACGGCGCTGTCGGCGGAGGCGGAGACGCGGGAGAAGGTCGCACGCGTTGTCGTGGCGCAAGGCGGTACGGTCAAATAGGGGAGGCGATGATGGCACAGGGTTCTGGAAAATGGTGGTTGGGTTTCGGGTGCGGATTCCTCGTCGCCACGGCGCTGTATTTGCTGCTGCTGTGGCTGGTGCCGCTGCTCCCGCGGCCGACGCTCGACCCGGTCTTCGGTGCGAACTTCATGGCCGGCGCGTGGTCGGCCGGGGCGGCGCGCGCGTTTACCGTGCTGAACCTCGGCGTGTTCGGGGCGCCGTTCCTGATCGGCTGTTGCCGTCCCAGAAGCTTTGCCGCCGCTTTCGCCTTCTGCCGCAGGCTGCCGACGATGGTCGGCATGCTGGGGACCCTGTGGGCGCTCATTGCCTCCAACATGAACGAACCGGGGACGCTCGCGGAGAAGTTTTCAGTCGCCATCGTGTCGACCTTCGTGGGCATCGTCGTGCAGATCGCGCTCGAGCTGTTCGGTCGACTCGGGCTGGCAAGAACCGGCGAGACGGCGGAGGACGCGGTCGATGGCGAAGACTGATCGTCCACGTTCGCGGCACGGGTGGCTCTCCTTCAATCTGACGGCCGTGCTCGACCTCTTCATGCTCGCCACCTTCGTCTTTGCGCTGAACGTCGACCGGGTGCGGCGGACGGCGGCGGACGAGTTGCATGAAATGAACGCCGCGGCGGAAAGGTCGGCCCGGGAGAAGGACGCGGCGCTGGCGCACGCGCAGGCGGAACTCGCCGCCCTGCGTGCGGCTCGCGCTTCGGCGTCGGAAGGGACGTCGGCGGAGGCGGAAAGCCGGATCGTCGCCACGGTCTGCACGACGGGCGACGGACGCGTCTTCTGGCAGAACAACCACCAGTGGAGTTCCTGTTCGGGGCGGGACGGCGACACGCTGGACGACCTGCTCGCACGCATGTCCCTGCCGGACGGCGTGAAGGTACGCGTCGACTTCGTGGGTTTCTACAACTGCCGTGCGCGGGAGGAGGGACTGCTGGCGAAGCTGCGGAAACGTTTCGGCGCGGACAACGTGTTCCTCCCCGCGCGCCGGGGATTCCACCTGATGTATGTGACAGGCAACGGCGATACGGTGGCCGTGGACAATCGGAATGGCGTCTCCCTGGCCGAAATCGACCGCGTCGTGAAGGCGTGCCGGGAGGAGGACGAGGAGGACTTCGACGCCGTGTCGACGTTTACCTACTACATCGTGTGTCCGGCCGCCAACCGGGACCAGGACGACCTCCGCGCGGCCGTCCTCCGTGCCTACGGCGACCGTGCGGTCGTGGAATTGCTCCGTTATTGACACAAAAGGCACCCCAGATGCCGCGGGATTTGATACAATATGCATTCACAGCAATTACTCGTTTCAAAGGAGCGGAAGTCATGAACATGAAGATGATCTGCGCGGCGCTTCTCGTCGCCTGTGCGTGGATGTCCGGCGCTGCGGAATGGAGGGGCCTGACGGAGGCGAACTGGTATTCGGGGCGCAAGCTCACGGCTTCGGATCTCCAGGGCAAGGTCGTGCTCGTGGACAAGTGGGGCGTCAACTGCGGTCCGTGCGTGGCGCTGCTGCCCGAGATCGAGAAAATCTGGCAGACGTACAAGTCCAAACCGTTCATCCTCATCGGATCGCACTGCCAGGGGCGCGAACCGGACGCCATCGCCGCGCTCGTGAAGAAGAACGGGCTTTCGTATCCGATCTACGACGACGTCGGCATCGAAGGCGAACCGCATGCGGACGCCATTCCGTTCCTCTATGTCGTCGACGCCAAGGGCCAGGTCGTCTTCAGCGGCGTGGGCGCCGGTGCGGTGCGCGGCGCGATCGAGGCGGTCGTGAACGCGCTTGAAGGGGCGATGGACCGCTTCTCGCTCACGGGCAACGTCACGCCCGTCAAGCTCAAGTCGCTGGCGCGCCAGCTCGTGATGGGCAAGTCGTGCGAGAGCGTCGTGCGTCAGCTCAAGCAGACGGCGAAGGGCCGTGACGCGAAGGCGGAGGAGGCGAAGGCCCTCATCCAGGCCGTCGAGGAGACGCAGACGCAGGTGAAGAAGGCAATCGAAGGGGAAATCAAGGAGCGTCCCGCCGCCGCGCTCGCCAACATCGCGCTCTACCGTCAGACTTGGCCGTCGGATGCGAAGGCGTACGACGACGCTTTCAAGACGCTCTCCGCCGACGCCGACGTCAAGAAGGCCGTGGCGCTGCGCGCGCTGCTGGTGAAATACAGGGATTTCGCGCCGAAGAACGCCTCCGCGGCGAAGACCGCGCTGGCGGCCGTCAAGAAGGCCGCTGCCGATGCCGAAGCGCTCGGCGGCGCGAGCGCGAACGCGGCCGTTGGCAGGGAAGCCGCGTCCTATGCGGGCGAGCTGGCGGAAATCGCGAAGGACCTCGCGGCCGAGGCCGCGCCGAAGCGCAAGTAGGCTTTCGTTGGCGGACGGAAGGGGACGGGCGTGCAGAAGCAGAAGGTCAATTTCATCGAGCGGCTCGAGCATTCGCTCGTGAAGGTCATCCAGCAGCCGGGGGCGGATCAGAACCAGCCTTTCGGCATGCGGATGGTGCTGGGCCTGCTGTCGGGCATCTCCTGCATCTTCCGTTCGGTCGTCGCGGTCCGCTACGTCTTCTACAACCTGGGCATCCTCCGGCGTTTTCCCCTCGGCTGCCAGGTCATCTCGATCGGCAACGTCACCGCCGGCGGTACGGGCAAGACGCCCGTCACCGAGAAGTTTGCGCGCGAGCTCACGGCGGCGGGACGCAAGGTCGCGATCCTCTCGCGCGGCTACCGCCGCAAGGAGAAGCCGTGGTGGCAGCGCATGTTTTCCGATGTCATCGAGCCGCCGCTCGTCGTTTCGGACGGCAAGCGCATCCGCCTCGACGCCGCGACGGGCGGAGACGAGCCCTACATGCTCGCCTCCAACCTGCCGGGCGTGTGCGTGATTGTGGACCGCAACCGCGTCAAGGCGGGCCGCTATGCGATCTCCCGCTTCGGCTGCGACACGCTCATCCTCGACGACGGCTTCCAGTACCAGCGACTCAAACACTCTCTTGAGGTCGTGCTCGTCGACAAGACGAATCCATTCGGTAACGGACACATGCTGCCGCGCGGCGTTC
>CADCPA010000314.1 GCA_902803135.1 uncultured bacterium
CCCATCAGAGCTATGTCCACAAGATTCTCACCGGCCGCAAGGATGCCTACCTCAATCCCGAACTGTTTTCGACGGTGACGGGCTATGCCGAGTCGCGTGAGAGCGTCCACGACTTCTTCACGATGGGCCACACATCGACCTCGATCAGTCTGGCTTGCGGCCTCGCCAAGGCCCGCGACTTGACCGGCGGACATGAGAACATCGTCGCCGTCATCGGCGACGGTTCGCTGAGCGGCGGCGAGGCGTTCGAGGGGCTCAACTGCGCGTCGAAGCTCGGTACGAACTTCCTTGTCGTGGTGAACGACAACTGCCAGTCGATTTCGGACGTGAACGGCGGCCTCTACGACCACCTGGCCCGGTTGCGGGAGACGGAGGGCCGTTCGCCGAACAATCTGTTCACCGCACTCGGCTTCGACTACGTCTATGTGCGCGACGGCAACGACGTGAAGATGTTGGTCGAGACCTTCCGCCGGCTGAAGGATGTGGACCATCCTGTCGTGGTCCATGTGCGGACGCAGAAGGGCAAGGGCTTCCCCGTGGCCGAGCGGAATCGCGAAGACTGGCATTGGTTTCCGCCGTTCATCGCTGAGACCGGTGAAAAGCGGAACGTGCGCACGGGCGAAAACTACGACGATCTCGTGGCCGAATATCTGCTGAAGAAGATGGTGGACGATCCTGCCGTCATCGCGCTGGCGGCGGGCGTGCCGCTGACGATCGGCTTCACGAAGGAACGACGGCAGAAGGCGGGACGGCAGTTTCTCGACGTCGACATTTCCGAGGAGCACATGCTGTCGATGGCCGCGGGCCTCGCGCGGAACGGCGCCAAGCCCGTGGCGGCGACGTTCTCGACGTTCTTCCAACGGGCTTACGACCAGCTGGCCCAGGACATCTGCCTCAACCGGCTGCCAGTCACGGTGCTCATTCGCAACGGGTCCGTGTGGGCGGGCAACGACGTGACGCATGTCGGGTGGTTTGACCTGGCGCTGTTCACCAACATCCCGAACCTCGTCTTTCTCTGTCCGACGACCTGCGAAGAATACTTCGCGATGCTGGATTGGAGCCTCGAACAGAAGATGGGACCGGTGGCCATTCGCGTGCCGCGCAACGGCGTCCATCATACGACGGCGCCCGTGGAGACGGACTATGGCGCATGCCTCGACAAGTATCAGGTCGTACGGCGCGGGACGAAGATCGCCGTGCTGGCGCTCGGCGACTTCTTCCAGTTGGGTGAGGAGGTCTGCGCCGTGCTGCGCGAGACCTACGGCTTCGAGCCGACGCTTGTCAATCCGCGCTACGCCTCCGGCCTCGACATCGAGCTGCTTGACGCGCTAGCGGCGGACCATGTGGCCGTTGCGACGCTGGAAGACGGCATCGTGGAGGGCGGCTTCGGACAGAAGGTCGCGTCCTTCTACGGAGCGACGGACATGAAGGTGTTCAATTTCGGTTTGCGGAAGGAATTCGTCGACGGGTACAAGGCCGGCGAATTGCTGGACGCCTATGGGGTTTCCTGTGCGAAGATCGTCGCGCGTCTCGGGGAGGTCCTCTAATGGAAAGCGCCGCCTACAAAGGCCGTCGGGTGCTGGTCACCGGGCATACGGGATTCAAAGGGTCCTGGCTGTGCGAGTGGCTGCTGCTGCTTGGTGCGGAGGTTCATGGCTTTGCATTGGAACCGCCGACGACGCCGTCGCTCTTCGTACAGCTGAACCTGATGGCGCGGCTCGCCTCCGATACGCGCGGCGACGTGCGCGACCTCGAGGCACTGTCCGCCTGCCTGCAGCGGGTGAAGCCTGATTTTGTGTTTCATCTGGCCGCACAGCCGCTCGTGCGCGAATCGTACCGGACGCCTGCCGAAACGTTCGCCGTCAACGTCATGGGCACGGTGAACGTGCTGGAGGCGGTGCGGCGGCTTGGCTTCGCGTGCACGGTGGTCTGCATCACGACGGACAAGGTTTACGAGAACGACAACGCGGGCCGCGCGTTCGTCGAGGCAGATCCGCTGGGCGGCTGCGATCCCTACAGCGCGTCAAAGGGGGCGTGTGAAATCGCCATTGCCAGCTATCGCCGCAGCTTTTTCGCGGGGGAGGAGTCTCGCGTTCGTGTGGCCAGCGCGCGCGCGGGCAATGTGATCGGCGGCGGAGACTGGGCTGCGGACCGCCTTGTGCCCGACGCCTTGCGCGCGTTTCTGTCCGGGCAGCCCCTGGTCGTGCGCAATCGCCATTCGACGCGACCCTGGCAGCATGTGCTCGAACCGCTCTGCGGCTATCTGACGCTCGGCGCGCGGTTGGTCGCGGGTGAGCTGCCGTCCGGAGACGGCGCGTCGGACATGTCGTTCAATTTCGGTCCGGACGCCGGGTGCATGAAGACGGTGGGCGATCTGGTCGAGGAGCTGTGCAAGGCCTTCCCGCAAGCCGAGGTCCGGGATGATTCGGATCCGCAGGCACCGAAGGAGGCGACGCTGCTCCAACTTGATTCCTCCAAGGCGCAGGCGGTTCTCGGGTGGATGCCCCGCTGGAGTTTCGCTCAGACCGTCGCCGCGACGGTGACGTGGTACAAGGCGGTGTCCGCAGGCGAAGAGGCATCCGCCTGGTGTCGTCGCCAGATCGAAGAGTATGTCGAAGGCAATCTGAAGGAATGGACGGTCGCATGACGAAGGCAGAAGAACTGAAGAGGGAAATTCTTGAGAAGACGGCGGAATATTACCGCCTGGTGCAGGAACCGAAACAGCAGGCCGCCTTTGAGCCGGGCAAGAGTCGCGTCAACTATGCGGGGCGTGTCTTCGACGAACGCGAGATGGTGAACCTGGTCGATGCGTCGCTGGAATTCTGGCTCACCTACGGACACTGGTCGCGGGACTTCGAGAAAGGTCTTGCGGACTACCTGGGTGTGCGTTTCGCGCTGCTCGTCAATTCGGGGTCGAGCGCGAACCTTCTGGCGTTTTCGACGCTGACCTCGCCGTTGCTCGGTGCACGGCGCATCTGCCGCGGCGACGAAGTCATCACGGTCGCGGCGGCCTTCCCCACGACGGTCGCGCCGATTGTCCAGTACGGCGCCGTGCCGGTTTTCGTTGATGTCGAGCTTGAGACGGCGAATATCGACGTGGCGTGGCTGGAGAGTGCCCGGTCGCCGAAGACCAAGGCCGTCATGCTGGCGCATACGCTCGGCAATCCGTTCAACGTCGCGGCGGTGAAGGCCTTCTGTGACAAGTACGGTCTGTGGCTGGTCGAGGACAACTGCGATGCGCTGGGCACGAAGTTCGCCGGGCGCTTTACGGGCACATGGGGCGACATCGGCACTTCGAGCTTCTATCCGCCCCACCACATGACCATGGGCGAGGGCGGCGCGGTCTATACGGACAATCCGCTGCTGAAGAAGATCGCGCTTTCAATCCGCGACTGGGGGCGCGACTGCTGGTGCGAGTCCGGCGTCGACAACACCTGTGGCTGCCGGTTCACGAAACAGTTCGGAAAGCTGCCCGTCGGCTACGATCACAAGTACGTCTATTCGCACTTCGGCTACAACCTCAAGGCGACCGATCTGCAAGCGGCGATCGGTTGTACGCAGCTTGAAAAGTTTCCGTCTTTCGTCGAAAGGCGGAAGGAGAACTTTGCGCGGCTGTATGACGGTCTGCACGGGCTTCCCCAACTGCGTCTGCCCGGTCTGGCGCCTGAGGCCGATCCGTCGTGGTTCGGTTTCCTGATGACCGTCCTGCCCGAGGCCGGATTCACGCGCAACGACCTGGCGCAGCATCTGGAGTCGCAGAATATCCAGACGCGCAATCTCTTTGCGGGGAACATCCTGCGCCATCCGTGTTTCGAAGCGTTGCGCGAAGGCGTCGACTACCGCGTGGTGGGCACGCTCGACAACACGGAGACGATCATGAACGACGCGCTCTGGATCGGTCTGTATCCCGGCATGGGGGCGGCGCGGCTTGACTACATGGTCGAGACCATACGCGCGTTCTGCGGGAAATGACGATTTTTTTTGATTTGCCGTGCACGTATGGGTGGTTTTGGTATAATTGAGGCGATTAAGTGAGCTTATATGAGGTACGGGTCTATGAATTTTTCCCAGAAAGGAGTTCTCATGAAGAATTATATGCAGCTGCTCGCGGGACTTGTTTCGGTCGCGGGGTTGACGGGTTTGGGCGCGATGTCTCAGGCGGTTCCGCAGTCGGTTTCGCCGGCTTCAGGTCGTCTGGTCTACTACACGACGTTCGATTCGGCTGCGGCGGTCGAGACGCCGGCGGCGGGCCCGACCGGCGTCTGCTGGAACGTGTCATTCCAGTCCGGCGTGAAGGGACAGGCCCTCTACGTGCCGGCGGGCGGCGGCACGCTGGCAGTGCCGTTCGACCAGGGCCTCCC
>CADCPA010000315.1 GCA_902803135.1 uncultured bacterium
GATGCTCGAGCGCGCCGACCGCATCCGCGTGGGTGTGGAAATCATGCGGAAGATCCTGAATGGCCCCGCCGTGCGGATCGCCGTGGAGGCGAACAAGCCCGAGGCGATTGCAGCCCTCGAAAAGGCTTTTGCGGACATCGACGGCAACGTGGAGATCGTCGTTCTGCCGGTGCTCTATCCGCAGGGATCCGAAAAACACCAGATCTACGCGACCGTCGGTCGCCTCGTGCCGCCCGGCGCGCTGCCGATCTCCGTCGGCTGCGTCGTCGAGAACGTCGGCACCGTCGCGGCCATCGCCGACGCGGTCGTCCACGGAATCCCGCTCACCGAGCGCGTGACCACCGTCTCCGGCGACGGCATCGCGACGCCCAAGAACGTACTCGCCCCCACGGGCACCTCCTACGCCGACCTCGCCGCCTTCTGCGGCGGCGAAAAGGACGGCGTGCGCAAGGTGATCAGCGGCGGCACGATGATGGGCTTCAACGTGCCGCATCTCGACATCGCCACGACGAAGACGACTTCCGGCCTGCTCTTCCTCACGGCCGCGCGCGTGTTCCAGTACGCGTCCTCGCCGTGCATCAACTGCGGCCGCTGCGTGCGCGCCTGCCCCATGCGCCTCAACCCCGCCGGCATCTCGCGTGCCGTCGAGGCGGACGACATCGCGCAGTCTGAAAAGCTCGGCGTGATGAACTGCATCGAATGCGGCGCCTGTTCCTTCGGCTGCCCGGCCTACCGGTCGATCACCCACCTCTGCCGCCGCGCCAAGAACTCCATCCGCGCACGGATCGCAGCCGAGAAGGCCAAGGCCGCCGCGGCCGCCGGCAAGTAAGCGGGAGATGAGCGGCTGGGCCACTCCCAACTCCCAACTCCCAACTTTTAACTCCCAACTTTTAACTCCCAACTCCCAACTCTCATCTCCCAACTCTCAACTTCCCTACCGCCATGCTTCCGAAACAAAACAGCGAACACTACATCCTCTCGAGCTCGCCGCACACGCACGCGAAGTCGTCCGTCAGCGACATCATGCTCGACGTCATCATCGCCCTTCTGCCGGCGGTCTGCTGCAGCGTCTACTTCTTCGGCATGCGCGCCCTGCTGCTCATGGGCACCTGCATCTCCGCCTGTCTCGTGACGGAAGCTCTCTGCCGCCTCGCAATGAAGCGCAACAACACGATCGGCGACCTCTCGGCGGTGCTCACCGGTCTCCTTCTCGCCCTCAACCTGCCGCCCACGCTGCCGCTCTGGATGGCCGCGGTCGGCGGCGTGTTCGCCATCGGCGTCGCGAAGCAAGTCTTCGGCGGCCTCGGCTACAACCCCTTCAACCCCGCCCTCGCCGCGCGCGCGTTCATGCTCGTCTCCTTCTCCGAAGCCATGACGGTGTGGAGCGCCTCGAGTTGGAAGATCGCCGCGGGACACGTCGCCGACGCCACGACGACCGCGACGCCGCTTGCCTATCTCAAGACGTTCGCCACTGCCGCCTGGGACAAGGTGCCGGCTGCGGACAAGGTCCTCGACTTCGCGCAGGGCGGCTTCATCCAGTGCGCCTTCATCGGCAATATCAACGGCTGCCTGGGTGAAGTGAGCGCGCTCGCCCTCCTCGTCGGCGCCGCGTACCTCATCTTCCGCCGCGTAATCACCTGGCACATCCCCGTCGCCTTCCTCGGCACGATCGCCGTCTTCGCCTTCTTCAAATACGGCATGAACGTCAACGCCCTCAAGCTCGCGGAAGTCCACATGTTCTGCGGCGGCGCCATCCTCGGCGCCTGCTTCATGGCGACCGACTATGTGACCTCGCCGGTCACGGCCAAGGGCAAACTCGTCTTCGGCTGCGGCTGCGGCCTCCTCACGATGCTCATTCGCTGCTTCGGTTCCTTCCCCGAAGGCGTCTCCTTCGCGATTCTCATCATGAACGCCTTCACCCCGCTCATCTCCCGTTTCACCGAGCCAAAGCCCTTCGGCGCAAAGTAACTCCTCTTTTTCACCTCC
This sequence comes from uncultured bacterium, assembly GCA_902803135.1. Lineage (GTDB taxonomy): Bacteria > Verrucomicrobiota > Kiritimatiellia > RFP12 > UBA1067 > RUG572. The sequence goes on from CADCPA010000315.1 coordinate 1,987, forward strand.
GACCTCCCGCCTGATTATGAAAATTCTGAAGCTTGTTCTTTCGCTGACCATCATCTCGGCCGTTTGCGCGGCCGTGCTGGCCGTCGTCAACGACATCACGAAGGCGCGCATCGAGAATCTCGCCGCGCTGAAGGCCAACAACGCCGCCAAGGCCGTGCTGCCGAAGGACGTCAAAGCCATTGACACGCGCGCGGATCCGGCGGACAAGTCCGTGCAGATCTTCGTCGCCTATTCCGACGATGCGAAGAAGACGGTCGTCGGCTACGCCGTGCCCGGTACGAGTGCGAACGGCTACGGCGGCGACGTGCGCCTCATGATCGGCCTCGATCCCGCGCGCAAGATCTTCTCGTACCAGGTACTCGCCGCGAACGAGACGCCCGGTCTCGGCGCGAAGCTCGGCGACGCCGACTTCAGCGGGCAGTTCGCCGGGAAGTCCGCCAACGGCCTCGCCGTCAAGAAAGACGGCGGCGACATCGACGCCATCACGGGCGCCACGATTACCTCGCGCGCCGTGTGCGATGCGATTGCGGACGCCGTGGCGCGCGTGGATCGCCTTGAAGGCAAGCCGCCGGCCGCCGACGCCCAACCGGCGAAGCCCGCCGCCAACCCCGAGGGCGAGCTGCTCTTCAATCCCGCCGACCCGCAGGAGGCGCTGAAGATGATGCCCAAGGGCACGGTCACGGCGACGCCTCTCTCCGCGGACCTCTTTCCGATCTTCGAAGGCAAGGACGCCAACGGCAAGACGACGGGCTACGCGCTCGTCGGCACGGGCAAGGCGCATGGTCCAAACGGCGACATCGTCCTTCACGTCCTCTACGGCGCCCAGGCCGCCCGTACGCTCTCCTTCAATCCGCCGCCCCGCACGGTCAACAAGCCCGGAGTTGAAATGACGGACATGGAAGACGCCCAGCGCAAGGCCTTCAACCTGGCCATGCAGGATGCCGCGGCGAAGCTGAAGCAGCTGGCCAGGTAAGTTCCGCGGCATGGCTCGGAAATCCCAGCTCTCCTGTCTCGTCGAATACACGGCGCTGCGCACGGCCTGCGCCGTCGTGAATGCCATTCCGTATCGGCTCGCCTGCGCCCTCGCCCGCCGCACGGCCGCGACGCTCGTCACCTGCGGCTTCAAGAAGAAGCGCACGCTCGAACGCATCCAGACATGCTTCCCCGAAAAAACGCGCGCCGAAGCGCTCGCCCTCTCCAAGGAATCGCTCGCCAACGTGCTGATGAACGCGATCGAGATGATCCGCGCGCCGCGTCTCACCAAGGACTGGATCACCGCGCACGTCAAGGACATCGGCGAATACGCGCAGCGTCTGCAGGCCGTCATCGACGAGGGTAAGGGCGCGGTCGTCATGGTGCCGCATTGCGGCAACTGGTATATGGCGGCCTGGGCGATGGCCCAGTACGGCATTCCGCTGTCCGCCATCGCCGCCCGCCAGCGCAATCCCTACGTCGACGCCTGGATGAAGCGCCAGTACGGCAGCATCGACGTCGTCGAGCGCGGCAGCGCCTCGGTCATGCGCGACATCCTCGGCATCCTCAAGGCCGGACGCGCCTTCGCGATCCTGCCCGACCTGCGCGTCCCCGCGCGCGACGTCTCCGTACCCTTCCTGAACGGCACCGCCAACGTCTCGCACGGCGGCGCGATGTTCGCCGTGGCGACGGGCGCGCCGATCGTCGTCGCGATCATGCGCCGCGAAAACGGACTCCACACCTTCGACCACCTGGCCACGCTTCGCCCCGACCCGAACGCCGCCGACCGCAAGGAGGAGGCGCGCCGCCTCACGGAAGAAGCCTTCCGCCTGCTGAACGACGGCATCTGCAAGACGCCGGGCCAGTGGTTCTGGTACAACAAGCGCTGGATTCTCCAGCCGGTGAAGTAGTCAGTTCTTCGGACCGGCGAAGACGTGGATGTAGCCGCCGGCGGGGATCGTCACGTCGATCTTTGCACGGTCCTGCGCGTCCAGCTCCACCTCATGCGGCTCGGCGTCGTTGCTGCAGCGCAGGCGTGCACGGCCGTGGAGGCCGGCGTAGTCGAGCGGCAGAAGAAGCGTGCGCGCAATCGCCCGATCCGTCGGATTGAAAAGCGAGGCAATCGCGCGCACGTCGCCGGGGGCCGCGGCGTCGCACATGAGCCAGCCGTCCCAGTCGCGGCCGTCGGCACGGCGCAGATGGATGAAATCGCCCGTCAGCACGCGGCGATAGCGCTTGTAGAAGGCCGTCCACTTGCGCACGAGGTCGAGCGTCTCGGGCGTGTCGAAAAGTCTCGGACCCCGCCAGCACGCCTGCACGCCCGCGCCGAGCAGGTCGGCAAAGCGCTGGTCGTAGTGGGCCAGATGGTCCTTGAGCGGCTCGACCGTCGCGGCCGCCCCGCCGCCATGGTACTGGGCCAGCGGCACGAACATCCAACCCATCGACGAGGTCTTCGTCCAGGTGCCGTCGTAGACATTCTGGCGCTCGACGATCAGCTGCTGGTCGCGCGGCAGCGACCAGTTCACTTCCTTGTAGCCCATGCCGTTCTTGCTGCCGCCGACGAGGTAGTAGTTGTCCGGCTGGTTGACATAGATGCCATTGGCGCGGCAGAAACGGTAGAGGTCCGTCTGCGCACGCCACTGGGTGATGAACGAATCCTCGTAGCCGACGTGTCCGCAGTGGTTCGTCGCGTTGCAGGTGTCGCCCGGATAGGGTCCGTCGTTTTCGAAGATGCCGAAGTCGGCCTCGCGCATGAAGTCCTTGAGACAGGCCAGGTAGTCTTGACCCCACTTCGCCGCCAGGCACGGCGCCACCCCGAAGCGCGGACGCCCACCCTGTACGTTTTCGGCCGCCGAGCCCGCCCTGCGCGAGGATGTGAGCGAATAGCCGCCGAACGCGAGCCCCGCCGCTTTCGCCTCCGCCGACAATTTGGCGTACCGCGCACGATACGCGGCGTCGCGGCTCTCGAGGTTGAAACCCGAACCAAAACTCATCAGCAGCGTCTCGAATCCGGTCTCGCGGCACTGGCGGAAGCCCTCGCGCACCCGTTCGTCGGAGGATGCCGTCAGGTGGAAGATCAGCGGATTCTCGTCCGTCCATGGGGCGACAGTCCGCCAGAAGCGCCGGATCGCGAGTCCGCGCCGCTCGCGTTCCGTCGAATCGAAGGCGAGTTCCCAGGTGCGGTGCGAGGTCCATTCGCCGTTGACCGGCACCGTCTCGGCGGACGGCAGCTGAGGCGACGCCTCGAGCCGGCAGAGCCGGTCGTTGAGGTAGTCGGTCTGCGTCGTATACGTTTCATCGCGCGTACGCGCCAGGCCCTTGTCGCGCACCTTGGAACTCGCATCGCCGTAGTTGAATTCACTAATGGCGAAGAGTTCCGTCGGATTCTCCCGATAGTCCACGTCATGCGACGCATACGACTCCGCGAGACGGAGGATTTCCGACCTGTACGTCTTGATCGTCAGCGCGCGCCCGGTACGGTTGGCGACCGTCACCCATTTCGCCACCAGCGGAATCCCGTCGTAGATTTCATAGTGCACGACGACCGGAGGAAGCGTTGCGTCCGCAGCCGTGAACGAAAGCGCCACCTCGCGGCCCTTCGGCGGCCACGGCAAGTCGCGCGCCGACCATTCGGGACGACGCTTCCAGGCGAGGCGCTCGGCAATGGGGCGTTCGGACCAACCGGCCAGGCTGTACGAGCCCTCCGCCCGGTAGCGCGCGACATCCTGCGGACACGTATAGCCCAGCACCGGCATCCCGCGTACGCCGCCCACGAGCACTTCGCGTCCGTCGAAGACGAGCGTCGCCTCGGGCGACGGCGCACGCACATACTCTTCATCCGTCATCAGGTTGCGGAAACTCCACGTCGCCACGCCCGGCTTCAAGAGCAACGTGCGGCGGATGAGGCCGTTCTCCAATACGAGCCGCCCTTCCACCTCGTGGACCTTGGCCGCAAAGGGCGACGGATCGACGAGCCAATCCCGATCCATCGGCACGACGCCGGCAAACAGCGCCGTCGTCGCGGCCGCGCCGAATGCGTACAGGGCGAAGACGATGCGACTCTTCATGTGCGAACCTCCTTACAATCGTTTCACGTCGGCGCCGAGTGCGGCGAATTCCCTCTCGACCGCCTCATAGCCGCGGTCGACAGACTCGGCATTCAGGATGGTCGTCTGTCCTTTCGCGCAGAGCGCGGCCAGCACGAGCGCGATGCCGGCGCGGATGTCGGGCGAGGTCACCGTCGAGCCGACGAGCTGGGTCGGGCCCGTCACCACGACACGGTGCGGATCGCACTGCACGATCTTCGCGCCCATGCCGATGAGGTGGTCGACGAAATAGAGTCGGCTCTCGAACATCTTCTCGAAGAAGAGGCAGGTGCCGCGCGTCTGCGTGGCGAGCACGATGAGGATCGACACGAGGTCGGAGGGAAACATCGGCCAGGGGCCGTCCGCCACGGAGGGGATCGCGTCGCCGAGATCGTACGCCATCGTACGCCGCTTGCTCGCAGCCATATGCAGCGTGCGCTTTTCCGCGTCCACGGTCCAGCGGACGCCGAAACGGCCGAATACACGCGACAGAACCTGGAACACATGCGCGTCGATCTCGGTGAGCGTGATCTCGCCGCCCGTGATCGCCGCAGCCGTCAGATAGCTCGCGCCTTCAATGTAGTCGCAGCCGACGCGTGCGGTCGTACCGCCGAGCCGCTCCACGCCGACGACAGTCAGCAGGTTCGTGCCGACGCCCGTGATCTGCGCGCCCATCGCATTGAGCATCGTGCAGAGGTCCTGCACATGCGGCTCGCAGGCCGCGTTGTAGATTTCCGTCGTTCCCCTCGCGAGCACGGCGGCCATGAGGATGTTCTCGGTTGCGGTGACGCTCGCCTCGTCGAGGAGAAGGCGCGCGCCCGAGAGTCCCTTCGGGGCCTTGACGGACAGAATCCGGCGTCCGGCCTTGACCTTGGCGCCGAGCGCGGCAAAACCTTCGAAGTGGGTGTCGAGGCGACGGTGGCCGATGCCGTCGCCGCCCGGCGGCGGCAGCGACACGGCGAGCGTGCGCGCGAGGAGAGGACCGGCGAAGAGCACACTCGTGCGGATCATCTTCGCGAGC
>CADCPA010000316.1 GCA_902803135.1 uncultured bacterium
GGTCAACGTGACTGAGGTTGGCAACAACGACTTTGTCAAGAACCTGCGCCGTATCGAAGTGTCGCTGGCGAGTCGTGCGCTGACCGCGCGCTACCGTCTGTGCGCGGCAGGCTCGTTGACGTCCGTGGAGGCGGCGGAGATCGAAGTGACGGCGACTGCGGATCCGAGCGCGACAGACGCGGTTACGCAGGGGTGGCGCGCGGAGGTGGTGGGCAACATGCTCACGCTCGTCAACCCGAAGCCTGCCGGTATCATCCTCTTCCTCAAATAATGGTGTGTGGGGGGCTGTCCCCATGGGTTTCAATGGTCAAAAAAAGGCTCAGACATTCGTCATATACAGTAAAGCATATACAGAAGGGTCTGACCCTTTAGATTGGAGGTCAATGAAAAGATTGGTATTCTGTGCTGCGTTGGCAGCGGTGTCTTGTGTGTTCGCAAAGTCCATCACGATGATGAGCTACAACATCCGCATCGGCTGCGGGCTGAACGGGGCGTTCGAACTGCCGCCGGGAGACCTCGGCCATCTGCCGCAGGTGGCGGAGGTGATCCGCTCCGTCAATCCCGACTGGGTGGCGATCCAGGAGATCGACAGCAAGACGAAACGCGTGGGCTATGTTGACCAGACCGCCGAACTGGCCAAGCTCTGCGGTATGAAGGGTACCTTCGTGCGCAAGACGCTCAACACGGCGAAGAACGGATTTCAGGTGCAGAACGCCGCCACGGCCGAGGACCTTGATGGGGCCGGCGAGTATGGCTTGGCGATTCTCTCGAAGGAGGAGCCGGTTAAGGTCTCGAAGGTGCTGGTGCCCGGCTACTGCCACACGCGGTGCATCGAGTTTGCGGAGTTCAAGGACTATGTCGTCGCCTGTACGCACTTCCCGCTGAAAGAGGAACACTGCCTCATCGCCGCCAAGGTTGCGTTGGCGAACATCGCCGACTGCCGCAAGCCGGTGTTTCTGGCGGGCGACTTCAACGTCGGTCCCGAATCGAAGACGATTGCCGAACTGAAGAAGGGGATGACGATCCTCAACGATCCGTCGGTTTTCACGTTCCCGTCGTCTGGGCCGACCCACACCATCGACTTCATCATGGTCGATACGCCCCATGCCGACAAGGTGTCCGTGGCCGAGCGGCGCGTAATCGTAAACGCCGAGGCGACGGATCATTGCGCCGTTGTCGTCAAGGCCGACTTGAACTGACCCTTTTTCTCCATTGAAACTCTAGTAGTAAGGAGGCTGTAATGCAAAACAGAAGAGAGTTTATACAGAGCGCACTGTTGGCAAGCGCGGCGGACGGAGTCGCCCCGGCAATGGCGGCCAAGAACAATTCGACGGCGCCGGCGAACCCGCTTGTATATCCCATGCGCCCGATGAAGGCGCAGACGTCGCGCGAGCTGACGGTTGCCATCGTCGGGGCTGGCGGACGCGGCTGGGGATATCAGAATTACGGCAAGAGATTCCCCGGCACGATGAAGGTCGTCGCCGTCGCCGACCTTCTGCCATTCCGACGGGAACGGATGGCGAAGGCGTGGAACATTCCCGCCGACCGCCAGTTCAGCGACTACCGCGACCTCCTCGCCACGAGCGCGAAGGGGAAGCTCGCCGACATCCTCTTCGTCACGCTTCCCGACCACCTCCACTGCGACGCCACGATGATGGCGATGGACATCGGGTACGACGTGCTCGTGGAAAAGCCGATGGCACAGTCGTCGAAGGAGTGCCTCGACATGCTTGCGAAACAGAAGGAGACGGGGCGCATCGTGGGCGTGTGCCACGTGCTCAGGTACGCGCCGTACTACGAGGCGATCAAGTCCGCGATCGACCGCGGCCTGATTGGACAGCTCATGTCGATCCAGCACACGGAACTTGTCGATATGATCCACACGTCGCACTCCTACGTGCGCGGCAACTGGCGCAACTCGAAGATCGCCACGCCCATGGTCATCTCGAAGTGCTGCCACGATCTCGACATCATCAACTGGTTCATCGGATCGCGCTGCACGCACGCGAGCGCGGAGGGCGAACAGCGGTACTTCATCGCGAAGAACCGCCCGGCGGGCGCGCCTGCGCACTGCACCGACGGCTGTCCGCACGAGAAGAACTGCATCTATTCGGCGCTGAAGCTTTACGTGAAGCAGCGCCGCTGGACGGCGCCGCTCGACCTGCCGCCCAATGCGACGGACGAGCAGGTGACGAAGATACTCGCCGCCTCGCCGTACAGCAGGTGCGTGTTCGCGTGCGACAACGACCAGCCCGAGCAGTACGCCGCCGCGCTCCGCTTCGAGAACGGCGTATCCGTCGCGTTCTCCTACGAGGCGTTATCGCCGGTCGGCCAGCGCCGGACGCGCATCATCGGCACGAAGGGCATGATCGAGGGCGGCGGCACTGGGTTCAGGCTCACCGACCTCGCCACGGGCAAGTACTGGGACTGGAACATGAAAGTCCAGGACATCCCCGGCTACGAGATGCAAGGGCACGGCGGCGGCGACTTCCGCCTCGTGCGCGATTTCCTGATGGCGGTTGACAAGCACGATCCGTCGGTGCTCACCTCCACCCTCGAGGCGAGCGTGGAGAGCCATCTCATCGGATTCGCCTGCGAGGAGAGCCGCCTCTCCGGAAGGAAGATCAAGATCCACGGAGAGAATTCATGAAACTGATCGGCATAGACGCCGGCATGAAAAACATCACCCTTGCCCTGTTGGCCATGCCGGATAGCAAGGGCCCCTTGACATATACAGTAAAGCATATACAGAAGGGTCTGACCCTGATGAAAATGCCAATCCCCACCAAAGCAATTACCGTGGCGTGCATTCTGCTGGCTTCGTCGGCGTCTGCCGCGATGCCGCGCACCGCGACGATCATACCTGCGCCACGCGAGATGAACGTGACCGGCGGCGAGTATTGGGCGCGCAAGCCGCCGAAGTACGAGAAGGTCGCGTCGATTCCGCCGGAGGGGTACGAGCTCTCCATCAGACCGGATGGCATGACCATCCGCCA
>CADCPA010000317.1 GCA_902803135.1 uncultured bacterium
CGCGCCAGCGCTGCGCCATCGTCGCGTGGCCGTTGCCGGGGCCGAGGTTGCGGATGCCGTCGTAGTTGGCGACGAGACCCAGCTGCACGTAGTCCTGTACGTCGTAGTCGGCGGCGGAGCGTATGCCGGCGGTGAGGGTGTAGAGCCAGGTGAGGCGGCGGTTTTGATTGGCCGAACTCAATTCGGCCGTCAGGGCCGAAGCCGTTTCGACCGGGCTTTCCCACATGCGCTTCGCGGCGTTCCAGGTTTCGAGGCGGTAGCCCGCGCAGGAGTAGGTGTTGTTGCCCACGGTGGCGGTGGCGGGGGCGGTGAAGGTTTGGCTTGCGCCCTCGCCGCGAATGATCCAGCTGCCGGCCTCGTCAACCGAGACGACGCCGCCAGGCGATTCGACCGCGACCTCCACGAGGTTTGTCTCGGTAGAGCGGCCCGCGCCCGCGTAGAAGCGGATGTTGTCGATCTCCATGTTGTGCGCGAGTTCCGCCTCGGTCAGTGTGCAATCATAAAGGCGTACGGCGTGGATGAGCCCCGAGAACGAGCGCGACGCGCGGCTGCCGGCGGCCGTCCATGCCGTACCGATGCAGTAGGAGTAGTCGGGCATGTCGCTTTTAAACGTCCTGCCAACCCATGACGGCGCAGCGGAGTTCGCATTGCCGATCCTGTTGTAATCCACCATGGCATTGATGAAGCGTCCGTCCCAAAGCAGAAGGTCAAGTTCGGAATAGCCGCCAAAGTAGCCGTTCGGATTGAACCTGAGAAGATCGCCCCGGTCTGTCGCATACTTGCGGTAGGCATAGATGTTGAATTTGTCGGCATCCGTGTTCGTGCCAAACGGAGAAGGCCACTGGGAGGTCGCGGTCTGGAGCGACTCGTTGTAATCCGTCACGAGCTGCACCGTCAGCTGACGGCCAATGTGCAGCGTCGGCGTGACGAAACAGTCGCCGCCCTCGAACCGATAGCCCTTCGCCGCCCATGCGCCGGGACGCTCTGCGGTGAACGTCTCGTGCGTCGCCTCGCCGCCGATGGCACCGAGGTTCTTCCACGTCGTGGCCGACGGATCGTGCGCAACGCCGAGTCCCGCGTTGCGGATGCCGTCGAAGCCGAACACGAGACCGCCCTGCACGTAGTCGTCGGCGTCGATCTTCTTCACGCCGCTCGTGAGACGCCAGTTCCACGTGATGCGCGCGCCCGTGTTCGCCGCGCAGTTCGTGTAGGCGAAGGACGTCGCGTTGGAAACCGCCACGAAGTCCCATGCCTTCTTCGAGGCGTTGTAGCTCTCCAGCTTGTAGCCCGTCGGCTCGTACACGCAGCCGTCGATCGTCACCGTCGCGGGGGTGGTGAACGTGTGGTTCCCGTTCACGTAGTACAGGCCGCTCGCCTCCGTGCCCTCCGCGCCCGCGCGGTTCGACGCCACCACCACGGTTCCATTGGTCACCACGCCGCGGAAGCGCACCTCGTCAACGACGCGGTTCCACGCGAGGTTGTCCTCGGTGAGCGTCGTGTTGTAGATTCGCACGGAATAATACGTGCCCTTGGCATAGCGTTGGGCCGTCTCGCGCGCGGAACCGCCCCACGACCATTGCTTGGCGCCCTTGTCGGTCCTCGATGAACAGGTCTTGCTGTTCGCAAGTTGCGTTCCTTCGAAGAGGTACTGATTGCTCTTGGTGAAAAGCCCAGTGACGTACTTTCCGCCCCAATTGGCAATCTCAGGACGGTTGTCCGTACGATAGGCCTTCACCTTCCAGTGCAGTGTGGAATCCCGCGTCTTACCTCCGGAGTTGTTGAGGAAGAAACCAAAGTCATCGTTGTCCGAAGAATAGAAGATACCGGGATAGTACCCACTCGCCAAGGGCTGCTGCGACGTCGGCGTATCAAGCACCAGCTGTATTGTCGCAGTCTCGTGGTTGAGGTCGATGCCGGGGGATGCAAGGCGGGCATAGACGGATGAACCGTCGAAGTAGAAGCCCTTTCCGTCGCCGGTCCAGTAGCCGCCGTTGCCCGTGAACGGCGCGTCGGGCCCGCCGGAGACGAGGTTCTTCCACGTGCGCGTCGTTGTGCTGTGCGGTTGGTCCGCGCCGACGTTGCGGATGCCGTCGAAGTGCCCGACAAGGCCAGTCTGCACGTATGCGCCGACATCCATCAGCGTCGCGCCGGAGGCAAAGCGCGAATCGTTGATCTCCAAATGATTGTTGTAGTCCGTGTTGTAATCGGTGATCGTCGCGGCGAGATTCGTCTTCATCGCGCCGCCGCGGTTGGTGGTGATTTCGTCGACGCCCTTCTGCGCGAGCGTGAACGCGGTCGCGTCGCTGTCGCACGTCCACACCGCGAACGCATAGCCGGCGGCCTTCACGGCGGCGACGTCCTCGGCGGAGAAGGTCGCGTTGTAAACAACGTCAACGCCCGTCGCATTGTTGTTCTGGATGGCCGTAATCAGCCCCGCGCCCGTGTAGGTGCCGCTCGAATAAAGCAGCCACGCCTCGTAGTCCGGGAGAGCCGTGCGGATGGCCGAGATGAGCGAGAAGTCGAACGCGATGA
>CADCPA010000318.1 GCA_902803135.1 uncultured bacterium
CGGGCTTCTCCTCGGCCGGCTTCTCTTCCATGACCGGCTCTTCCGCGGGCTTCTCCTCGGCCGGCTTCTCCTCCATGACCGGCTCTTCCGCGGGCTTCTCCTCGGCCGGTTTCTCCTCGGCGACCTTGTCGTCAGCAGGCTTTTCGTCTGCAGGCTCTTCGGCGGGTTTCACCTCCGCTTTTTTCGCGGGCTTGGCGTCTTCGACATCCAGAAGATCGTTCAGATCGTCCTGGGCGATGACGCTCGCGGCGAAGGCGAGAGAAAGGCAGGCGGCGCTCAGTGCGGCAAATGTTTTGTTGGCTCTCATTGAGAATGCTCCTTAAAGGTCCTACTATGATACCCCATTTAGGCGGGCGAATCAAGTCTCAACGTACGGTTTTTTCTTTTTTTGTTTTGAGGTCAATGATGGTCACTTGGCAGCCGTCGTCGACGGCGCCGAGCTTTTCGACGCGGTATTTGTTGCCGCTCAGCTCGAATTCGCTTCCCTTGGAGACGGCAAACGTCTTTTCAGGGTTCCGCTTGTAGGTGAGTTCCGTCTCTTCCTCGATTGGATTTTCCCTGACGCCGCGCACGATTTTCATCGTCTTGCCGTCCTTCGCACGCTTGAGCGTGACAACGGAGACGTCGACGGATCTCTTCATGCCCTTCGCACCGGAAATCTCGCGGAGTTCGGTCTTCTGCTCGAAGTCCTCGACGAGCCAGCCGGTCTTGACCTTCGCGCCCTTGCCCGGATCGATCACGACCTCGTCGCCCTTGACGCAGAGGCACTTGCCCGCGGTGCCGGCCGCGCCCCAGAACGTGAAGCGGAAGCCCTTCGGAATCTGCATGTAGGCGTTGAAGTAGAACGGGAGGGACGTTTTCTTGAGCGGACCGGAGACGACGAGCGAATCCAGATAGTCCGGGTGGCTGGCCTTGTCCTTCGGGTCCGTCTTCGCGAGGAATTCCTCGAGGTTCGTGAAACCGTCGCCGTCGAGGTCCTTCGCCGCGTCGTTCGGGTCGTTCGGGTTCAGGCCGTACTTGACCTCCCACTCGTTCGGCAGGCCGTCGTGGTCGGCATCCGCCTCGATCTTGACGACATTCTGCTTCACCTTGCAGAAGGGGCAGATTTCGCTCTCGGCCGGAATCGGACGGCCGCAGGCCTTCACCTTGGACTCGGGGTCGCCCTGCTGGCAGAACACGCGTGCCTCGCTCGAGAGGAAGTTGCCCTTCTTGCCGTCGACGCGGTCAAGCCGCGGCGGCGTCTTCGCGAGGCGGAAGGCCTTGTTGAGGACATCCAGGTTGGCCGGCTCGACGCCTTCATGCGCCGGCTTCTGGGCCTTCAGGCTCGCTTCGTATTCGTCCGCTCCGGCTTCCGGCGAGTTGCCGAGCGACATCGCGAAGAACGCGCCCGAGACCGCCAGCGCGGCGAACCCCGCCGCGGCCGCCAGCCAATCCCAATGCGCCGCAAAGAAATTTTGCTTGGAGGCGCTCATTCCTTATCCTCCTTCTTTTCCTCGACCGTCTCCTCGGCGGCCTTGTCGTCGGCGGCGGGCTCCGCCTTTTCGGCGGCGGCCGGCGCGTCTCCCTCTGCCGCCTTCTCTTCGGCGGCGGGCGTCTCTCCCCCTTCGGCGGGCTTTTCGTCACCCTCGGCCGGCTTCTCGCCGGCGGCCGGAGCCGACGCGCGGCCGAAGTCGTACACGTCGAGCGTAAACGCCATCGTCAGCGGATCGGCGCCTTCCGGGCTGGCGACGATGCGATTCGCCGCCGCCACCGCGGCCGGATCCTCCGCCGCCTGGACCGCGGCACCGCGGCCGCGACGACGGCCGCCGCCCGCGTTCGTCTTGCCGCCTTCGTCGGCCTTCGCCTTTTCGGCGGCGGTCAGACGCTCGACGATGGCATCGGCGGATTCCTTGAACGAGAGATTGCGCACAACCGTGAAGCGCGGGCAGGACGTGAGGTAGTTGAGCGTGGCCACCAGCGCCTCCGGGCGCGCGGCGATCTCGAACTGGTACGTCTGCTTCGTCGTCTTCGGCGCCCCGTCGTCGGCCTTGCCGCCCTTCTTGGCCGACTTGTCCGCGCTCTTCGCCTCATCGTCGTCGGCCTTCTCGGCCTTGTTCTCGACGCGCACGATGCTCTTCACCTCGTAGACGCCCGCCTCGGCAAAGGCGTCGACGAGACCGGCGATCGTATCGAGCTGCACCGCCAGAAGCGGAACCTCGTCCTCCTTCGGGAGCACGCCGCCCTCGCCGAGGAACTGCTCGAAGCCGAACAGGAACGTCGGCGCGGCGATCTTGCCGCCCACGCCGCCCACAAGATCGAGCATGCGGCGGACCTCGTTCTGAAGGCGCTGCTTGAAAATCGGCGGCGTTTCGCCCTGGAGCGCCTTGTCGCCGCGCGCCGCGAGGGCGACGGCCGACTCGTACCACGCGGCATAGCTGGTCGCATTCGACTTGACGGACTCGATCGAGGCCTTCGAGGGATAGACCGCGGCGGCGTTGTAGCGCGCGAACGATTCGCCGGCGGAGGCGAGATCCTCCTCGGCCGTGCCCCTGGCATCCCAGGCCGAATAGAGCATCCAACCGAGACCCAGCACGCCAAGGACGAAGACGCCTCCGCCCACCGCGCCGATCATCTGCTGTTTCGAGAGACTCATATTATTTCGCCGCCTTTCCATTACGGCCCTTCGCGTCGGCCTTCGTCGCCACGGACACGGCCGGCGCGACATCCATCTGAATGGTGAACTCGGTCAGGCACTCCTTCACATCGCGCTGCGCGACGATCTTCACCGTCTCCGGAACGAACTCGACGCTGCGCATGATCTTGGACTTCACGATTTCGGCCGCCGTCGACTTCTTGCCGGCGTTCTCGGACGACCAACGCGCCTCTTCCTTCGTCATGGAATCACGCCAGCCGCGCACCGTCACCTTGACGGCTTCGCGCGCTTCCGGCTTTTCCTTCGGCGGCGGAATCGCCGTCCAGTCGGTGATCCACATGCCGTTGACCAGGCTCTTGCGCACGTCTTGAAGGCGGCGAAGCGCCGCGGAGCGGCTGGAGAGGAGCTGCTGGAATTCGTCGCACTTGGCGGTCGCTTCGTCGACCTGCCTGATCTCGGCCTTGAGCTTCGTTTCGCTCGAACTCAGCGCGCTGTTGCGCGCCTGAACGCGCTCGAGCTTCGCGTTGGCAGCCTCAGCCAAACGGTTCTGGACGAGCGCCGCCACGCCGAGCGCGGCGAGAAACGCGACACCGCCCGCCACGAGGAACGGAATGCGCTTGATTGCGCGCGCCTCGTTGACGAGTTCCGGCGGCATGAGATTGATCTTGAGCCACGCCGTGTCGCCGCCGCGCAGGGCCAGGCCCACGCTCTCGGTGAGGGCGAAGGCGTCCGTATCGAGCGCGCCCGGGTCGATCTTCGGGCCGAACTTGACGCCGCCGAACGGGTTGAGGAATTCGACCTCGACCTGCAGCGACTCGGTGAAGAACTGGTCGAGCTGCGGGAGGCGGGCCGTGCCGCCCGTGAGGAACAGGCGCGTCGGCGCGCTGCCGCCCTGCTGCGAACGGTAGAAGTTGATCGAACGCGAGATTTCGGCATGGAGACGCGTCAGCACCGTGCGGACAATCTTCGAGACGCGGTCGGAGACCTCGTCCTCATCCTCCGTCACGCCGCCGAGCGCCACATAGCCGCGCTCGAGCTTGAGCTGCTCGGCCTCCTCGAACGAGCACCCGAACTGCTGCGCGATTTCCTTCGTGATCGTGTTGCCGGCCACGGGAATCGAACGGTTGTAGATCTTCTCGTCTTCGAGGATGATGAGGTTGGTCGTCTTCGAACCCACGTCGAGAACCACCGAGCACCCGCCGAGCTGGGGATAGGCGAACTTCAGCGCGTTGCAGATCGCAATCGGCGAAACGTCCACCATCATCGGCTTGAGGCCGGTCGCACGCACGGCATCCGTCACCGAACGCACGGCCTCGAGCTTCGCCGCCACGATCAGCGTCGCCTTGTCGCCCTCCGGCGTCATGCCGACGAACTGGTGGTCGCTGACGATTTCGTCGATCGGGAACGGGACGTTCTGCTCGATCTCGTAGCGGACCTGCTGTTCGGCGTCGCCGACGGACGGAATCTTCGCAAACCGCGGGAAGACCATCTGGCCGCTGAGCGACACGACGAGCGGACCCGGACGGATCCCCTGCTCGCGCATGATCTGATGGATCGCGGAAGGAAGGGAGGCCCCGAGCGAACCCGGGTCGTTGATGTCGACCATCGGGAACTCGGCGCTGCCGTAGGCGGACAGCGTCAGGCCGCCTTTGCCGCTGAGCGAATACTCGGCGAGGACCGCCTTCGAGGCGCCGATGTTGAGTGTTAGGATTCTAGACATGGAGGTGAGGTCTCTTTGAGCGTTGAAAGCACGTTGTTTGGAACCCCACGGCGCCCTGCGCCGCGCCGATTCCGCGCACCCCGCTTTTACTGGATGGCTTCGTAGTCAGCGTTGTTCACGAGATAGAACGGCGACTTGGAACGGTCGACAAGACCCTGGCGGAGCTCGATGAGCGCATCGCCCTTGCTGTCTTTCTTGTTGATGATGTTGTCGTTGTTCCACCATTCGCCCTTATCCTTCGTCGCTTCCGTAAACTTGCCGGCGGCGATGGCGCTGAAGCCGTTGACCGCGGTTTCGGCGTCGAGGAGCTTGCCGTCGGCCGTGACGATTTCGCAGGAGACGACAACCGGCTCGCCGTAGCGCTCGATGAAAGACGGCGGCAGGCACACGCACGACCGGTGGTCGCCTTCGGGGATGTTGACATAGCGCGTCACGAGCGTGTAGTAGACATAGGGCGGCAGACGCGCGGCGGTCTCGGAACGGTCGATCGTCTTGGCCTTCTTCGTGTCGGCGAGGAGGTACCAGTTCACCGTGAGGTCTTCCGTCCACTTCTGCGCGGTGCGGTACGTCATCTCGTAGACGCCCCACTGGCGACGGCTCTTCGTGATCGGCTGCGAGCCGCCCTGGACCTGGAGGTTCGGCGCGGAGATGAGGGACTGCGGGCCGATGTTGGGCATCTTGTTGATCTTGACCTTCGCGTCCATCTTGTCCTGGGCGATCTCACGCGCACTGCGGCCGGCGGCGGCACCACGCGCGGCACGGCGCGTCTGCGCGGAAACGGCAAAGGCGCACGCGAATGCGAGCGTCACACAAACGACTGTCTTCAGCTTCATGGTAGACTCCTCTCTGTATTAGACTGCCACATTGTATCATAAAACCTTGACTTTGGGCAAATCCTGAATGTCGACGAGACCGAGAACTTTTCCGTCGTCGTCGCAGACGGGAAGGTCGTCGATCCGCCGGGACTCGAAGACCCTCAGGAGGTCGGCCGCATACGCGTCGCCCTTAATATACTGGGGGTTGCGCGTCATGTGGTCTTCCACCGGATCGGCAAGGATGCCCTTCGGCGAGGTTTCCGACTGGCCGGAGACGATCCGGCGAAAATCTCCATCGGTGAAAATGCCCAGCAGACGGCCGCCTTCGTCGGCGACCACGGCGCTGCCGCCCTGCGCCTTCGTCATGGCCAGCAGCGTGTTGAGCACCGTCGTCTCCGGGGAGACGAGGGCGAGGCGTTCGCCCGTGCGCATGACGTCGGTCACCTTGAGGATGAGCGCACGGCCGATTGCACCGGCCGGATGGTTGAGCGCATAGCTCTGCTTGTCGAAACGGCGCGCCTCGATCATCGTCATCGCGAGCGCGTCGCCCATGGCCATCGTCGCCGTCGCCGACGTCGTCGGCGCCATGCCGAACGGGCAGGCCTCGGGTCCGCAGGGAATTTCAAGCACGATGTCGGCAAGACGGCCGAGCGAGGAATCGCGGTTGGCCGTCAGCGCCACGACCTTCAGACCGTGGCGGCGGATGGCGGGAACGAGGCGGAGGAGCTCTTCGCTCTCGCCCGAGAAGGACAGCGCCAGCAGCACGTCGCGCGGGGCGACCATGCCGAGATCGCCGTGCATCGCCTGCACGGGATTCAGCACGATGGAACGCGTGCCCGTCGAGGCGAAGATCGCACTCATCTTCTCGGCGACCTGAAGGCTCTTGCCCACGCCCGTCACGACGACAAGACCGCCGGCGTCGAGCGTGGACATCAGCAGGGCGATTGTGTCGGTGAACGATTCGCCGACGGAGTCGCGGGTCCGTTCAAGGCCCGCGATTTCGGCGTCGAACACCTTTTTCGCACGTGCAATCTGTTCCTGTTCCGTCATTTGACCAGCCAACCGAGTGTCTGAATGAGCTTCCCCTGCTCACATCCCCCCTTACTTCGTGGTGGACTGCAGGAGCGTCACGCAAATCGTACCGACGATGTCTTCCGCGCTGCAACCGCGGCTGAGATCGTTCATCGCCTTGGCGAGACCCTGGAGGTTCGGACCGATCGCCGTCGCACCGCCGAGGCGCTGCGCGATCTTGTAGCCGATGTTGCCGGCCTGGAGGTCCGGAAACACGAACACGTTCGCGTTGCCCTGGATTTCGCCCTTCGGGTTCTTCAGCTGGCCGACGGACGGCACGATGGCCGCGTCGAACTGCAGTTCGCCGTCCATCTTGATGCCCTTCTCGGCGAAGACCGGACGGGCCAGTTCAACGGCCTTCTGCACTTTCTCGACGAGCGGACCGCCGGCCGAACCCTTAGTGGAGAACGAGAGATACGCGACGCGCGGCTCCTTGCCGGTAAGGTCGCGGTAGGTCTGCGCCGTAGCAAGGCCAATGTCGACGAGCTGTTCGGCCGTCGGATCGGGAATAACCGCGCAGTCGCCGAACGCGAGCACTTCGTCGCCCGACGCCGTCGGGGTC
>CADCPA010000319.1 GCA_902803135.1 uncultured bacterium
AGCAGCGCCTCGATTTCCGGATTCGTCGAACCCGCATCAATGCGCTTCTTCAGGTCCCAGTAGCCGCGCACGCCGGCGATGAAGCCGTCGACATCGCCGGCCTCCAGCGCGTCGGCCATCCGCCGCGCGCCGTCCTTCAGCCCGGCGACGATGTCCAGCATGCCGTCGGCACGCGAGGCATAGCGGTCCACCACGTTGCCGAGGATGTTGCGGGCCATGCGCTTCTGTCCCGTGAAGTAAAGAAGGCAGCGGTCGGCGATGGACCGCTTGTCCGCCCCGGCAAACGGCAACGCGCGGCACACCGGCGTCTGGTCGTAGCCCGGCTGCGTCTCGATCAGCTTCACGCCGGGCAGCAGGCCGCCGATCTGGTCCTGCCAGCCGCCGCCCGTGCACATGCGCTGCTCCAGCACGGACGTCAGACGGATCAGCCGCGCGGGATCGTAGGGCACGCCCAACACGCGGTCCAGACACGCCAGCACCGTCGCCCCGAGAATCGAGCTCGTGCCCATGCCGCTACCCTTCGGCAGCGCGGAAAAGATGGTGAGGTCGAGTCCGCCGCCCAGCTTCTCGAGCCAGGCGCGCAGCGAGGCGCCCTCTTCGGACGGCGCCAGCCCCACCAGAACGAGCGCGGCCTTGGGAATCGCACACCAGTCGTGCGGATCCGAATGGTCCTGTATCTCCTTCGCCGTCGTCAACGTACGGCTGTCGCCCAGGTCGATGGACGACACGCGGATGCGGTAGTCGTCCGTCAGTTTCGCCATCGCCTGCACGGGGTACTGTCCGTTCAGCGTCACGGCCGCATTGACCACGCACCCGCCCTGCTCCAGGCAGATCGGCGGCGTGTCGCTCCACCCGCCCGCGAGATCGATGCGCACCGGCGACGTCGCCCACACCACCTGGTCCTTCAGGATCGCGGCCGGTTTCGGTTCGGCCGGGGCCTGGTAGCTGCGCGACACGGCCGCCGCGACGCGGCGGCGCGTCACCTCGCGCAGGATCGCCGTGCGCACGGCCAGCAGGCGCGCAGGATTCACGCGGGGAATGAGCGCGCCGAGCGCCTCGCACGCGGCGGCCGTGGCGGATCGTCCCGCGAGCACGTCCAGCGCGTGCGTCACGACCTCGTCCAGCGCGCCCACCTTCCACAGCTTCGCGTCCCATTTGCCGTCCGTTTTGAAATTGTCGTCGAGATGGTAGGAAACGGCGGTCCAGTCCGTCTCGCCGATCGGCAGGCACACGAGGCCCGTCGCCTTCGGCAGCGCAATCGGCACCGTGCAGTCGCGCGGCACGCCCGTGAGAATGCAGCGCCCGCCCAGCGACACCGGCACCGTGAGCCAGCAGCCCTCGACCACGCCGCCGCGGCCCTTCACGGACTGCTCCAACACGGCGTTGAAGCGCCACACGCCCTCGCCCGCCGTACCTTCCGCCATCGTCTTGTTCGCAAAACCCTGGGCGGTCGCGGTGCGCGACGGCTCGGTCAGTCCCGCGAGCAATTCGCGGCTCGAGCCCATGTGGAAGAAGTCGCAAAACGGCACCACGTTCACATGGAACGGCGTGCCCGCGAAAGCCGCGGCCAGACGCGGCTCGCCGCGGCCCAGCAGCGCAAAGGCGAACTGTTCGTAGATGTCGAGGCACGGCGCCGTCTCCAGCCACGCCGCCTCCTTCTCGGCGAAGGCGAGCATCGCGCGCGACAACGTCGGCTCGATCGACAGGATGCCCGTATCGACGGCGACGCGGCCATGCTCGTCCACGGCGCCTGCGGCCGTCGCCTCGGCGGCGGACGGCTTCTGCAGGAAGCCCGCCACCGGCCGGCAGATCGCGTAGCCGGGCTGCACGGCCCCGTCCATCACATACACGCCATGCCGCGAACCGCGGGCCATCGTGTCGAACCACGCGACGCCCGTCAGGCCGGGATGCGAGAAGTCAAGATCCTTCGTGTCGAACGTCAAGAGCGCGTCGCCCGCGAGGACAAGCACCTGTCCGCCCGCGCGCCGCGGCAGCGACGCCGCGCTGCGCACGATCAGATCGAACAGCGCGAGGGAGCGTCCGTCCGCCGTCGTGCACGGCAGCGGCGTGAACGCCTTCCCCATCGCCGCATAGGCGGGCGTGCGGCGGCTGTCGCCGCCGGAATGGCAGATGAGGATGCGGCGGCCGGTAAAGGGGTCGCGCCGTTTTTCGGCCAGCACGCGAAACACGTTCAGGGTCGCGCCCAGCGAACCGACGCGGCGTCCGCCCGGATCGGAAACGACGATCACTTCCGTCTCGGCGGGGAAGAAACCGCGCGCCCGGCGCCACGCCAGCTGCGCGCGATACCCTTCCGCCTGCGCCTCGTTCGCCGCCGTGACCACGATCACGTCGAAATCCGCCACCTCGCGCCCCCTGCGCGGCGACGCCGCCTTCGGCGTCGCGCCCCCGCCGGCCTTTCCGGTCTCATACTGTCCCTGCAGCCCGATCCAATACGCGGGCTCGGTGCCGAAATACCGCGCCAGCCGCACCGCGGTATCGGCGGAAATGCCGCGGCGCCCCAGCACGATCTCGTTGATGCGGCGCAACGGCACCTGCAGTTCCTTCGCCAGACGATACTGCGAAAGCCCCCGCGGCTGAAGATATTCCGCCAACAGCACGTGGCCGGGATGGACAGGTTTCATAACGCCTTCTTCTCTTGGTTTAATAACGGACACCGATATGATATCGCATTCCGTCCCCAAAGTCAAGAACAACGGCAAAGGTCGCTATTTCAGTTCAGAAGACAATGTTGCCAGCGCATACAGAGTGCGCACCGGCATGGAAGCGTTCGACCAGCAATTGAGTCTCACCGCCAAGGCACTCGACGATGCGAAGCCTCTAGCCATGAGCCAATACCGCTGCGGACGGTAGCCCTCAAGCGGCAGGTTGTCGAACGGGTTTTCAATCCAGACTGTCATTTTGAACCTGTGCCGCTATTCTAGGGCTCAAAGTCACTGAACGGGACAACGTGGATAACCCCCTCGTCAACCTTGATGTCATCTCGCTGACTCTTGGTGACGATAAAACCTTCGTCAAAGGAGAACCGACGCATGGCGGCAATCATGCCGTCCCTTTCCCGCGCCATATCGTCCTTCGTCAACTTGACGCATGCCTGAACCGCAACCCTCGGCAAGTGGTGCTCCATGCACACGAAATCGCACTCCCCTCCATCGTCGAAATAGTATATGTCGCGATACTTCCGTCGCAGCGCAAGAAACACCATGTTCTCAAAGCAGAGTGCGTCATTGAACACAATTCTACGTGAAACGACATTGACAAGCCCGGTGTCTATGGAATATACCTTTCTCGGATTCACCAGTTGCGCCCTGACCGAATCGCTGTACTTCGGAACGAAAAAGAACAAGTAGGCATCCTCGAACCAGTCGCACCAGTTGATTATCGTTGATGCGACAGAGACATTTAGCGGCTTCAGCATCCGCGTTGCAGAGAACTTGCACCCCGGATTCTCTATCAGATAAGCCGCCAATCTCTGAACCGCCCCAATCTCCCTTATGCCATGCTTGGCAATGACATCACGGAACATGATGTCATCGAACAACTCAAATAAAATCGACTCGTCCCGCGTTGAAAGAAAGCGAGGGAAGCCGCCCGCCTTCAGATAATTACCAAGTTCAGACCAGTCTCGTGTCTTGCCAAGATATTCGCAATATTCGCTGAACGAAAACGGAAACAGCTCTCTTGATATGTGCCTGCCGGTCAATTTGGTGGCACGCTCTCCCTTGAGTAGCGATGCATTGGAACCTGTTACGCACACCCTGAACCCCTCGTCCAGTTTCTGCAATACATACAGTTCCCAGCCCTCAAGTTCGTGCATCTCGTCGAAGTACAGATTCTTGGCCCCGCTTCTCGCAATCACACGATCAAGTGCCTCCGAATCGCCAAGTTCCATGTCCACAAGTTGGGGAGAGTCGAATTTCAGGTAGAACCAGTCATCGGCATTCCGATGAAGACGCTGTGACATCACCGTGGATTTTCCACACCTCCTTACACCTGTTATCACGAGAGCATGAGAATCCAGCGTAGACTCATTTACACAAAGCGGACGGACTAGTCCCGTATCGCGTCTGGTCTCAATACCCGCCTGCTTCGTGGCAACGTTCTGAAGCGTCTCTTCGTCTATCATGGTCACCTCCTAATCTTGCTGCTCCAACCAATCTCGCCAATGTTGGTTCATGCCAGCAAACAACCTTGATTTTTAGCAACATTCAAGTTTGATGGTTGGTATTATACACTTTATGTGGCCGATAAGTCAAGGGGGTATTTGCAAAAAGCGAATTTTACTACAGCGTTCCCGTCTTTGTCGGTACGGCCTTCCGCATGACCAGACTTTTGAGTGGTGCTATTCCCTCCGCC
>CADCPA010000320.1 GCA_902803135.1 uncultured bacterium
CCGTCCTTGCGCGACAGGTAGTGCGAGAAGGAGTGGGCCTTGTCGAGGCCCTGCAGACCCCACACCCGCGCAAGTCGCGGACGGCGCAGGTCGCAGTCGACGAGCAGCGTCCTCTTGCCGGCTTGGGCGCTGGAGATGGCCAGCGAGCAGGAGGTGATCGTCTTACCTTCGCCCGGTTGCGTGGACATGAGCAGCAACGCCTGGGAAATCGGCTGGTAGCGCGGCGAATCGAGGAGGTTGCGGAGGCCGGCCATGGCTTCGGCGAACTGCGAGTACTTGTTCTCCTGGACGAACTTCGCCACCTGTTCGCGCTTCTTGCGGCGCACGTGCGGCAGCACGGCGAGCACCTTGAGCGACAGACGGCCTTCGATATCCTGCAGGGAGACGATGGTGTCCTCGAGGTGGTCGAGCACGAGCACGAAGAGGAGACCGAGACCGAGCGCGACGATGGCGCCGGCGGAGAAGATGATGATCGGGTTCGGCAGCACCGGCTTGGTTGGAACCGGGGCCGGGCGGCCGACCTTGACGATTTCATTGTTCTGCTCGGCCACGATGCGGGCTTCGTTCTCGCGCTGCATGAGGTCCTTCAGCATCGCCGTGGAAACTTCCATTTCCTTCTCGAGCTGCTTGAGGCCGGCATCCGCGGAGACGATGCGCTGCGAGATGGCGGCCAGCTGCTGGCGCAGGTCTTCGCTGCGCTTCTTGTTGACGTCGAGCTGGTTCTTGTAGGCGTTGAGATTGCCGCGCGCCGTGGAGAGCGCATTCGCAACGGCCTCGACGAAAACGCCCCTCGCCGACTCGAGCTCCTTCTCCTTCGCCTTCACCTGCGGGTGGTTCTTCGTAAAGGTCGCCAGCATCTGGTTCATCTCGAGCTGGGCCTTCTGGAGCGCCGAGTACGCCGTGCCGATTTCCGTCGAACGCGGCACAGAGGACGGCAGCGTCGCAAAGTCTTCCGGATTAGCCTGGGCCTTTTCAAGCACCGCCACCCATTCCGTGCCGGCCGTGACATCCGACTGGAGCTGCAGCATGTCCGCCGTCGTCTTCTGAAGCGACTGCTCGATGATCGTGCGGTGGGACATCATCTCGTCGATCTTGTTCTCCGTACGGAACGCCAACAGGCGCTTGGCGATGTCCTCATCGACGCGGCGCTGCTTGGAAACCTGGTCGGTGATCTGCGAGACGGCCTTGTCGCACCGTGCCTTATTCTCTTCGTCCGTAAAGCCTTCAATCGCTTCCGCGTAGGCGTTCGCGAGCGAGGCCGCCAGCTGCGGCGAGGTGGAGCGCACGCTGATCGTGATCAGGCGGGAGCGGCGCACGAGCTCGAGTTCGGAGCTGGCAAGCGTCTCGAGGATTTCCTTGTCGGTCGTCGTCGAAGCCGGATAGTTCGCACGATACTGCTGGACAATCTTGGTGAGAATCTTGTCCGAACGCCACTGCGACAGACGCGTATTGAAGATTTCGTCGTAGCTGTTGCCGTACATCGCCATGTCGGACGCACCGTCGAAGCCCGACTGCGACGTCTTCTGGCGAATGTCCATCGTGAATTCGCTCGTGGCTTCGTAGATCGTCGGCGAAATGCGGTAGACGGCAAACGCGGCGATCAGGCCGACCAGCAGGAACACGAGAACGGAAATCCAGCGCTGCGCGATGACGCGCAGGATGCGTCCCAGCGTAATCGTACCGACAAGAGACTCCGCATCCTGCCCGTCCGACTGGCCGCCGTACGCGCCGCCGTAGTAGTAGGACGAGTGGCCGCCGTACGCGCCACCATAGTAGGCGGGCTTTGAGGGCGAACCGTAGTAGAGGGGGGACTGCTTGGCCGTGCCGTAGTACAGCGGCTTCTGACCATAGGATGATGTGGATGCCATAATGTCACTTCTCCGACGAGGATGAAGATTGCGTGGCCGTTCCGACCTCATGCCCGGTAGAAAGCGAGGTCTTCTTGGCCTTGGGGAAGGAAGATGCCGCGAGCGCCAGCGGAATGGCGGCCGTCAGAACGAAGGCCGGCATGCTCAGCACAGGCGAGAAGCAGGCCTCCGCCAGCACAGGGACGACAGTCAGCGGGAGCGCCCAGGCAGACGGGGAGACGCCGAACACGAGGCCCTTGCCCTCGTCCGACGCCTTAACCGCCTTCATGCCGCCCAGCAGGCGCATGACGTAGGTCGCGATCAGCAAGCACAGGCCCGCGACCAGAAACAGGAGTCCGCCCACACCGCGCTCGGCGAGGACCATGAAGTATCCGTTGTACGCGCTCGTCACCTTCAAAGGCAACACCGCCCAGTCGCCCTTCTCCGCAAGGAACGGCAGGTGGAGTCCAAAAGCGCCCTCGCCGACGCCGAACCATGGATGGGTCGTCCACATGGACTTGGCCAGACGCGTGAGGGCCGCGCTCGTGTTCCGGGCCGACTCGGAAAACGCAACGGCGGGATCGAGGTTCATCTGCTTGAACGACAGGAAGTCCTGCGTCATGAACGTCATGATCATGAAAATGGGAATCGCCATGCCGAAGACGGCCAGCACGGCGGCATGGGTCACGGCGCTCGTGGCGCGCGTACGCGCCAGGCAGACCAATCCAAACACCAGGGCCGCCACGCCCAGCGCCAACCAGCAGACGGCCACGAGCGGCGGCGCGAAGAAGAGCAGCGCGGCCAAGTTGCCGCCGACGCCGAAAATGAACAACAGTCGCGCAAGCGCCCAGCGGTTGCCCTCGGCGATCACGCCGGCGCAAATGGAGATGACCAGCCAAATGCCGAACGCGGAGGCGCCGAACGGGCACTGTCCGAAACCGGTTTTCGTCGCGGCGACAAATGCAGGAGCGCCGTAACAGGCGCAGGCCGCTACGGAAAAGCCGCCGAGGCCAGCGGCAAAGCTGCCGACCAGCCCGAACATGACGCGTCCGGATGCGCCCACGCCGTTGCGCAGGCCCAGCACGACGAAAGACAACGCGATCAGCGATGTCAGCGGAAGGAGTCCGGCCGACGGCGTAGAAGCGGGAAAGCCCGCCCAGCTCGGATCGCGAACCGCCCACACGGCCTGCTCGGGATCATAGTGCAGGGCAATGCCGGCATTCAGCCAGCGGACGAGTCCGTACACCAGCAGCAACACGGCAAACCAGAAAAAGGGATCGACGGCCAGCTCGCGGCGGAGACGGGCGCGGGAACTCGAGATGTGTTCGCCCTGCCGCAGCGACGGTTCGGTGAAAAACCAAACCGCCGCGAGCGCGCTCAGCCACAGAGTGACTGAAGCAAGCGTTGCGGCGGTCAGGAATGGCGTCAGAGCGAGCGGGAGGGCGGCCAACACGGCAAGGTGTACGGCCAGCCCGTACTTGGAAAGAAACTTCTGGATCATCGAATCCCGCTCACAGCCGCCATGTCTTAGTAGTGGAAGCGAACGCCCACGGTGAAGCGGAACCGGTCGTAGTCATAACGG
>CADCPA010000321.1 GCA_902803135.1 uncultured bacterium
ACGGAGTTCTCGCCGCAGGCGGGGAGCGTGGCCGCGCCCGAAGCGCCGTTTCGCACCGAGCGGTCACTCAACGGCGCGTGGCGTTTCCAGTCGCCCCCGCTGCCCGAGGGCTACAAATTCGACAAGGGCGTACTGCCGGAACTGCCGCTTCCGAAGGCCGATGCGTGGGAGAAGACGCCGATCAAGATTCCGTGTCCGTGGAACGTGAACGGCTGGGGCTGCGGTACGGACTGCGGCGAAGGCACGCATCGTCCGTTCGCGCCGGACAGCGTCTACTTCCCGAGCTATCCGGAACAGTGGCGTCATCTGCACCAGGCGTGGATGTGCCGCACGTTTCCCGTCGCGCGGAAGCCGTCCGCGAACGAGCGTGTGCTGCTGCATTTCGAAGCCGTCGCCGGTCTGTGCCGCGTGCGCGTGAACGGCCAGGAGGCCGGTTCGCACTTCGACAAGTATCTGCCGTTCGATCTCGACGTGACGGATCTTGTGAAAGCGGGCGAGAACGTGATCGAAGTCGGCGTGCAGAGCCATCGACTGCTCGACAAGCGCGATTCGACTTTCCCGTATATGCGCGCCCCGTATCCGACCGGTTCGAATACGGACGGACTGAGCGGCATCTGGCAGGATGTCTCGCTCGTCACCGTACCGGCCGTGCGCGTCGCCGACGTGTATGTGCGCCCGCGCGTCGCGGCCGACCGTCTCGAGCTGGCGCTGACCTTGTGCAACGACGGCGCGAAGGACGTCGTCGTCACGCCGGGCGCCGAGGTCTTCGACTGGGTCAACCTCGCGGCGAACGATCCGATGGTGCCGGAGGATCCGGCCTGGAAGCTCGGCGCGAAGAAGCTCGCGCTGGCCGGCAAGTCCGTCACGATTCCGGCGCACGGTACGGCTGAGACGGTGATTGCGACCGCGGTCGGCGGCGCGTTGAAGCTCTGGTCGCCGGATGCGCCGAACCTTTCGGCGGCGGTGGTTTCGCTGAAGGCGGGCGACCGTGAACTCGACCGCAAGTATCAGCGCTTCGGCTGGCGCGAATTCAAAATCCGCGGCCGCGACCTGCTCCTGAACGGTTCGCGCATCGAACTGCGCGGCGACATTCTCCATCCGTTCGGCGCGTATTCGTTCTCGACGCGTTTCGTGCGCGCGTGGTATACGATGATCAAGGACATGCACGGCAACGCCGTGCGTCCGCACGCGCAGATCTATCCGCGCTGCTATCTCGACCTCGCGGACGAGATGGGCCTCTGCGTGCTGGACGAAGTGGCCGTCTTCGGTTCGAACATCGCCTGCCAGTTCACGATGCCTGAATTCTGGACGCGCTGGGAGGACCACTACCGCGGTCTCGTCCTGCGCGACCGCAACCATCCGTCCGTCTTCGGCTGGAGCTTCGGCAACGAGATGTTCGCCATCTTCAATCTGAACAAGATTCCGGACGGCGAGCAGAAGGACAACTGGTGGAAGCAAATCGTCGACATCGGTCTCAAGGCGCGCGAATGGGATTCGACGCGCGAATGGATTTCCTGCGACGGCGACGGCGATCTCAACGGCGCGCTGCCGGTGTGGAGCAAGCACTACGGCCACCACGTCCGCGACATGGAGAAGGAGACGGCCGGCGTCGAGAAGCCGATGATGGTCGGCGAGAACGGCGGCACCTATTATGCACGTCCCGCCGATCTCTACAAGCTGGGCGCCGAAGCCGCGTACCGCGACTATGCGGGCCGCAACGAGGCGCTCGGCGCGGATGTCTTCCGCAACTATCTCGCGATGGCGCGCGGCCGTCTCGCCTATTGGTCCGCGAGCGAGACTGCCTGGTTCGGACTCGAGCCGCTGCCGCTTGGCTACACGGACCACACGCGCGTGCCGAACCGCAGTGACGGCATTCGCTTCAAAGACGAAGGCGACGGCGGCTGGGGCATGCGGCCGGAGCGCATCCCGCCGTATGTCGCGACTTTCAATCCGGGTTTCGACAAGACGCTGCCGCTCTACCGTCCGCTCGCGATGTTTACGGCGCAGCAGGCCGCGCAGGATCCGAAGGGCGCCAAGGCGTGCGCGTGGGATCGCTATCCGCCGAAGCCCCGCCGTCCGGCCCCGCCGAAGGTCGATGTTCCCGGTGTCGCGGTCGATGCCGCCGAACTGACAGACGCGAAAATCGCCTCGCTTGCGGCGACGGCGCAGAAGGGCGCGTCGGTGCTTGTGTTCGTGAAGTCGGCGGACGATCTGGCGAAGGCCAACCGTCTGGCGGGCGGCGCGCTCGTGCTGACGGATCGCACGGCCACGCAGTTCGTGCGTGCGCATGAGACCGATCCCGCGGTCGCCTCCTTCACCGTCGACGAACTCTATTTCGCCGAAGCGGGCGACGACCGCAGGAAACAGCAGATGGCCACGCACGGGCTTGGCAACGTGGGCTTGGCGCAGGTGCTGCTGGCGGCGTCGAATACAGACTGGTCGCTCTTCAACCGTCGCGGCGAGAACGAGAAGGTTCCCGCGATCGTCTGTTACGAGCAGCTGATCAAGCCCGAGGGTGCGGTGCTCGTCGGTTTTACGCAGGGGAAGGGCCGCATTCTCGTGACGACGGCCGATCGCGCGAACGACACGGTACGCGGCCGTCATTTCCTCAAGCGGCTCTTTGCGAATCTCGGCATCGAGGCGAAATTTTCAGACGGGGGGACATCGGCGGAAAAGAAGGCGTTCGACCTTCTGCTCGACGGACCGGGAGACTAAGTGCGGGGAAGGGCGCGCGGTCGGCAGGTCTTGAACGTTCATTCCGGAAATATCAAGCGGGCTCGGTAAATGGAAACGAAATCCCTTCTGCTGCTTCTGACAGCTTCTCTCTGCATCTACGGCGGAACGGTCGAGGCGGCTTCGAAACGTCCCGAGGCCGAAGAGGGGCCGGACGTCGTTCTGCCCGGCGAAGTGCGGACGAACGACCAGTGGGCGAGGCGCATGCAGGAGGCGCTGGCCTTGTATGAGGCGTCGGCGGATCCGGGCGAAGAGAAGAGGCGTCCGCTTGTCACGACGGGACCGATCGCGAAGCACATCCCGGCGAAACTCCTTGAAGCCGATGTCACGGGCCTCAAGTACGTATGGCTCCTTTCGCTCGACGGCGGCGACGGCACAGGCGGCGATCATCAGGCCTGGGTCGAACCGGTGGCGACGAAGCGGGACGGGACGAAGGTGAGCGGCATCCTGCTTCCCGTCCTGGCGTATGAGTCGGGCTGGCGGGAACTTCGTGTGGCGGTTGGGAAAAGAAAGCACCTTCGTCCGCGTCAGCAGCGGGAGATCAAGATTCTGGACAACGTCTACACGAATGGCTGGTGGAACCATCCGAAGGGCGCGTTCTGCCTGGCGCTCGACGGAAACTTTACGAAGCTCGCGGTCAAGGTCGGGGCGGATCGCGGCGCACCCGACTGGGGCAAGCAGGAATTTGCCATCGCCTCTTCGCTCTCGAAGCGCCGTGTCGCGTGGATGCTCGGCGACAACCTTGCGCACGAATTTCCCGAAATCGACAAGTGGATCGCGGACGATCTGGGCGTCGTATCGAACGGCCACGTGACGCTCTTCATGAAGCAGCCGAGGAGGCTGCGCGAGATGATGACGCGCTACGGGTCGCCGGACGCGCTCGACCGCCTGGCCTGCAAGGCGAAGCTGACGGATCTCCGTCGCGTGTTGGAATTCGTCGAAAAGAAGCGTCCGGCGCAGGCGCTCGCCGGCCGAATCAAGGAGATGGAAAAGGAGTCTGCGAAACAGCCGTGCGACTATTCGACGCTTCTGAAGCGGATGGAACAGCTGCGCCGCGAGATTCTCTTCACGCATCCGGCGCTCGACTTCGCGCATCTGCTGGTCAACAAGCAGCCGACGACCCGGTTTACGCACCAGTGCGACCAGTATCTCGCGCGGCACAACCGCGAGGGGCCGGGCCTTGTCATCCTCCGCAACTGGAAAAGCGGGAAGCCCGAAGAAATCGAGCTGCTGGCCGGCAAGCTGCCGAAGGGGTCGGTCGCGCATCCCGACCTCTCGTTCGACGGCAGGAAGGTCGCCTTTGCGTACGCCGACTGCACGGTGGACTGGCGCGAGAGGCGTTTCCTCATTTGGGAGATCAATGCAGACGGCACGGGGCTGCGCCAGCTGACGGGCGGTGCGAAAGACAAGATGGAACGCTGGGATGGTCGCGAGACGGCGCTCATCGAAGACTTCGATCCGTGCTATCTGCCGGACGGCGGCCTGGCGTTCATCTCGACGCGCTGCCAGACGTTCGGCCGCTGCCACGCAGGCCGCTATACGCCTTCGTACATGCTCTACCGCATGAACGGCGACGGTACGGGCATTCGCCAGCTCTCCTTTGGCGAAGCGAACGAATGGGATCCGAGCGTGCTGCCCGACGGCCGCATCATCTATACGCGTTGGGACTACATCAACCGCAATGACGTGATCTTCCAGAGCCTCTGGACGATGCACCCGGACGGCACGGGCACGGCGCACTACTACGGCAACTATACGCGCAATCCCTGCATGACGGCGGAGGCGCGCGCGATTCCGGGGACGGACCGCGTCGTCTCCACGGCGATGGCGCACCACGGTCTCACGGCGGGATCGCTGATCGAGATCGACACGTCCAAGGGCGAGGACGGCGAGGAGCCGATCACGCGTCTCACGCCGGAAGTCGCCTTCCCGGAAACGGAAGAGCCGAAGGGGGCGGGTGCCTATCAGACGCCGTGGCCGCTCGGGGACGGGTTCTATCTCGCGGCCTATTCGGGAAGCGAGACGGCAGCCTACGATCGTCACTTCAAACCGAACGATTTCGGTATCGTGCTGCTTGATCCGCTCGGCGGCCGTACGGAAATCTACCGCGACGAGCAGGTGTCGACGGTGTCGCCGATTCCGCTGCGGGCGCGTCCGCGCCCGCCGATTCTCGCCTCGTCGCTGCCGAAGGTCGCACCCCAGGCACCGGGCCGCATCGTGGTGCAGAACGCCAACATCGGCAAGGAACCGTTCGGCGAGCCGATCCGCGCCATTCGCGTGAACGAGATCTTCGGCCAGCCCACCGCGCACGTGCCGCACCGCAGCGTGGTGATGCAGGAAATCGTCAAGCGCGCGGTCGGCACGGCGAAAGTGGAGCCCGACGGCTCGATCGCCTTTGAGATTCCCTCGGGTCGTCCGCTCCAGCTGCAGGCGCTTGGCACGAACGGCACCGCCGTCATGACGATGCGCTCGTTCGTCTACGCGCAGCCGGGCGAAACGCTCGCGTGCATCGGCTGCCACGAGAACAAGGCGCAGGCGCCGCGTACGGCCGCCGTGCCGCCGCACAAGGTGCAGAAGCTGCGTGCACTGCGTGGACAGAACCCCACGGGCGGTTTCGACTATCAGGCGACGGTCCAGCCCGTCCTGAATCGCCATTGCGTGAAATGCCATGGCGGCGACAAGCCGAAGGCCGATCTCGACCTGTGCGGCCAGATCGTCGAACTCAAGACCCCCGACTATCCGGGCCGTCCCGAGGCGATCCACGTGCCGTGCTCGTACAATTCGCTTGTGACGCGCAACGGCCTCGTCGCACGGGCGAAGCGCAACGAGGAGAATGGGTGGAGCACGCCGCGCGACTACTTTGCCGCCGCGGGCCAGCTCGCGCCGAAGCTGCTGGGCGGGCACTGCAGGAGTCTGCTCGCCGACAAGGACGGCCTCGAGTGCGTGCTGACCTGGCTCGACCTCAACGCGCAGTGTTTCGGCGACTATTCGTGGTCGCGCACGGCCGACGGCGGCGACGGCCGTCCGCCCGCGAACGGCACGTGCGGCCGGAAGCCCTGCGTGTGCGGCTGCTGCTGGGTGCCCGAGTCGGAGAAGAGGTTTGCGGAGAAGCGGGCGGAATCGACGGGTTCCGGCGTCCAATGAACGGACGGCGGTCGCCAACGGGGATTGAGAGAATCGGCAAGATTGTGTATAATAAGTTCTGTTTAAAAGGAGAGGAAGGCGTATGAACTATCTGGGTATCGAGTTCGGGTCGACCCGCGTGAAGGCGGTCGTCGTCGACGAGACGTTCAAGACCGTGGCCACGGGTTCGTTCACGTGGGAGAACCGTCTGGAGGAGGGGTATTGGACCTACGACCTGCCGGACGTCATCGAGGCGCTGCAGGCGGCGTATGCGGCGGCGGCGGCCGACTTCGCGAAGAAGACGGGTGCCGCGCTGACGAAGCTCGACGGCATCGGCATCTCCGGCATGATGCACGGCTATCTGCCGTTCGATGCGAACTGGGTGCCGCTCGCGCAGTTCCGCACGTGGCGCAATACGACGACGGGCGCGGCGGCGGCCGAGCTCTCGAAGCTCTTCGATTTCAACGTGCCGCAGCGCTGGAGCATCGCGCACTACCATCAGGCGCGCCTGAACAAGGAAGCGCACGTCGCGGAGGTTGCGCATCTGACGACGCTCGCGGGCTGGGTGCACACGTTGCTCACGAGCGAGAACGTGCTCGGCGTCGGCGAGGCGTCGGGCATGTTCCCGATCGACAGCGCGACGGGCACCTACGACGCGAAGCGTTTGGCGCAGTACAGGGAACTGACAGGCGTCGACCTGCTGGCGCTTCTGCCGCGTGTCGTTTCCGCCGGCGAGGCCGCGGGCTTCCTGACCGAGGCGGGTGCGCACCTGCTCGATCCGACGGGCGCGCTCCAGATGGGTGCGCGCCTGGCGCCGCCGGAAGGCGACGCGGGCACGGGCATGGTGGCGACGAACGCCGTCGCCGTGCGCACGGGCAACATCTCCGCGGGTACGAGCGTGTTCGCGATGGTCGTGCTGGAGAAGGAGCTTGCGCACGCGTATCCCGAAATCGACATGGTCACGACGCCGACGGGCAAGCCCGTCGCGATGGTGCACTGCAACAACTGCACGAGCGACCTCAACGCGTGGGTGTCGCTGCTCGGCGGCGATTTCGACGCGCTCTTCAAGGAATCCCTTGCGGGTGCGAAGGACTGTGGCGGTCTCGTGACGGTACCGTATGTGAGCGGCGAGCCGGTCACGGGGCTTGAGACGGGCATGCCGCTCGTCCTTCGTACGCCCGACGCGCAGTTCACGCGCGCGAACTTCATGCGTGCGAACATCTATTCGGCGTTTGCGACGCTCAAGCTCGGCATGGACATCCTTGCGCGCGAGAACTGCGCGATCGATTCGCTCACCGGCCACGGCGGCATCTTCACCTCGAAGGGCATCGCGCAGCAGTACCTCGCCGATGCGCTGGACGCGAAGGTGACGTGCCTCGAGACGGCGGGCGAGGGTGGGCCGTGGGGCATGGCGGTGCTGGCGGCCTACGCGGATTTCCGGGCAAACGGCGGCGACGAGGCGCTGGAGGCGTATCTCGCCGGCAAGGTCTTCGCGGGTGCGGCGGGTTCGACATTGGCGCCGGACGCCGAGGGCGTCGCCGGTTTCAAGGTTTACATGGAACGTTTTGAAAGGGCCCTTGCGGGAGAGAAGGCGGTATGCTCGAAGATCTGAAGAAGAAAGTCTATCACGCCAACATGCGCCTCGTCGACGAGGGGCTGGTCGTGCTCACCTGGGGGAACGTGTCCGGACGCGATCCGGCGACGGGCTTCTTCGTGATCAAGCCCTCGGGCGTGCCGTACGGTCTGCTCAAGCCCCGCGACATGGTCGTGGTGAACCTCGAAGGCCATGTGGTGGAAGGACAGTGCCGTCCTTCTTCCGACACGCCGACGCACGTGGCGCTTTACCGCGCCTTCCCGGCAATCGGCGGCGTCGTGCACACGCACTCGATCGAGGCGACGGCCTGGGCGCAGGCGCAGCGCGAGATTCCGTGCTACGGCACGACGCATGCGGATCAATTCCACGGTTCCGTGCCGCTCACCCGCTATCTCACCGAAACGGAAGTGGACGAGGCGTACGAGGCGAATACGGGCAAGGTCATCGTCGAGGCGTTCGAGGGAACGAATCCGCTCGAGCGTCCGGGCGTGCTCGTGCCCGGACATGGTCCGTTCACGTGGGGTGCCGATGCGATGAAGGCCGTGGACAACGCGGTCGCGCTCGAGGCGATGGCGCGCATGGCGCGCCTCACCGAGCAGCTACGCGGCGCGACCGAAGCGGTGAAGAAGGCGCTGCCGGCCTACGTCGGCGAGAAGCACTACCAGCGCAAGCACGGTCCGAACGCGTACTACGGCCAGAAATGAAAAAAACGAAACATGTGTTGCGCGGCATCCGCATCCTCCACGAGGATGCGGATGTCATTGTCATTGAGAAGGCCGCGGGCGTGCTGACGCAGGAGACGCGGCGCGGGGACGGGTACTGCGTCGAGGGCGCGCTGACGGATTATGTGCGCAAGGGCCAGTGGAAGAGTTCCAGGCGCGTCTACCTCGTCCATCGGCTCGACCGCGAGACGGGCGGCGTCATGATGGTCGCGAAGGACGAGGCGGTTCAGGAATGGTTCCGCGCCCGATGGAACGAAGTCACGACCAAGATCTACCTCGCCCGCGTCGAGGGCGCGCTCGAGGCCGAGGCGGGAGTCTTCGAGAGCTATCTGCGCGAGGACGAAAACTATTTCGTGAAGAGCGTCAAGAATCCCCAATTCGGCAAGTTCGCCCGTACCGAGTGGAAGGTCTGCGCCGCGCCGGCGGAAAACCGCAGGGGCGTTCCGTCCGGCACGCTTGTCGAAGTGACGCTCAAGAGCGGTCGCAAGAACCAGATACGCGTCCATTTCTCGGAAGCGGGC
Source organism: uncultured bacterium (assembly GCA_902803135.1). Classification (GTDB taxonomy): domain Bacteria; phylum Verrucomicrobiota; class Kiritimatiellia; order RFP12; family UBA1067; genus RUG572. The sequence continues at coordinate 8,694 of CADCPA010000321.1, forward strand.
CATCCGGTCGTCGGCGATTCGAAATACGGCCGCGCGCCGAAGAATGCGACGCTCTGCCTGCACGCGTGGCGGTTGTCGTTCACGCATCCGAAGACGCGCAAGACGCTGACGTTCGAGGCGCCGCCGCCGAGTTGGACGGGCCTCCCGCCGCCGGCGGAGGCGCAGCCGGTCGTCCCTGCTTGAAACGGGCATTTGCAGCAACTCGTTCCTTGGGAGGTTGAAGAATGAAGAGCCGGAGAAATCAGGGTCCGCATCTGCTGGACGACGCCTACCTCGCGCCTTACGCGGGGGCGATCCGCGGGCGTGCGGAACATGCGCGCGTGCGGGCGGACGAGCTGACGGGCGGCCGGATGTCGCTCGCCGACTGGGCGAGCGCGCACGAATACTACGGCCTCCACCGCACGGCGACGGGGTGGGTGTTCCGCGAATGGGCGCCGCATGCGAGCGACATCTGGCTCGTCGGCGATTTCTCCAAGTGGGAGTTGACGACGCGGTTCAAGCTCAAGCGCGTGCCGGGTACGGACGTGTGGGAGCGGACCTTTCCTGCGCGCGCGATCCGCCACGGGCAGTTCTACCGCCTCGAGATGCACTGGGACGGCGGCCGCGGCGAGCGGATCCCCGCCTACGCGCGACGCGTCGTGCAGGACGGGAAGACGAACCTCTTCTGCGCGCAGGTGTGGGATCCGAAAACGCCCTACGCCTGGAAGAACAAGGCGCCCGCGAAGGGCACGCCGCTCATCTACGAAGCGCACGTGGGCATGGCCTCCGAAGAGGAAAAGGTCGCGACCTATGCGGAATTCCGCGACAACATCCTGCCGCGCATCAAGGCGGCCGGCTACAACACCGTGCAGCTGATGGCGATCATGGAACATCCGTACTATGGCAGTTTCGGCTATCACGTCTCGAGCTTCTTCGCGGCGAGTTCGCGCTTCGGAACGCCGGAGGATCTCAAGTCGCTGGTCGACACCGCGCACGGCATGGGCCTGCGCGTCATCATGGATCTCGTACACTCGCATGCGGTGAAGAACGAGCGCGACGGACTCTCCCTCTTCGACGGTACGCCCTACCAGTATTTCCACGACGGCGCGAAGGGATGGCACACGGCGTGGGATTCGCGCTGCTTCGATTACGGGAAGACGGACGTGTTGCACTTCCTGCTGTCCAATTGCCGCTACTGGCTCGACGAGTTCCATTTCGACGGCTATCGGTTCGACGGCGTCACCTCGATGCTCTACTGGAACCATGGTCTCGGAGAGGCGTTCACCAACTACGGCATGTACTTCGACGGCTCGATGGACGACGACGCCTGGTGCTATCTCGCCTTGGCGAACCGCGTCATTCACGAAGTCGATCCAAATGCCATCACGATCGCCGAGGATGTGAGCGGGCTCCCCGGCTGCGCGGCACCGCTGAAGGACTGCGGCCTCGGATTTGACTACCGCATGGCGATGGGCGTGCCCGACTATTGGTTCAGGCTGGCGGAGAAGGTCCGCGACGAAGACTGGAACATGCACGGGCTCTTCTTCGAGCTGACGAACAAGCGTGCGGAGGAGAAGGTCGTCTCGTATGTCGAGAGCCATGACCAGGCGCTCGTCGGCGGCAAGACGTTCTTCTTCCAGCTGGTCGACGCGGCCATCTACGACGGCATGGGCGTGGATCAGGAGAACCTCACGATCGAACGTGGCGTCGCACTCCACAAGATGGCGCGTCTCGCGACGCGTGCGCTCGCGGGCGGCGCCTATCTGAATTTCATGGGCAACGAGTTCGGCCACCCCGAATGGATCGACTTCCCGCGTGCGGACAACAACTGGAGCTACCATCATGCGCGGCGGCTGTGGTCCTTGCGCGACAATCCGCAGCTGCGTTTCAAGGCGCTCGGCGATTTCGATGCGGCGATGAACAAGCTGCTGGCGACGACCGTGCGGAACGCGTCCTGGCGTGCCGGCGCGCAGCAGCTCTGCGCGCACGACGGCGACAAGGTGCTGGCGTTCCAGCGCGGCGACTTCGTCTTCGTCTTCAATTTCAATCCGACGCGGTCGTTTACCGGCTATGGCATTCGCGTGCCGAAGAAGGGGCGCTACCGTCTCCTGCTCGATACGGACGCGGCGTCGTTCGGCGGTCAGGGCCGCATCGCCGCGAAGCAGGTCTTCCCGACCGACGTGGTCCACGAAGCGGACGACGAGGTCAACTTCATCCGCCTCTACCTCCCCGCGCGGACGGCCCTGGTCCTGAAGCGCGGCACGCGCTGATCGGGGCGCCGCCGACCCCCGGAAACGGAAAATGAAAAAAGTTCATTTTCCCCCTTGCGCGCCCTGCGGGGTTTTGATACACTATGTCCTC
>CADCPA010000322.1 GCA_902803135.1 uncultured bacterium
CTCCTGCGGTCCCGGCCGAGTCCAAGTAAGTCTTGCTTGGACGGAGACGTCTCAGACGAAGGCGAAGGGAGCGAACCCTTCGCCTTTTGATTTGGAAAGACGATGAAACAGGCACGCGCCTACATTTTCGACATGGATGGCACGCTGGTGGACAACTGCGGCTATCATGTCGTCTCCTGGCGCCAATTCTCGCGGAAGTACGGGAATGAGCTGACGGAGAAGCAGATTCTGGACTGGATGGGCGCTCAGGGCGGCTATTATGTCGAGCAGATTTTCAGACGCAAGCTGCCTCCGGACGAAATCGCGCGCCTCTGCCGCGAGAAGGAGGCCCTCTACCGCGAGGTCTATGCGCCGCATGCCGTCCTCCCGGACGGTCTTCGTGCGTGGCTCGACCGCGCGCATGCGGCGGGGATTCCGTGTGCGGTCGCGACGGGCGGACCCAAGGAGAATGTGGATTTCATTCTCGATGCGCTCGACTTGAGAAGGGATTTCGACCAGGTTGTCGATGCGACGATGTATACGCATTCGAAGCCGCATCCGGAGTGCTTTCTCACGGCGGCGGCGCGGCTGGGCGTCGACCCGGCGGACTGCCTGGTCTTCGAAGACGCAGTCAACGGCATCCAGGCCGCACATGCGGCGGGCATGGAGGTGGTTGCGGTGACGTTCACCAATCCGCGCGAAAAGCTGGAAACGGCCGCGCCGGAACGGATCGTCGATTCCTACTGCGAACTGCTGGAGGGGTGATTGCCGTGACGTGAAGTGGGTATGGCGCAAAAACGGAATTTGTGGTAGAATCTTCAGTATTGACCATGGGGCGGAGGAACGGTCCCCGGCAAAACACGTAAGGAGAGAACGATGAGTGGAGCTCTGATCGCGGCTGCGGCCGCGGCGATGATGACGACCTTCGGCGAGAAGGTGACGCCTGAGAACGCGTGGCGGGACTATCCGCGTCCGCAGATGGTGCGCGAGAACTGGACGAATCTCAACGGACTGTGGGACTACGCCGTGACCGACGTGACGAAGACGTCGGGGCGTCCGACGACGTGGGACGGCAAGATCCTCGTGCCGTTCGCGCTCGAATCCAAGCTCTCCGGCGTCGGCCGTCTCCTCGAGCCGAACGAATTCCTCTGGTACACGCGCACGATCGTCTGCCACCCGCAGAAGGGCAAGCGCATCCTGCTCCATTTCGACGGCGTCGACTTCCGCACGATGGTTTTCATCGGCCACGCCGAAGTGACCGACATTCCGCACGAAGGCGGTCAGAATCCGTTCACGCTCGACATCACGCCGTTCGTGAAGGACGGCGAGAACGAGCTCACCGTGTGCGTGTGGGATCCGACCGAAGCCTATGTGAACTCCCGCGGCAAACAGAGCTTCAAGCCGAGCGGCTGCTTCTACACGCGCGTCTCCGGCATCTGGCAGACCGTGTGGATGGAAGAAGTCGCGGAGTCGTACATCGCGTCGTACAAGGCGGTGCCGGACATCGACAAGGGCGAAGTGAAGTTCACGTTCGAGACGGTCGGCGACGAGCCGGGCGAAGACGTGACGGTCGAAGTCTTCGACAAGGACGGCCGGCCGGTCGCGAAGGCGCAGGGAGGCGCGCCGAAGGGCGTCGTCGTGAAGATGCCGGCGGGCTTCAGGCTGTGGAGTCCGGAAGACCCGTACCTCTACACTTTCAAGGCGTCGTTCGGGAAGGACGGATTCACGGGCTACTTCGGCATGCGCAAGTTCTCGAAGGCAAAGGACAAGAACGGCTATCTCCGCTTCTGCCTCAACAACAAGCCGTACTTCGTGGTCGGTACGCTCGACCAGGGCTGGTGGCCGGACGGTCTCCTCACGCCGCCGTCGGAAGCGGCGATGAAGTTCGACATCCAGACCCTGAAAGATTGCGGCTTCAACACGATGCGCAAGCACATCAAGGTCGAACCGCATCGCTATTACCACCTCTGCGACACGATGGGCCTCCTCGTGCTGCAGGACATGCCCAGCGGCGACGGCGAGTGGCAGGATCCGATGCGCGCCGAGACGGTGAAGCGCTACGGTCTCTACCGCCAGGAACTCAAGGAGATGATGGACCACCTCTATTCCGTGCCGTCCATCGTCATGTGGGTGCCCTACAACGAAGGCTGGACGCAGCCCGGCGAGTTCCTCACGCACTCGACGATGGACTTCGTGCGCCGCTACGATCCCTCGCGCCTCGTCAACGGCGCCTCGGGCTGTTGGGACTGGGAAGGCGGCCATCTGCTGCCCGAAGGCTGGGATTGGAACAAGCGCGTGCTGACGAAGCACAAGCCCGCGGGCGAGTGCGAGGCGGCCGACGCGGTCGACATGCACCTCTACCGCGGTCCGACGATGTTCGACGTCAACGACCGCCGCGTGTCGTTTCTCGGCGAGTTCGGCGGTCTCGGCCATCCGGTCGAAGGCCACCTCTGGAAGGAGGCGAAGGGCAGCTGGGGGTACGGCGGCATCGACGACACGAAGACGCGCGACGGTCTCGAGAAGACCTATCTCGGACTGATGAAGCAGCTGGGCGATCTTGCGTCCAAGGGCCTCGGCGGCAGCATCTACACTCAGACGACGGACGTGGAGATCGAGATCAACGGACTTCTCACGTATGACCGCAAGGTGCTCAAGTACAACCCGGCGGTGTTGAAGAAGGCGCACGACGAAATCCGCGCGCGCGTCGAGAAGTAGGGGGATTGTTTGATTGTTGGATTGTTGGATTGTTTGATTGTTGGATTGTTTGGATTGTGTGATTAATTGATTTGAGTCGAAAGTTCAAGGAAAGGAAAGTTCATGCTGACTAGAAGAGATCTGCTGAAGACGGCGGCGGGCGCCGGCCTCTTCACGATCGTCCCCGCAGGTGTCCTGCGCGGCGAAACGGCGCCCTCGAACCAGCTCACGCGTGCGCTGATCGGTTTCGGCTGCATTGCGCAGAGCCACAACCACCTGCCGTTCAAGGGCTCGCGCCTGATCGGCCTCTGCGACCCGTACAAGGCCCGTGTCGAACACGGCCTCCAGTGCGCCGAGCAGAAGGGTTGGGGCAAGGTGAAGGCCTACGAGAACTTCATGAAGCTGCTCGCCGACAAGGACGTGGACATCGTGCACATCTGCACGCCGCCGCACTGGCACGGCTGCATGAGCGTGATGGCCGCGAACGCCGGC
>CADCPA010000323.1 GCA_902803135.1 uncultured bacterium
TGAACACGGATGCACCCGCGAATCGTGGGCGATGCCGCAGAGAAACGATCCGTCTCCGCCGAGCTCGCCAAGCGCGAAACCGCCGCAGGTACGATGGTCTTCGAGGTCAACTACGGCACCAAGTCGCTCGAAGTCTCGCTCTCATCCGCCGCGCACTCCCGCCTCTCCGCCAAGGCCGCCGCCGACTGGTGAAATCCGCAACCGGCAGTCCATTTTGGGAAAACAGGTCTGACCCGTTTTCCCAAAATGGACCGTGCCGACGGGGATGCGCCCCGCGAAACCTTTGTAAAACGGGCCTTTTCGTACTTCGAACTTGGCGGGGACAGACCTCGCAAAAGCCTTGTAAAACGCCACTTTGCGCATTCTGAGGAGGGCACTGGGCACCACGTGCTGATGGTGCAGACGTTCGGACCGTTCAACTAAGCGGATATCGAAATGTTGTAAGACAAGTGACAGAATCGACTCGACGTCGGCCTTTGTCGTAAAAATCTCGGCGCACCCCGTTGTTTTTTGCTATCTTCGCATTTGACAGGGGGGGGGTGATTATGGTATATTATGCCATAAATGGTTTTTAGGAGGAATTGAGACGTGGCGCGCACTATGGAAAAACTAAAAGAGGACATCAACATGAACAAGAACATTGTGGTTGACAGAAGGGGATTCATCACGGCGGCGGCGGCGCTTGCGGCTGCTCCGTCGGTTCTTGGCGGCGCGAAGCGCGTCTTCAAGGTCGCGCTCATTGGCTGCGGCGGCCGCGGGACGGGCGCCGCCGGCGACATTACGGCTGCCGCAAAGCATCTCGGGTGCGAGGTGAAGTTCGTCGCATGTTGCGATTTCTTCAAGGAAAAGGCGGTGGCGTTCGCCCAGAAGTTCGGCGTTCCGGCGTCCTGGACGTTCGACGGGGCGCGCGGCTACCGTTCGGTGATGGAGAGCGACGCCGAGATCGTGCTCCTCGCTACGCCGCCGTTTTTCCGTCCGCTTCATTTCAAGGCCGCCGTTGCGGCCGGAAAGAACGTCTTCGTCGAGAAGCCCGCGGCCACGGATCCGCGCGGCCTCCGCGACTTCCTCGAGACGGCGAAGGTGGCCAAGGCAAGGGACCTGTCGGTCCTGGCGGGCACTGTGCATCGCCACTCGAACCGCTACCTGCGCCAGCTCAAGGCGTTTCGCTCCGGCGAGGCGATCGGGCGTCCCGTCGCGGGCCAGGCGTATCGCTGCGGCAGCGTCATCATGCTCCATCCACGCAAGCCCGGCATGACAAACGCGGCCTACCTGTGCGACAACTGGTATTTCTTCCGCGCGATGAGCGGCGACCAGGTCGTAGAGCAGGCGATGCATCAGGTCGACGACATCAGCTACATGCTCGACCGCTATCCCAAGAGCGCCTTCGGCCTCGGCGCGCGCGTCCGCCGGCCGGCTGGCATAGGCGACGTCTACGACTGCCAGGCGATCGACTGGGACTACGGCGACGAGTTCCACGTGACGATGCTTGCGCGGCAGATGGACGGCTGCAAGAACCGCGTCGGCGCGCGGATCGTCGGCACGGAGGGGACGATCATGCTCGGCGAGTGGATCAAGCGCTATGACGGCAAGACGGTGCCGCCGGACGAGGAGGCGTGTCGCGGCCGCCTCGAAAACCACTTCGTCCAGGAGCACGTCGACTTCCTGAACGGGCTCTTGACGGGACGCAAGCTCTTCGAGTGCGAGTCGGTCGCCTACTCGACGGCGACGGCTATGATCGGCACGTTCGCCTGCTATTCGGGGCAGGAGGTCGCCATCGACGACATCCTCGTCAACAAGGCGAGCCCGTTCTACGACGGATACAACAACACGATCGTGCCGGAGATGTTCGACGAAACGGAGGACGTGCCGGTGCCTACGGAAGGCGTCGCGCCCGTTCCGGGGGTGAAGGCATGAAAAAGGCCGTTCTCGCCCTGGCTGTCGCACTGATGGCGGTCCAGGGGTTTTGCTTCAAGAAGGCCCTGATCCTGAAGGAGCTGGACGAGAAGTCCATGGCCCGCGTCAAGGACAACGGCTTTGACGGCGCAGAGATGCGCCTCCACGGGGAGACGCCGGCGGAAGCGGCCCGGACGCGTGCGCTGGCCGACAAGAA
>CADCPA010000324.1 GCA_902803135.1 uncultured bacterium
ACATGCTGCGTCCGGCGCTGCAGCTCATCAAGACCGCGCCGGGGATGAAACTCGTCTCCTCCGCTTTCCTGCTGGAGGGGGCGTTTGCGCAGTTCGGGGAGAAGGGGCTGCTTGTCTTGGCGGACTGCGTGGTGAACCCGTGCCCGAACGCCGAGGAGCTGGCGAACATCGCGGTGGCGACGGCGAACACCGCCCGCGCGCTCTGCGACTTCGCGGAGCCGCGCGTCGCCCTGCTGTCGTTCTCGTCGAAGGGCAGCGCGGAGCACGAGCTCGTCGAAAAGGTGCGCCAGGCGACCGAGCTGGCCCATGCCCTCGCGCCGGATCTTCTTCTGGACGGCGAGCTGCAGCTGGACGCCGCCCTCGTTCCGGAGGTGGCGGCGATCAAGGCGAAGGGAAGCCCCGTGGCCGGGCGCGCGAACGTGCTCATTTTCCCAGACCTGCAGTCGGGCAACATCGGCTACAAGATCGCCCAGCGTCTGGACGGCGCATCGTGCTTCGCCGTTCTGCAGGGACTTGCCGGCCCCTGCAACGACCTTTCCCGCGGCTGCTCCGTCGACGATATCGTGAACACCATCGCCGCCACGGCCGTACAGGCGACCCGCAAGTGAAAGGGAACCCGATTGATGCACATGTAGTAGACCTTGCGTCGTGGCACGGGATTTGGCAGAGTGTCAGCCGTCGAGTTGCAAGAAAATCGTCTGACTGAAAGGAATCGTGGAATGAAAAGGTTCAACAGGATTGCCGCCCACTGCATGATCGGGATGTGCGTCGCCGCATTCGGCGGTTGCAGGCTGGGCACCGTCAACGGACAGCCGGCATCCGGCACGGCGTCAAGCGACTTCTGCAAACGCCTCGACTGCTATCTGAATGAAGTCAAGGGCGTGTTCGGCGACAAGGCATTGGCAAAGGATTTCGTGCCCGGCGGCCCGCTCACGACGAGAGAGTACAATTCGAGATACGAAATCGTCTACGCCGATCGCGAGCGCACGTTCTTCAGCTATCGTGCGGAAAGTTTCTCCTTCACCGGCGGTGCGCACGGAGAAACCACTGTCAGCGTCGGGACAGTAGACGTGAAATCCGGGAAGAAGCTGGATGTCGCCCGCGTCATCCCTGCGGACAAGCGTGCAGAGGCTCTTGCAAAAGTGAAAAACGCGGTGATTGCGAAAATCGGCGGGAAGGACAATCTGCTCGGGGAAGTCACCCTGACTGAAAACTTCTATATTGCCGGCGACGGTTTGCACTTCGTGTTCAACGAGTATGAGGTGGCAAGCCACGCACAGGGGCTGGTTGAAGTTGTGATTCCCTCCTATTGCAACTAGGGGCTGGGGAATCATCGCGGCTCCCAAATCCATTTCCAGGAAGGGACAATCCGGGGAAGCGTTCAGTCGCCCGACTGTCGGACGGCAGCGTCTTCCGGAGCGAGAACATCTGAGGGATGCGCTCGGGGCGGTGCTCGACCCAGACGGACGCGACGCGCGGGTGCGCGCCGAGCCACGTCTCGACCCTGTGCGCGAAACGGCGGGCGGCGGCGGACGTCATGTTGCAGCAAGGCTCGTCGAGCAGCAGCAGGCGAACGCCCGGCCGTAGCGCACCGTCGAGCTGGCGTTCCGGCGAAATTCCCTCATAAGCCGCGCACATCGACGACACGCTCCCGATGGCGGCGCGCGTCTCGTGCAGCGTGGCGCCCTCCCCGCCGCGCCGTTTCCCGAACACCCTGACGTCGCATGCGTAGGCGAACGGCGAGTCGCCCGTGATGAGCGCGAAAAGCGTCGTCTTGCCGCTTCCGTTGGGGCCACGCAGAGTCCACCGCTCCCCTTCGCGGATCGTCCATGAAAAGTCGCGGAACAGCCGGCGGCGCCCAAACGCCATGTCGATGCCGGACATCTCGACGACAGGCGCGGCGAGGCGGTCAGGGCGGCAAGCCCCGGCTACGCGGCTGCGTTTGGACGAATCGCGCCGCTCGCCGCGCGGCGCACTTGGATCGGCATCTGCGATGCAAAGGCGCACGCCGAGCGGACGCAGCGCGCGCGCTGCCGCGCGAATCCGCCGCCGCCAGTCGTCGTCGAGTCCGCCGCATCCGCCGTCGATTACGACGGTGCCGCGCTCCCGCAGCAGCGCCTTCGCCAGCACGACGCGCCGCAGCTCGCCGTTCGAGAGCGACAGGAGCGGACTCCGCCAGAGCGGCGCAAGTCCCAGCGCGGCATCCAGGACCTCGCGCCGGGCCTTGTAGGCCGCTCGCTCGCGGGAGTGGTTCGCGCCGACCTCGAACGGGTTGACCTCGTAGACCGAGCGGAAGGAGAGAAAGTCGCGGACGCTGTCGCCCCCGGATGAGTAGTAGCGTTCCTCCAGCCAGCCGCCGCCGACCGCCGCCACCTGCCGTTCGTCTAGCGACACCCGCGTCATCGCGTCCGGACCTCGCGGCTACTTCAGGAGCTTGCGGACGAACGGAAACACGAAAAGCGAGAGGACCGCGCCCCAGACGAGCGAGTTCAGGACCATGACCGCCCACCAGAGGATTCCGCCGCCGGACGCGCCAAGTGCGTCGGCAACAATGTATCCAGGTTGCCCGAGGAAGCTGCCCTTGAAGATCAGGAACAGCACGAAATGCACCACGCTTAGCGGGACGTTCGCAAGCAGAAACGACTTCATTTGTTTGTCTCCTTTCGACATTGGTTTGTTGCTTGAAATTATACCACAAATCTGCGTAGGACCCCGGAAGAATTCCAAGCGTACGGATGAAAGAGGATGATCGGGAGTTCGGGCGGTTGGAAACGCTTAAGGTATTTGGCCCAGTCGGGCACCACATTATCCAATCCTACGGCCGGCGCGGGGCGGACGAAAACTTCGTGCGCGGAACCGGAACTTTCCGGTCCTTGCAGGGCGGCCGCATGCCCGCCTTCGTGCGCTGCTGCTTGTGCATCGCCGCCAGCCTTCTTGTCTTCACGAGTCCCATACGATTTCCTCCTTCAGCTCAAACCACGCTACTGAATCAATCCTGCTCTATCAATAAGCTCCGACCCTTTGGCGTCCCCATGATGACCGACAATATGGAAGCGGATTCTCGACGATGCCGGACGAGAGGAGTGTTCCCACCGCCACTAGCAAAACCACTCGTATCACACGCATCTTGAAATCTCCATCAGGGGCACGTTTGA
>CADCPA010000325.1 GCA_902803135.1 uncultured bacterium
ACGCAAGGCGATTTTCGAGTATCTGCGCGTGTCCAACCCGATCCGCGAACTCATCAACGCCCGCTCCCCGACGCTCATCATCCGCGAAAAGGCCCGTGAACTCGGCATGCGCACGATGCGTGAAGACGGCGTGCGCGCGATTCTCGACGGCTACACCACGGTGGACGAGGTCTTGCGCTACACCTGATGAGTGCGACTGCCCAGCAGCCGGGCGCAACCTTGCGCCCGGCCACTCTCCGCGACGCGGAGAAGATCCACGCGCTGGTCCATCTGCACCGCGACGAGCTGGTGCCGCGTCCGCTGGGCAATATCGTCGAACACATCGACCGCTTCCTCGTCGCCGAATGCGACGGGGAGCTGGTCGGGTGCGCGGCTTATCAGATCTGGCCGGAAATCGGCGATCCCCTGAAGGCGACGGTCGAAGTGCAGAGCGTCGCCGTGCGCGTGCCCTACCGCCACCGCGGCATCGGCCGCCTGCTGGTGATGGGCATCGTCGAAAAGGTGCGTCCCTTCAGCCCGCGCGAACTCATCGTGCTCACCCTGACGCCGGCGTTCTTCGAATCGATGGGTTTCCACGAGACGCCGAAGACGCATATCATGCACAAGCTCTACGTCGGCTGCATCAACTGCACGAAACACGCCAACCCGTTTACCTGCCCCGAGCACGCCATGCTGCTCGAGCTGGTCTGACACGCGCATGTGCGCGTCCGAACCATGCGCCGTTCCGCTCTGAACTTCATCCGAGGCCTTCTGTCGGCGGCCGTGGGCGCGGCGGCCTGCTGTGCGGCGGCGTTTGAGCCGATTCATCTTTCCGCGACGGACTTCACGCTTGCGACGGGCAATCCCACGCTGCAGACGTGGACGCGCGGGGCGGTCAGCGTGCCCGTGTGGTCGCTCTCCGGCACGCAGCCCGACCAGTCCGTCGTGGCGACCACGCCGCCGCTGCCGGCCGGCTGCCGCGGCGTGAAGATCGAGATTCTCGTCGTCAACGAAGACGCGTCCGCAACGAACTCGTTTTCGGACGTCTACCGTGTCGATCTGGCGGAGCTCGTGCCGGGCGTGCCGGCGGCGACGATTCCCGGCAAACCCGTTCGCCAGTGGCTTTCCGCGCCGTGGACGCCGCGCTGGCTGACGTTGGAGTCCGTCGTCGTTGTCACGGGCGGGGCGCCGCTCGCGGTGCGGCTGCGGCGCGAGCCGGCGGATCGCGGCGATACCTTCGAGCGTCCGGCGGGATTCATCCAGATGCGCGTGACGCCGCTCGCCGCGCCGCCGCCGGCGGTCGTCGTCGAGAACCGGCCCGGCTACAATTCCTGGCCGATGATTCAAGGCGTCGGCTCGCGGCTGGTGTGTGCCTACAGCCGCGGCTCGGGGCATACGATTGCGGAAGGGCGGCGCGACGCTTTTGCCCGCACGTCGGCGGACGGCGGCAGGACCTGGTCGCCCGAAGTCGTCCTTGCGCAGGACCCGTCCGTCGGCGAGGTGATGATCGGCAAGGGCCTCGATCGGAACGGACGGGCGCTCTTCTGGGTGCGCTGTCTCGGCGAGGGGGCGGCGCGGTCGTACCACGACCTCTACCGCACGGCGGACGGCGCGACCTTCGAGAAGATCGCCGAACCGAAGCTGGATCCGTTCCCCATGCAGATTACGGACATCTTCGCCGTCGACGGCAAATTGATGGCACTGTGGTTCGCCACGACGTACCGGGACGACGACCGGCATTCCTGGGGTACGCTCGTGAGCGCCGACAACGGACACACCTGGACGCAGACGACAATCGAGAAGAATCTGCAGAAGGGCGAGCTGCCGACGGAGCCGTGCGTCGTCAATCTCGGGGGCGGGCGTCTGCTCGGCCTGGCCCGTACCGAAAACGGAGGCGATTCGCTGGCGAGCCAGTTTCAGCTGACATCCTGCGACAACGGCTTCTCTTGGCGGCGGCGCCGCACCAACATCCGCGACGTGCTGTGTTCGTCGCCCTCGCTCGTGTACGATGCGCAGACGGGGCTTGTCTACAACTACTATTACGAGCGCGGCCGCCATGTCGTGAAGTGCCGCGTGGCGAAGGCGGCAGCGGTGTTCGACCGTCCGTTCGACTGGCCGGAGGCGGCAGCCGTGCTGGTGGGCGACGAGCTGCGTCCCTTTGACGCGGGGAACGTGAACGCCTTCGCGTGCGGCGGCCGCCATTATCTGGCCTACTACTCGGGCGACGATCGGAATACGACGGTCTATGTGGCCGGTGTGTCGCCGGCGAACAATGCGGGCCTTCTTGCGGTCGCGGATCAGCTCGCGAAGTAGAGGCGGCTGTTGGCTCGCAAGTTAAAGATATAGTTCCCTAAATTTGCTATAATTGAGCCTAAGGAAAGGACGAAGAATGGATTTCTTGGGAAAAGAATTGCGTGCCGGTGCAATGCTGGCTGTTTTCGCGATGCTCACTTCATCCGTCATGGCGGCACCGTCGCTTGAACAGGCGTTTGAGAATCCGCCCGATTCGGCGCGGCCGTGGGTGTATTGGTATTTCATGGACGGCAACACCACGCGCGAGGGAATGAAGGCGGACCTCGACGCGATGAAGGCGGCAGGAATCGGCGGCGTGCTGATCCTCGAAATCGGCGCGGGACGCCCCCCGCGCGGTCCCGTCGAGTTCCTGAGCCCGAAGTGGCTGGAGCTCTTCGGCTACGCCATCGCCGAGGCGGACCGCCTCGGCATCGAGGTGGCGGTGGGGACTGGCCCCGGATGGTGCGGCGCGGGCGGAAAGTCCGTGACGCCCGACGACGCGATGCAGCACACCGTCGCAAGCGAGACGGCTGTCACGGGCCCTGCGGAGTTCTCGTCCGTCCTGCCCGTTCCGCAGCCGCGTACGCCGTTCTTCGGCAGGAGCACCCTCACGCCGGAGCTGGAAAAGGAGTGGGAGAGCTACTACCGAGATGTGGCCGTGCTGGCGTTTCCGGAACCGGAAGGCGCGGCGCGTCTTCCCGATGCGGACGAAAAGGTCCTCTACCAGCGCGCGCCTTTTTCATCCCAACCCGGCGTAAAGCCGTATCTCACGCCGTCGCGCAAGGAGGTGCCGCCGGAGAACTGCGTCGATCCCGCGCAGGTGGTCGACCTCTCGGCGAAGATGGACGCGTCGGGACGTCTGAACTGGCGCGTCCCCGAAGGGCGCTGGACGATCATGCGCATTGGCCGTCGCCTTACGGGCCAGACCACGCGTCCCGCGCCGAAGCCCGGCCTCGGACTTGAGACGGGCAAGTTCGACAGAGGCGCGATCGAACGCCATCTCAAAGACTATGCGGACAAGATCCTCGCCGCCGCCGGGCCGCGCCGCCCCGGACGCGGACTCACCACGCTCCACTTCGACAGCTGGGAGATGAGCGCGCAGAACGGCTCCGCCGAGTTCTTCAAGGAGTTCGAGCGC
>CADCPA010000326.1 GCA_902803135.1 uncultured bacterium
CCACCCGTCCAAGGATTCCCTCGCCGATCGCCGTCCGTGGAAGTACGCCGACCACTTTTTCATCCTGCGCGAGGCATACCGTCTGCGCTACCGCCTTGCGCCATACATCTACACCGCCGCGCGGCAGGCATACGACACGGGCGTGTGCCTGTGCCGTCCGATGTACTACGACTGGCCGGAGGAGGACGCCGCATACGAGGCGATCAACCAGTACATGTTCGGCGACGACATCCTCGTCGCGCCCGTCACGAAGGCAGCCGATCCCGTGACGAAGGAGGCGGAGGTCGCGGTGTGGCTTCCGGAGGGCACGTGGTATGATGTCTCAAGGGGCGAACTCGTGGAGGGCGGGCGCAAGCTGACGCGCGGCTATACGGTGGAGGAGACGCCGTGGTTCGTGAAGGCAGGCGCGGTGATTCCGATGTATCCCGATTCCGTCAACCGCCTCGGCAATCCCGGTACCGACGACCTCGTGCTGTTCTGCGCGCCTTGTAAAGATTTTAACCGTGTAGAACATGTAGAACGTGTAGATGGAAGTGTGTTTTCCACCTCCATCTACGAGGACGGCGGCGACAATGCCGACTATGCGACCAACTTCCGCCGCACGGCAATCCGCCGCGAGGGGAACCGCGTGACGATTGCGCCGCGCAAGGGGGCATACACTCTGAAGTTCCCGCTTGCCGCGCCGCCCGCCGCCGCGAAGGTGAATGGCAAGGAGTGTGCATGGGAATACGACGCGGAGGATATGGCCGTCGTGGTGAAGACGCCGCCGCAGGATGGCACGCACGAGACAGTGGTGGAGCTTGTCTATGGTAGGGCGGCCAGCCCTCTGGCCGCCGAACTTTCAGGTCTGAAGGGCGAATACACCCGCATCGCCGCGCTCACGGAGGACTTCAGGTTTGCCCTTGCCAGCCGCCGCTGGCCGAAAGCGGCCGCCAACCTCCCCACGTCGTGGCAGGTAATATGGAAGACGCGTGACGCGATCGCGGCGCATCCCGCCGAGGCGGCGAAGCTGCTTGCCGAGCGTGAAGCCGCAGTGAAGGAGTTTGCCGAAAAGGACTGGCCGCGCCTTGAGAAGACGTTCTCGCCTGAATTCGTCACGCGCATGCGTTCGTGGCTGGCGGCGTTGACACTGTTTCACGCGAAATGGTAGAATATCGTCGTGTCTGCGGGCGACGGATTGGACCGCGGCACCGACATCTCGGTGTCGGCGGGGTTCGTCGCCATGGCGTTTATGCAAATGAGGTTCTCACGGGAGCTTTCAACGCAGAGGCACAAAAGAAAGGAACGTGAAAATGTACAAGTTGGTTTCTGTGTTCGCGGCGGTTGCCGCGCTTTGCGTGGCGACGGCGCCGTCGGCGGCATGGGCGGCAACCTGGACAGGCAAGGGGACCGACACGTTCTGGAGCACGGCGGCGAACTGGGATTCCTATCCTGCGAACAACTCCAGCGCTTCGCTGGTGTTCCGCGAAGCCAACCCGCCGAACAAGACCGCCACGCTGGACGCCGCGTACTCCTACACCGGCAACATACATCTCGGAAAGGGAAGTTCCGCCGCCGCGCCTTACATTTTCGAGGCCACTGCTGCTGGAAATGGCCTGACCATCGCCGACGACATCTGGTTCGGCTACTACGAGGATGGCTGGCTGTGGCTCAAGTCCGGCACCTACAATCTCACGACCAAGAACAACAAGGCGCTCCATTTAGGGCAAGGTGCAAGCGGCGCTGTCCATAATTTCTGGCTGAAGGTCGGCGACGGATCGTCAACCGCAACGCTCTCCTCGACGGCGAACCATTCCTACATGAAAGGCGGGAGCGCGCTCGTCGCCGACAAGGCGACGATCAACTTCGGCTCGAAGAACCTAAACATGTACAACACCTCGGCGGTATATCTCACGAACTCGACGATGACGGCCGCCTACATCTACCTGCACGAGACGTCTTCGATGACGCTTTCCAACTCCACGCTGACGTTCTCCGGAGATTTCAACATGCCGAACAGCTCTGGCGGCAACAGCGTGTTGAGGAGCGTTTCTGGAACATTGCATCACACGGGTTCCAGCACGGTGTTCAACGTAGGCCATGGCGCGAATTCGACAGGCGTCGTCGAGAAGGCGGGCGGCGACTGGGACTGCTATTACCTGCGGATTGCAACGGGTGCCGGTTCCTCCGGCACGTTCACGATGAACGGCGGAACGCTGACCGTCCGGAACGAACTCGGCATCGGAAAGGGAGGCAATTCCACCAGCACGTTCACGCTGAACGGCGGAACGGTCACGGCCAAGTACATCACCAGCAACGACACGGCCTCGCCGGCGCTTGTCATCGACGGCGGAACGCTCAAGGCCGCCGGCTCGGACGCCAGGGGAATGATCGAAAAGGCAAATCTCAACGTGACGGTCAGGGCCGGCGGCGCGACGCTCGACACGGCCGGATACAATGTCGTCGTCAACACGGCGTTCAACAGGGCCGCGGACGATCCTGCGACGGTGGATGTGGATGAATCGAGCGGCTCGCTCACCGTGACGGGCGGCGGGTCGGCGAGATTCGCCGCAGTCGGCAACATCGCCGCGCTGACGGTCGGCGAGGACACCGGGCTTCGCTGGTTCGACGCGGATGCGACGGTCGCCGACTATGCGCTGGACTCCCTTACGCTCGGCGCCGGCTCCACGTTTGCGCTTGACGTGGACAAGACCGGATGCGACACGTTCAGCGCGGCTACGACGAACATCTCTGCGACCGCGGAGAAGAAGATCACCTTCAAGCTGATCGTCTGCGCGATGCCGGACCCAGGCCGCGCGTTTCCGCTTTTCGCGATGACCGAGGCGGAAGCCGCCAACTACGACGTCGTGGCCGAAACCCCTGCGGGCGCGCCGCTCGTCGTGGAGAAGGGCTGGGCGAACGGATTCCTCACATACGCCATCTTCGCGAAGGACTACGTGTGGGACGACGGCGCGAACGGCGGCGGATGGACGGACGGCGCGAAGTGGAACGTCGATGGCGCGGCGGCCGAATGGAACGACAGCAACAACGCCGTCTTTGCGGCGGCGGGCGACGTGGCGACGCTCGACGCGGGCGTGACGGCGGTCGCGCTCGACTTCAGGGCGAATGCGACGGTCAACCTTGCCGACGGTGTGACGGCGGTGCTGACCGTTCCGGAGGTGTCGGTGGCTTCCGGAGTCTCGGCTTCGCTCAATGCGCCGGTCTCGGGCGCGTTCGAGAAGAAGGGAGCGGGAACGCTTGCCCTTGGAACGAGCCGCACGGAGCAGACGACGCTTTCGGAAGGAACGTTGACAATGGCCGGCGCGACTACCCTTGACTGGACGAAGTTCGTGTTCGGCTCGGATCCGGAGAAGCCGGTCACGCTCCGCGTAGATGCGGACGCGACGCTTGCGAACGTGTCCGGCACGTGGAATCTCGGAACAGTGGCGAACATCACCTCGACCGTCGTCAAGGCGGGCGGCGACTGGACGGTCAAGAACCTGTATATGGCCTACGCGGCATCCGCCGACACGACATTCGTCCAGGAAGGCGGCACGCTGACGCTGACGAGCACCGCCGACATCGGCAAGTCCTCTTTCGCGGCCCATGCGCACTTCTGCATCGCCGGCGGCACGGTGGCGCATTCCGGATACGTCCACATGGGCGCGTCCAGCCCCGGAACGATGACGGTGAAGGCGGGGGCGAAGTACGAAACGACGACGGCGCAGAGCTACGGCATGATCGTGGGCGGAAGCGCCGACGCGACGCTCGCCGTCGAGGGCGGCGACGTGTACGTGAACGGCCCGATCAACTTCGCCTACTACGGAGCCAACGGCCCGAACGGCGCGGCGAACATCACGGCGGGCGGCGTTCTTTCGTGCAACGGAATCAAGGTCAACGACAACTCCTCCGGCGGCACCGGGGCATTGTCGCTGGACGGCGGAACGCTACGCGCGAACGTGGACAACGCGGCGTTCGTGCCGGCCAAGGACAACCTGACGTTCAAGGTCGGGGCGAATGGCGGCACGATCGACGCGAACGGCAAGACCATTGTGCTTGGCAGGCCGATTCTCGAGGACGTGGAATCGACCGGCGGCGGCATGACGTTCAAGGGCGGCGGAGTTGTCACGCTCGCCGCAGGGAACGCCTACGCCGGCACGACCACCGTGGAGGCCGGCACGACGGTCCATATCCCCGCTCTCTCCGACATCGGCGGCGGAGTTGTGGTGACGGCGCCGGAAACGCCGCCGGCGGACGGCGTCTATGCGCTACTTGCCATCACCGGCGAGGAGACGTTCCCCGCAAGCGTGTTGACCGACCTTGAGGCGCCGACGGGGTACCGCCTTGTCCTTTCCGGCGACAGCAAGACGATCTACTGCATCTACGGCACCCCCGATCCCGTGTGGATCGGCGGCGCCAGCGGAAGCCTCAGCGTCGGCGCGAACTGGGCCACCGGCGAAGTGCCTACAGGCGGCAACTGCATCATCGGCAACGCCACGGCGGCGGACTTGACGATCGGCGACACGTTCGCCCCGGCCTCCATCACGTTCCCGGCGGGCAGCGCGCTCGTCACGATTTCCGGCACAAGGGAGCTTTCCGGCCTTTCGTCCATAGTGAACGACTCCGCGCAGCATCACGTTTTCGCGTGCCCGGTCGATGGTGGCGCGCTGACGTCCGCCCTGCCGCTCGCCGACTCGAACTATCTCGTGTTCAGCGGCGGAATCGCGCTTACGACCATGCCGTCCGTCGAAAACATGCGCATTGCGGGCGGATGGAACCTGACAGGCAACTGGAACACGCCTCCTGCGGGGGCGACCATCATGTCGGGTTCTACGGTCAACGTCTCGGAAACGCTTCATAACGGGTACAACCTCGTCATCCAGTCGGACGCGACGCTTCGGGTTGACGACATGACGGCCGGCCAGGGAGCGTCCGGAAAGAACCGTTTCCTCTACCAGAATGACGGCACGCTCATTGTCGCCGGCGAGACGGTGGACATCATACAGTCGGGCGGCACTACAGCGTACAACCTCGCCGGCTTCTTCGTGAAGGGGAACGGCAGCGCCGTGACGCGGGTGAACGGGCTTGTCCACAGCGGCTCGACGCAGAGCAATCACCAGTTCAGGCTCAACAACAGCGAGGACTCCGTCGAGAATACGATCGTGCTCGGATCGGGCGGACTCTCCTTCAGGGACAATCTCAGGAGCAACACAAAATGCTATCCGTACTTCCAGATCGATTCCGGAAAATCCGTCGTGCTCGCGTCGTCCGCAGACTGGTCCTTCGGCGCGAATGCGGTCTCGGGCAAAGACCTGTGCCTTGAGCTGGCGGGATCGGTCACCGTCGACACCTCCGACTACGACGACCGCACCGTCGCCCACACCATCCGCGCCCTCGGCAGAATCGGAAACGGCGGATCGATGACCGTGAAGGGCTGCGGGCGCCTGGCGTTCGAGTATTATTCCGATTTCTCCGGCGCGCTGGCCGTGCAGGACACGGCAACCGTGGCTTTCAACGTGGACTGCGGCTTCACCCGCGGCGGCACTGCGACGATAGGCGGCGGCGCGACGCTTGCGGTCGCCGAGTCCGGCACGGTTGCGCTCGGCAAGAACCTGACGCTCGCGTCCGGCGCAACGCTCGCGTTCAACTTCACGGAGAAGGAGACGATGCCGGTGCTGGACATGACGGGCAAGACCGTGACGGTGAACGGTGTAGTGAACGTGAAGATCAACGCGGCCGACGACGTCCGCCCGACCAGCGGCAAGCATGCGTTAACGTCCGGCGGCAAGTTCGCGGACGCGGCGGTTTCGCTCGCCGAAGGTGCGCCGGACTGGGTGAAGGGCGTCTCGGTGGTTGACGGCGAAATCGTCCTCGAAGCCAAGGCCGGCGGTACAGTCGTCTTCGTGCGCTGAGGCGGCACTTCCATACGGCGGCTGCACGGTCAGGAGTGGTAAAAGGGCCAACAGACCCTCCCATATATGCTCAATCGCTCGAACGACTCTATTCGAGGTTTCTCGGACTCAGGGCTACTTCCTCTCAGGCACGTGTACACCACAGGGTGCGTGAAGGTGCCGCGCGGGGACAAGGCGGCGTTCGCGCGCGAGGTGGCGCGGCTCCTGTCGGACGGGCAGTCTGCGCGCCTTCTTTGAACGCCATCTTTCAATGCGCGTCATCAAGGAGCAGCTTCGCAAGATTGTGGAGGAAGTGCTTGGCGCTTAGGCTTCACATGTCTGCAGCTGGTGCGAAAGATGGTTTCTGCAATTAAGGAGGAGAGAAAATGATGAACAAGAAAGTGGCAAGAGTGTTGAAGATGATTGCCCTTGCGTGGGCATGTGTGGCGGGAGGCGCGGCGCTTGCCGACAGCGCTAAGTCAATCTCGATCAACTTCTCGGGATCGCGCGACTCGTCGGGCAATTCCTCGGACGCGGACTTCAGCGGCATGAACGGCACGGCCCTCTACGGCGCACTGCCGGTGGCGGGCGACAACTGGAACAACTTCCAGACCCATTGGTCTGGTCATGGCAGTTCGACCACCCGCAGAAACACCATCAAGCTCTGCGACGGCACCATCGCCCAGGGCGTCTCCGCCGAATGGGACACCTCGTGCAACTATACCATCACCGCCACCGCGACGCCAAACAACATCTTCCATTCGTTCCTCGACGCGAGCGCGAACCAGTACGTCACGGTTTCCGGTCTCACGGCCGAGAACGGTTTTCCCTCCACCTGCACGGTGTACCTCTACTGCTCGTCCGACCGCAACGACAGTTACGCGTTCGCCGCCAAGTACGTGAACGACGTCGCGTACACTTTTGTGGACGGAGCAGTGGCGGAAGGCACGGACAGCTGGGGGAGGACTTCTTTCGCGAAGCAGAACAAGCTCGTGCTGGGCGGCGACTACCTGAAGATCGAGAACGTGTCCATCGTGAACGGCGAGGTGACGATAAGGCAGTGCGGCAACGTGGGATCGAATCCCCACGGATCGATCGCGGCCATTCAGATCGACTTCGGCGGCACGAGCGACTATGCGCTCTCCGTCAACTTCTCCGGTGGCCAGAACAAGAACGACAAGGACTACGGCGCGGTCTCCGGCGCAGACCTCTTCGGGGCGCTGCCCGTGGCGGGCGACTTCTGGAACAACAGCTATCTGAAGACTGCCGACGACGTCGGCAATCTCCTGTGGAACGACGGCCAGACGTGCGCCGGGAATGTCACGCTCTCCTTCTCCTGCAACAACACCTGGGCCATCGACGGCAACAACACGCCAAACCATCTTTTCCACAGCTACCTTGACGACTCGCCCGCCACTGTGACGATAAAGGGCCTGACTGCGGAGAACGGCTTCCCTCGCTGCTGCTGGCTGCACGTTTACGAATCGACCGATGCCAATCTCCCGTTCGAGCCGGTGTCGGTGAACGGCGTGAACCACACGTATTCCGCCTATCGCGTTTGCGAAGGCACTGCGGCGTGGGGAAACTCGTCCTACGCGAAGTCGAACACGCTTGAGCATGGCGGCGACTATCTCACGATTGGTCCAGTCACGATTCCCGACGACGGCACGCTTGCCATCTCCGCGCCAAATTCAAATGGCAAGAACGCGCGCGGCGGCATCGCGGCGGTGCAGGTGGTGTTCGCCACGCCCACCGAGTTCACTGTGGCGGCCACATGCGATGATGCGAATGGCACGGTTCAAGTGGGCGACGCAGCCGCCGGCACGGCGAGCTCCGTCACGGGAACGTTCGGCACGCCTGTCGCTGCAACGCTTTCCGCCACGCCCGCCGAGGGTTATATCTTCGACCGCTGGGAGGGTCCGATGGGCCTTGCGGTCTCTGGAACAGCGACGGATCCCGTGATCTCGGTGAAGACGGAGATGCCGGCCGCGTTCAAGGCGCTGTTCGTCATGGACAACCAGGTCTGGACAGCGACTTGGACGGGTGCGGGGACTGCAGGCGACTTTGCCGATCCCGCCAACTGGAACTGCGCCAACCGCGCGGGCGCTCCGCTTGAAGGCGCGATCCCCACTGAGGACACCACCGTCATCTTCTCCGGCTCCAATATCGTCCCGTTCCCGCAGGGCACCACGCTCGTCTGCAAGGAGTATGACTTCCGCAACGTGCAGCTTGCTGCCGACCTTGACTGGTCGGGGCTCGATCTTTCGAAGCCTGCGGTGGCGGGATCTACGGTTGATCTTGCCGGATACACCCTCAAGCTTTCAGGTTCCGGCGACACGGCCGAGGAGTCCTTCACCGTCACCGATTCCTCCGCGCAGGGCGGCACGCTGCTCGTCACCGTGGCTGATGGCGCGGAGCTCGACAACAAGGGCGTAGCCATAGCCGGTACGGTGTGGCTCGTGAAGGAGGGCGCGGGTACGTTCGGCGCGTACAGGGCGGGGCAGTCCTACACCGGCGGCACTCACGTGAAGGAGGGCCTCGTGAGGATGTGGACGCATCTGCAGCCGCTCGGGCCCTGCGACAAGACGCAGACCGTGCGGATCGAAGAGGGCGCCTCTCTCGACATCAACAAGTGCCGAACCAGCTGCTTCTACAACTACGAACTCGGCGGCACAATCGTGTTCGAAGGCAACTCCGAAGCCGATTCTTGGGCTGTGGGTTTCGTCTGGATGGCGAATGTGACGCTGCTGAACGACGCTCACATCAAGGGCGGCTACTTCTACTTCGGCAGCTCCGACCCGAATGCGCCGAGCGTTCTCACGCTCAACGGCCACACGCTGTACATGGACTTGACGAAGGGGGCCATTTACGCGCACGGGATCGTGGCTGACGCCACTGGCGGCAAGATGGTGTTCACGGCGGGCTCGATGCAGCAGGCCAACACGGACTTCTCTTCCCTGGATGTCCATTTCGAGGGGGAGACCTTCGACTTCTTTGCCGGCGGCGGCGCCGTGGATCTTCTTGTCCGTGGCTTCTCGTATGCGCGCAACTACTGGGTAAGCCATTCGTATGCGCATCAGGTGCAGGTCTCGGGCGTGTACACGGCGGGTGAGAACAGGCCCCCGGTCACGCTGAAGGACGGTGCCACGCTTGATCTTTCGGCGTTTGAAGGTTGCTGGAGCGCAGATGGTCAGGCGGCGGTCGACGGTGGCAACAACCGCGTGTTCCAGACGCCCGGCCTCGTCTCGTTCGAGAGCGGCGCGAGGATCACGGTGGATGTTCACGGACGCCATTTTTCGGCCAATGAAGCGATGAAGGTGGCGAGCTGGAGCGCGGAACCTGCGGACGTCACATTCACGCTCGACCATGACAGCGCGAAGCTTTTCGCGATGCGCGCAAGGACAGACGGTCTCTACGTTATCGCCAAGGGAGGCATGTCCATCCTCGTGCGGTGATTGACCGTTAGAAAAAAGGGTCAGACCCTTCTGTATATGACGCTCTCGGGCGATGTGGCAATCAATCTTGAAAGCGGCTCGCTCGCCTTCGCCGACTCGAGCGGTGCGTCATGGGCAAGCGGTAAGACGCTGACGATCACTGGCAACGATAAGCTCCCCACGCACGCGTTGCGGTTTGGCACGAGCGAGAACGGCCTTACGAGTACGCAGTTGAAGCAGATCACGTACAACGGCGAACCGGTCGCGCTTGATTCCAGCGGCTATTTGTGCCATCGCGGTGGCCTCATGTTGATCGTGCGGTGATGCCGTAAATGTCTTGAAGCAGTTACGTATGAGTTGTTCGCGCAGAGAGTTCTTTTCAGGTGCTTCGGCGTTCGCGCTGGGCGCGGGAAGGCTTTTTGCTGCACCGCCCGGCTGGAAACCGGCGAAGAAGCCGAATCTAGTCGTGGGCGTCATCAGCGACACGCACCTGAGGACGATGCCGACGAGCGGACGGATTGACAGGGAATGGTCGGGCAAGTATCTCGCCAAGGCCCTGAAACATTTCCGGGACGCGAACGTGGACGCGGTCGTGCACTGCGGGGACTTTGCGCACCTCGGACAGGTCGAGGAGATGCAGGCCCACGCAGATGCCTGGAACCAGGCATTCCCCAATAACCGCGCACCGGCTGGACACGAGGTCGCGAAGCTCTTCGTTGCGGGCAACCACGACCTGGATGGTAGTACCTACGGCGGCAAGGGAACGTTCGTCAGGCGCCTCTATCCTGACCCGGAGGAACGGGTGCGGCACGTCCTCTCGTCCGACATGGCAGGAAACTGGGAACGCATCTGGGGCGAGAAGTACGAGCCGGTTTGGCACAAGGTGGTCAAGGGATTCCATTTCTTCGGCATGCAGTGGGGCGTGGACGGCGAGGCGATGGCGGATTTGGTGGACGGGACGGTCGGTTGCGAACCGCCCCAGCCTTTTTTCGTGCTTCGCCACTCCTATCCGCCCAAAGCGCTTCTTGCCCGCATGAAAAAACATCCGAACGCCGTGGGGCTTTTCGGACATCTCCACTACAGCATCACGAACTGGAGGAAGGTTGTCCTTGCCGGCGGCATGCCGTGGCTTCAGGTCCCGTCCCTCAACGCGCATGGATGGCCGGGGCTCAAGGAAGAGGACACGTGGCTGACGAAGCTCAAGATCGAAGGGATGGAGGCGGCGGGGTCCGTACTGGCGCGGCAGGGGATGGTCGTCCGCCTTTACGACGACATGATGGTCGTGGAGCGCCGTGAGTTCGGCGAGGGCGGAAAGCTAGGTGCAGATTGGGTGATGCCGTTCGGCACGTACGATCCGCATCCGTTCTCGCTGAATGAGTTGAAGAAGGTCATCGGCGAGCCGCAGTTTCGCGCAGGCGCGAAGCTGGAAATATGCAATTGTGATAATGTGGAAGTGTGCAAATCTGAAAATATGGAAATGCAGGGGAGGAAGTCATTGCCTCATTTGCATAATTCCACGCTTTCACAATTCCATAATTCCACAATGAAAATCAGGATACCCCTTGCCGACGGCAATCCAGATTCGCGGGTGTATGCGTATGAGGTTGTTGTTGTAGGCGACGGGAAAAAGTTGCACAAGGTCGTGTACGCCGCCGGATGCAACATGGGCGTCGGGCACGAACCGAATGGCGGAGTTACGGAACTGGCCATCCCGAAATCCGACTTGCCGTCCGGCAAGACGCTGATCGTTGCCGTTCGTCCGATCACTTCCCTCGGCACACGCGGAAAGCCCCTCGTGGCAGAATGGAAATCTCCCCTTGCATAATGAAAGAATGAAAGGATCATGGAAATGAAACGAAAGACCTTGTGTTTTGCCATTGCATTGATCGTATGCGTGGTGATTCATTTGCAGGCCCGGGCCGAATCGCCTGATGCATTCGCGTTGCAGCGGGCGGAGTTCGCAAAGTACTACCGCGAGATTACGGGGAAGGATGCGCCTGAAGGTGCGGTGCGTTTCGCGATCGACCCCAAGGTGTCGAAGAGCGGCCGGGATGCCTATTCGATCAAATCGGTGTGGCGGGCCTCCGCGCCAGCTTCCTTCACCATCACCGGCTCAAACATGCGGAGTGTGTGGTACGGACTCTACGACCTCCTTGAACGGCGTGGCGGCTGCCACTGGTTCTGGGACGGCGACGTGGTACCGAAGAAGGGCACCATCGACCTCTCCAAACTCGATATCCACGAGGAGGCGCACTTCGAGTACCGCGCCATCCGCTACTTCGCACACCGCGGCCTCACGCGTTTCCAGGCGGAGCACTGGGGACCGGAGGACTGGAAGCGCGAGATCGACTGGACGCTCAAGCGCCGTCTCAACGTCTTGATGCTCCGCATCGGGCAGGACGATCTGTTTCAGCGCGCGTTCCCCGACGTGTGCGACTATCCCGATCCCGCGAAGCCGCTCCCCGGCGCGGGCAAGGGCTACAACGACCGTACGCTCTTCTGGAGCCTCCAATATCGGGGCGAGCTGCGGCGCAAACTCCAGCAGTACGCCTTCGACCGCGGACTGATGATGCCGGAGGACTTCGGCACGATGACGCACTGGTACTCGCGCACGCCTGAGGATTTCCTCGAAAAGAAAAAGCCGTCGTTCCTTCCTCTTTCCAACGGACAGTACGGGGAACGCAACGGACAGGTCTGGGACATCCGCGATTCCAAGTGGGCCGATGAATACTGGAAGATGACCACGGCGGCCGTCAAGGCGTACGGCAAGGACGCGCCCGAGCCGCGTCTCCTCCATACCATCGGACTCGGCGAGCGGATGTGCTACAAGGACAGAAAGAAGAACTTCGACCTTAAGATCAAGGCGCTTGACATGTTCCTTGCGCGCGCGCACCGCGACTACCCCGACGCCAAGGTGCTTCTCGCCGGGTGGGACTTCTACAGCACGTGGAAGAACGAGGAAGTGCGCGCGCTGCTCCCGCGCCTCGATCCCACGCGCGACATCATCTGGGACTACGAGGCGGACGAGCCGCGCAGCGACAGGATATTCACGAACTGGGGCGTAATGGGCAAGTTCCCGTACACGTATTCGGTCTTCCTCGCGTACGAAAAGGCTCTTGACGCGCGCGCGAACTATCCGCTCATCGAAAAGCGCCAGAAGCTTGTCCAGAACGATCCCTTCTGCAAGGGCTACATCTTCTGGCCGGAGTCGAGCCATACGGATACGCTCCTCCTTCGCTTCTTCACGGCGAACGCCTGGGCGGCGGAACCCGTGCCGCACGGCGATGTGCTGGACGAGTTCTGCGCGAGCCGCTACGGCGAAAATGCCGAACTGATGAAGGCGGCGTGGAAGGTCGCGCTTCCAGCGTCGTGGCTCCGCGACTGGTACAACAACTATTCGTACGGCGTCCTTTCGATGGGCGACGACCTGAAGGGGGCAGACGGCATAATCGCAGGATGGTCCGGCCCCGTCGGCGATGCGTGTGCAACGTTTGAGATGCTGTCCAAGGTTCCGTGGCGCGATCCGTTCGTTCAGCGCGATACGGTCGACATTGCGCGCATGGTCCTCGACCGCGTGATCGCGCTGAAGGTGCTGGAGTTCAAGCGCGACCTCGCAAAATGGCGCAAGGATGGTAGGGCGGCTTGTCCCCAAGCCGCCGCCATCACCATCGCCACCCTCTGCGACAAGATGGCCGACCTCCTTGCGCTCCACACCGACTACTCGCTGTGGGAGTCGTACCAGCGGCTCGACGCCATCGAGAAAATACAGAATCCCGACTTCTCCAAGACGCTCTTTGAGAACGCCTCGTGCAACTACTGCCGTAGCCATCAGTACGAGTTCGCGCGGTATTGGTACGCGCCGCACACGAAGGCCGTTGCGGAACGCCTTGCAAAGGCTGTCTCCGCAAACGACCGCACCGTAAACCTCAAGGTGAACGCGGAGCAGGAACGCCGTGCGCTCAAGGAGCGTCCTCTCGAATCGCTCAAGCCCACGCTTCCGCGAACCGAAGAGAACTTCCGCAAGGTTTTGCGTGAGATTGAGGACTTGACGAAACAGGACTAAAAGAGGACAGATCGGCATCGGTACCGTTAAGCCAATCGCCGAAAGGAGCATGAAGATGGTGCGCCAAGCAAAGCTCGGCAGAACTAACAGAATGAAAGGAATAAGAGCAAAGCCCCCGTCGTGGACGGAGGTGAGGAGGACGCGGGG
>CADCPA010000327.1 GCA_902803135.1 uncultured bacterium
AGAGAAGACGAGCTGGGACGTTGCCCCGCTTTCGTGGCTGAAGTGGATCTGGACGGGCGAGAGAATCGTAGAGTACAAGGCACCTGATTCTGGCGTGGTGCGTGTCCAGCCGCACGGCCATGGCTTGGATGGCTATGCGGACATTTTCGTAGGGACATCCAGATGGTGCTGCAAGTTGCCTATGGATGCATCGACAGCCATCGCGGGACGCTATGTGCGGAAGGGAGAGACGCTTTGGAATGGGGCGGTCTGCACAGGCGACTTTTTCTTCGTCAATCGCTGGATATGGAACTTCAGGAGGCCAAGGAATGGCGAGATCATGGTTTTCGCTGCGGATGGCATCGAGGGTCTTCAGAAGTATGTGCATCATAACCGTATGATCAAGCGCATGAAAGCGAGGCCGGGCGAGACGTATGTTCTTGAACACCCGGTGCAAGATCATCCAAAGACCGTGACGATGGGCGAGGACGAATATTTCGCGTGCGGCGACAACTTCGGCAACAGTTTCGACAGCCGCTACTGGGGCTGTGTTCCCGGCAAGAATCTTTTAGGAGTCGGTAGTCTGGCATTTTGGCCTTTCAGTAGATTAAGGGTCATACGATGAAAACTTTTGAATGCCATCTCTAAAGAATGCCCGCATTTTCCTTTTCGCTGAAATTCCAAAGCCTCATTCGGGCACGAGCAGCTCGCAGGCGAGGCGGAGGAGTTCCGCCGCCGTGAACGGCGCCTCGTCGACCGGGTCGTCTCCCGCCTCATAGCCGGTTTCGGGCAGCGGGCCCACCTCGAGATCCTGCTCGTCGTACATCACGCCACCTCCTCCTGTTCCAGAACCGGGGGAAGGGATGTCTTTTCGTCAAAATTCTGTTTCATGTGGTCCTTTTTTGAAAGATTGAATCGAGATGGATGAAATCGGGAAAATCACGGCAACTCGATCCCCGTGAATGAGAACGAGGCCGGGAGCTTTAGCTGACCGCCCCGTTCCGTACTCAAGGGATTTTTTCGTTTCTTATACCGCGCGGGGGAAATAATGGTATAATAGAGGCATGCAAGAGACCCCGCAGATCCATCCCGTACCCAACGAGAAGTTGGCGCAGGCCTTCGAGGAGCACCGCGAGCGGCTGCTCCGTCTCGCCGAACGCCATCTCAATCCCGTTCTGCGCCGTCGTGTCTGCCCTGAAGACGTCGTGCAGGAGGCGGCGTCCGAAGCCTGCCGCTGGGGCGGCGAGTTCCTCGAGAACGACAATCTGCCCGTCTATTTCCGTCTGCGCGCCGTGCTCCTGCAGACCATCGTCCATCTGGAGCGGCGGCATTTGCAGTCCGCCAAGCGCGACCTCTACCGCGAATCCGAGCCGACGCCGGCGGACGATTCCGCCGACGAGTCGCCGCCCGCGTGGGACGACGTGCCCGACACCGCGACCTCGCCGCTCAGCGCAGCCGCGCGCGCCGACCGCCACGAGCTCCTCCGCCGCGCGCTCCACGAGCTGGGAGAGTCCGACCGCCAGATCGTGCTGCTCCGCAACTTCGACGACCTCTCGAACGCCGAATGCGCCGACGTGCTCGGCATCGACCCGAAGGCCGCCAGCATCCGCTACGTGCGCGCCCTGCAGCGGCTCAAGTCCAAACTCATCGAATACACGGAGTTCCAGGGGTGAGCGACACGGCCGTCACCATCGAACAGCTGGTCGACCTCTATCTCGACCGCTGCCACCTCGGCGATGCGCCCGACATCGTCTCCTTCGCGACCGAGCATCCCGCCCACACCGCGGAACTGCTGGAAATCCTGCCCCTGCTCAACGACCTCGAAAAGGCCGGCGACGCGGCGCGCGGCCGCCCCCTCGCCAAGACCCAGGAACTGCCCGAGCTGCCCGGTTCCGACTTCCGTCTTGAAAGCAAGCTCGGCGGCGGCGGCATGGGCGTCGTCTTCGAAGGCCGCCAGCTGTCGCTCGACCGCCTCGTCGCCGTGAAGCTGCTCGCGCCCTCCCTCGTCGCCGACGCCAAGCGCCGCGCCCAGTTCGAGGAGGAGGCCCGCATCGTCGCGATGCTGCACCACCCGAACATCGTCAAGGTCATCGCCGCCGGCCAGAGCGCCGGCACCTGCTACTATGCGATGGAGCTGGTGGACGGCGAACGCCTCGACAAGCACGCCTTCAGGAATCTCCGCGAAATCGCGCGCGTCGGCCTCCAGGCCGCCTCGGCCATCGCCTACGCCCACGGGTGCAACGTGATGCACCGCGACATCAAGCCGTCCAACCTCATTCTCGACAAACAGGGTGTCGTGCACGTGGCCGACTTCGGCCTCGCCTGCGTGCTGGAGACCGGCCACGAATCCGTCGAGCGCGCCGGCGCCCAGAACGGCACGCTGCGGTACATGCCCGCCGAACGGCTCCTGCACGGCGTCAGTTCCTTCGCCGGCGACCAGTACGCCCTCGGCGTCACGCTCTACGAACTCATCGCCAAGCGTCCCGTGCTGAAGGAACGTTCCGCCAACGCGCTCTTCCGCCGCATCTGCAAGTCGCCCCTGCCGCCGCTCGAATGCCCGGAAGAGCCCGACCTCGCCGCGATCGTGAACACGTGCATCGCCTTCGACGCGAAAGACCGCTACCCCTCGATGAACGAACTCTGCGCGGATCTGCGCCGCTTCCTCGGACACGAACCCGTAAGCGTCGCGCCCGCGCCGCTCGGGCGCCGATTCGTCCTTTGGGTCCGTCGCAAGCCGGCCGTCGCCGCGCTCACCGGCGTCTCCGCGATCTGCGCCGTCGCCGCCGTGGCCGCCCTCGCGACCGGCTATCTGCACACGAACGCCGCGCTCGACCGCGCCGAACGCAACGCCTCGCTCGCCAGCGCCGCCTTGTCCGGCGTGTTCGCCCATGTCGAACACCAGCCCTCCACGCGGCGCGACACGGAACTGCTCACCGAGCTCCTGCCCTACTACGGCGAACTCGCGCGCCGCCGCGACATGCCGCCGGAGAAAGTCGCCGAAGCGAACCGCGTGCTCGGCACCTGCGCGTTCCGAACCGGCAACTACTTCCTCGCCGAAAAGGCCTTCCGCCAGGTCGTCGAAACGCAGGCGGACGCCGATGCGCGCATCATGCTCGCCAATGCCCTTCGCCGCCAGGGGAAGGACGACGAGGCCGAGTCGATGTTCCGCAACGTCGCCGAGGCCTTCACCGATTCGCCCTATCCGGCGGACCGCTATGCCGCCGTGCAGGCAATCCGCGAACTCACGCCGGACAAGAAGACGGGCAAGCAGAATCTGAACGACCTGCAGGACGCGTTCTACATCGTCAACGGGCTGTTGAAGTCCGACCCCAACAACCCGGACTACCGCTACCAGTACGCGGCCCTGCTCGGCACCGCGCCCGATCTCGCCGCCTCCAACGGCGTCGCCCGCGCCATCTCGACCGCCTCGCAGATTCTCAACCGGCTCTCCGGCGAATATCCCGACCGTCCGGAATACGGTCTGGCGCTGGCCGAACTGATCGACAGCCGCCTGCACACCCAAAAATCGTTCAAGGGCGCCGAAAAGAACGAAATCCGCGAAGCCGTCGAGCGGGCGGACCGCCTGCTCGCCCGCCATCCCAACATGCCGGACGTCGTCTCGGCCGTGCTGCGCCTGCGCGTCTCCTACGTCGCGTACCTGCGCCGCATCGGCGACTCGGCCCGCGCCGACCACGAGACGGCCCGCACCTCCGGCATGCTGGAAATGCTCGCCTCGAACCACGAGCCGCCGGTCGCGCAGCGCTTCCGCCAAACTTCGCCTTCCGGCGGCGTCGTGCCCTACCGGCAGATTTCGATCAACGGCCGTCTGCGCAAATCCGCGACGCTCATCGTGATCCGCCATGGCGACGACGGCGCGGGAACGGACAACACGCGCCAGCTTTCGACGCCGTCGCTCTTCCCGCTCGTCGACTACATCCAGCAGCACAGCGAAAAGGCCATCATCCTGCTCCCGCAGCGTCCGGCCAAGAAAAGCTGGAAAGCCGTCGAGCCGACGATCACGGAACTCGTGCACAAAAAGGCACGTGAATTCCACGTGCCCGACACGCGCATCCACGAGATCGGCGAAGCACCGCTCTCGGAAGAGCAACTGCTGAAGATCTTCCCGCCGCCGGCGCCTATTGCGCCCGTAGCGCGTCCCGTTCAGCCCGTGACAGAATCCGCTGATTCGAGCTCCCGCGAAACTTGAGCGAGATGTCCTTGAGCGACTCGACGAACGGACCGTCGACCAGGACGTCCACATAGGACAGGAACTCGTCCGTCACCTCGACATGCCAGCGCGAACGGATCGGCTCGCCGGCCCCCGTCGCCCCGCGCAGATCGTTTTCAAACACGCAGCCCGTGTAGCACCACACGGTCTTCGTCTCGCCGTACTTCGCCCGGAAGCGGCGGAGGAAGCCGATCAGCGCGCGCTGGTTGGCAGGCTCCATCGGCTCGCCGCCCAAGAGCGAAAGCCCGTCGATCCACGGGTGGTCGAGCTCGGCGAAGAGCAACGCCTCCGTATTCTCCGTAAACGGCTCGCCCGCCGCGAAATCCCACGTCGCCTCGTTGAAGCAGCCCTTGCAATGGTGCGTGCAGCCCGAAACGAAAAGCGACACGCGAACGCCTTCGCCGTTGGCGATGTCGCTTCCGATGATGCCCGAGTAGTTCATGCCGGACTTCAACCGCAGCAGCCGCAGCAGCCTTCGTGCAGGTGCTCGGAAACGTGCAGCACGCGCTCCTTGATTTCCTGCGTACGACCCTGGTTCCAGTACTGGGAGCCGATGTAGCCGCAGGTACGACGCGCGACGTTCATCTTGCTCTGGTCGGTGTTGCCGCACTTCGGGCACTTCCAGATGAGCTTGCCGTTCTCGTCCTTCTCGATCTGGATTTCGCCGTCGTAGCCGCACACCTGGCAGTAGTCGCTCTTCGTGTTGAGCTCGGCGTACATGATGTGGTCGTAGATGAACTGCATGATCGAGAGCACCGCCGGGATGTTGTCCTGCATGTTCGGCACTTCCACGTAGGAAATGGCGCCGCCCGGCGACAGCGTCTGGAACTTCGCCTCGAGGGCGAGCTTGTCGAACGCATTGATGTTCTCGGTGACGTGCACGTGGTAGGAGTTCGTGATGTAGTTGCGGTCCGTCACGTCCTTCACGATGCCGAAGCGCTGCTGGAGGCACTTCGCGAAGCGGTACGTCGTGGATTCCAGCGGCGTGCCGTAGAGCGAATAGTCGATCGACTCGGCGGCTTTCCACTTCGCCGTGTACTCGTTCAGCTTCTTCATGATGTCGAGGCCGAGCGCCTCGCCGTCGAACTCCGTCAGCTTCTTGCCGATGAGCGCGTAGACGCACTCCCAGAGACCCGCGTAGCCGAGCGACAGCGTCGAGTAGCCGCCATGGAGATAGCGGTCGATCTTCTCGCCCTTCTGGAGGCGCAGCAGCGCGCCGTGCTGCCAGAGGATCGGGGCCGCATCGGAGAGCGTGCCCGTGAGCCGCTCGTGACGGCACTGGAGCGCGCGATGGCAGAGTTCCATGCGGTCGTCGAAGATCTTCCAGAAAGTCCACAGACGACGTTCGTCGCCCGCGCCCTCGCCGGCTTCCTTGACCGCCGACAGGCCGATGTCGACGAGGTTCACCGTCACCACGCCCTGGTTGAAGCGGCCGTAGTACTGCGGCTCGCCCTTCTCGTTGATGTACGGCGTGAGGAAGCTGCGGCAGCCCATGCAGGTGTAGCAGTGGCCTTCGCCCGCCTTGTCGATCTTGTTCTTGAGCATGATCTTCTCGGAGATGTAGTCCGGCACCATGCGCTTGGCCGTGCACTTCGCGGCGAGCTGGGTGAGGTACCAGTAGGGCGTACCCTCCCTGATGTTGTCCTCTTCGAGCACGTAGATGAGCTTCGGGAACGCCGGCGTCACGTACACGCCCACCTCGTTCTTCACGCCCTTGATGCGCTGCTTGAGCGTCTCTTCGATGATGACCGCGAGGTCCTTCTTCTCCTGCTCGCTGCGCGCCTCGTTGAGGTACATGAACACGGTGATGAACGGCGCCTGGCCGTTCGTCGTCATCAGCGTCACCACCTGGTACTGGATCGTCTGCACGCCGCGCACGATCTCG
>CADCPA010000328.1 GCA_902803135.1 uncultured bacterium
GATTTGCCTGTTTCCCGTTGCATGGCGGAATGATAACACAGGGGCGGGCGGAAGGCAAGCCGAAAATGAGATTACGGTGCGTATGAAATCTCATGGTGGGCCGGATGGCAGGACAATGCGCCGAAGATGCCGTTGGGGGCGGGGAGACATGATGGGACTGCCGTCGGGAAGGATTGCGCAAAGGATCCTGGTGAATTACTGAGATGCGACCACGCAATACTTTGATACGAAAAACCCGCCCCGCAAGGCGGCGATTTTTGCTATAATACCTACATCCCGCGAGGCGCATGCCGCGACGCGGGGTCATAGTCCGGAAAACGGAAAGGGGAAGTGGGTGAGTTGGGAGTTGTGAGTGGGTGAATCAATCCCTCACTCCTCCACTCCCACACTCCTCCAATCCTCCACTTCTCCCCGCTCTCGCCGGGCGCTTGTCAATGTAGCATCAAAGCTACACGTCGTTCTCGCGAAATACTACCACTATTTCAAACCTTGGAACGACATGTAAGCAGAGATGCGCCCGTCTGGGCGCATTTTCTCTTCATGTATTCCAAGGTGCCTGTGGTAGGGCTACGCGAGAGTGCATGAAGGAAAGTGCGCTCTTTTTCATGCATTGAAATCTTCCGACGGCAGTTAGTGCGCGGAAAGAGGATTAGGATGACGAAGAAGTTGGCACTGGTTGTAACAATTGCGGCAATGGCGGCACTGAATGTGCAGGCCGCCACCCACGCAAAGGTCCAGCTCTGGGCGGATGGACCGTATTGGGCAGACCGGAACATCGGTGCGAGCGCACCGGAGGACTACGGCCTCTACTTCTGGTGGGGCGACACGACGGGGACGTTCAGCTTCAACTTCAATTCTGACAATTCCGTCGTCTACACACATGGGAAGAGCGTCGCAGAATTGCAAAGGGCCGGTTGGGTGACGAGCGACGGCGTTCTCGCGCCGGCGCACGATGCGGCGCATGCAAAGTGGGGTGGCAGTTGGCGCATGCCTACGTTTCAGGAATTCGATGATCTTTGCTATAAGTGCGACTGGACGTGGACGACAAAGAACGGTGTGAACGGCTATGTCGTTCGTGGCAGGGGTACTTACTCTTCTAATAGCATCTTCCTCCCCTCTGACGGGGTGTTTGGCAAATACTGGTCGTCCGTCCCGCACTCGGACTACAGCTATTGGTCGTGGTACCTCAGCTTTGGCTCGGGCTACCACGTCATGGACTTCTGCTCCGACCGCTGCGAAGGGCATCCTGTTCGTCCTGTCATAGGGTTCGGTGAAGTGACCGATAGCGTCATACAGTTCAACGCGAATGGAGGCTCAGGAACTATGGGCGAGCAGACGTTTGAAGAGGGTAAGGCTCAGAAATTATTGAAAAACACCTACCTAAAAGACGGCTATGTGTTTCAAGGGTGGGCGACTATCGAAAATAGCGAGGTTGTTTACAAGGACGAAGCAGAAATTACTGCCACTCACGACATGACGCTATATGCGGTGTGGGCGAATCCAGCGCTGATGCTGACAGCGGAATCTGCGAATTGGTCGTTTGGAGGGTCGCTCACGCTCCGGTGTGAGGATGCGGACTTGAGCGGAGCACCGCACACGTACAGCCTTGAATACAAAAATGAGAACGGTACTTGGGTTGCCGTGGACGACGCGGCGGCAACAGGTATTGCGGCGAGTACAGATGGCTTCGCACATCTGACCGATGGCCGCTTCATGTCTCGCCTCGGCGGCATCCCTCCGGTTGTGTATCGTGTCAAAGACGAGAATGAACGCATGTCGGTGTCGTGTGTGACGAGAATGCGACATGGACTTTTCGTGGCGATAAATGAGTATCAAGACGGATGGCAAGGGACACACGACAACCACGTTCATCAAGCGTCTGTATTTAGAGGGGCGTATGTTAGATATGGAGGCGCGAATGGCTACATTAAGCCATTAAATAATTCTGATGCCGACAAGTTCACGATATCTGGGTGTTTGGATCACATCGCTGAATCGGTTGCACAGCCCGGAGATGTCTTTTTGTTCTACTATGTGGGTCATGGCGGCTCACATTGCATTACGTGTTATGACAAGGATAAATACATTTCTGCGGCTGAGTTAATTGACAAGCTTCATAGCCTACACGCAGGGGTAGGAATTGTGGTTGTCCTCAACACTTGTCATTCTGCAAGCATGATTGTCAAAGATGACCTTGAAGATGGCATGGGTAATATCGCATGGATTGTTTCTTCGCAGTCTGACGAGACATCACTTTGTGGTGTGTTTAATTTCATCGTGTGTGAAAAAGGTTGGTTCAAAGGGTTGGCAGATGTTTACGGCAACAGCACATTTGCCAATGGAGATGGTTATGCCACCTTTGCGGAACTTGCTGCATGGGGAATGGGCGAAATGGCACGTAATAACACGTATTATAATGGGCGTATGATGACCTACTACAATTCATTCGTGTTGGAAAAGATCTTCGCCGGTAAGGTGCCAGATCAAGACAAATCCAATCGTATTTGGACATGGTTGACATCTTTCCCGTCGTTGTTTACGGCTTCAGGAGGTGATGAAACTCTTGTAATGAATATTACGGCTGCGAATGGATGCCGGACGGTGGGCGAGTGCTATGCACTTGGCATCAATCCGGAAGACCCGAATGATGACTTGAAGATTACGGCGTTCAAGATGAAGGGCGGCAAGCCGGAAATCACGCTCAACCATACGAAGGACGGCTCGGGCAATTCGTTTGAAGATCGGGTCAAGATTCTTGGCAAGAAAGAGTTGACCGACGCCGAATGGCAGGAGGTGCCGCCAAAGGGCAATCCCGCGCATCGTTTCTTCAAGGTCGGCGTTGAAATTCCGTAGGAGGGCGGCATCTCCGCTTGTCTCGAGCGAGACGGGAGACGATTGTCCTGCGCGGACGCGCAGACCGCAATACCCGGTGGCGAATGGCAGAATGCGCAGGGCGCAACAGCTGAAGCGCAGGGCGCAACAGCTGAAGCGCAGTGCGCAACACCCTGTGTCGGCAGGCGGGTGTTGCGAGTTGCCGCGTCCGCGGCAACAACCTTCCAGTAGTCGCTTCGCAGAGCTTCCATGAGCTGGTTCACGATGACGCCAAGGGCAACGCGGTCGGGCGTGGGCTTGATCTTGATCAGCAAGTGGATATGGTCGGGCATGACCGCGAAAGGCGATATCGGCTCGATGCAACGCCATATTTCATGGAAGTTTTCGATTGTGCGCTCGAAGGCGGCTGTGATTTCGTTGCGCATGAGGCGACCGTCTTGGGCGATTTCGGAAAAGTCGGCGAGATTTGGCAGACGAATGATGGTCACCATGTAGAAGAACGGTGTCTTGTAGTCGAAGTTGAAAAACCTGGCCATGGCGGCATTATAGCGTATTGGAAGAACAGGGGACTGTCCCCTTTGGCCCCCTTTGGATCCGGCTTGAGCCCCCCTGACAAGGAGGGCATTTTTTGATATACTTCTCTAGACCTGCACAGCGGGAAAGCCGGAATCGGAGAATATGGACGAGAAACTTGAACAGATGCGCGCGTGGGTCACGCAGTTGAACGAAGCGGCGGACGCCTATTACAACGGCCGTCGCGAGCTGATGACCG
Source organism: uncultured bacterium (assembly GCA_902803135.1). GTDB lineage: Bacteria > Verrucomicrobiota > Kiritimatiellia > RFP12 > UBA1067 > RUG572. The sequence continues at coordinate 3,605 of CADCPA010000328.1, forward strand.
ACTACGAATGGGACGCGCTGTTCGACAAGGTGAAGGCGCTCGAGGAGGAGACGGGCGTCGTGCTGTCCGAGTCGCCGACGAACAAAGTCAGTGCGGACGACGTGGCGGGCGAGAAGGAGGCGCATGAATTCGCCGCCTTGTCCCTTGCGAAGACGAAGCGGGTTTCCGAGGTTGCGAAATGGGCCGAGGGGCGTCCGATCTGGATCTCCTGGAAACTGGACGGCCTCACGCTCGTCGTCACCTACGACAACGGACGCCTCACGAAGATCGTGACGCGCGGCGACGGACACATCGGTACGAACATCACACACCTTGCCGACGGCATCCGCGGCATCCCGAAGACGGTGAAAGACAAGGGGCATCTCGTCGTACGCGGCGAAGCCGTGATATCCTATGCCGATTTCGAGGAATTCTGCGCCGAAGCGCAGGAAGACTACGCCAATCCGCGCAATCTCGCCAGCGGCTCGCTCACGCTCAAGGACGTCGAGGAGCTCAAGGCGCGCAAGCTTCAATGGATTCCGTTCACGCTTGTCCATACGGAGCAGGCGCTTGTCTCCTGGGGTGCGCGGATGGACTACCTTGACGCCAACGGCTTCGGGTCGGTCGAACGCGAGCGTCTCGACGTGCCGACGGCGGAGTCGATTCAGGCGGCCATCGACCGCTGGACCGTGAAGGTGACGGCGAAGGACAATCCGTTCCCGGTTGACGGACTCGTCGTCTGCTACGACGACACGGCCTATGCGCAGACGGGATCGGTGACCGGACACCACGCGACGCGCGCGGGCTTTGCGTTCAAGTGGCAGGACGAGACGGCGGAGACGGCCCTCGAGTCGATTGAGTGGTCCTGCGCGGTCGCTTCGATCTCCCCGGTGGCGATCTTCCGCCCCGTCCAGCTGGAAGGTACGCTCGTCAAGCGCGCGTCGCTCTGCAACATCTCCGAATGCGAGCGGCTCGGCATCGGCGGCGCGGGGACCGAGATTTCGGTCATCAAGGCCAATAAGATCATTCCGAAAGTCGTCAAAGTGACAAAGCAGATTGGGAACTTTGAGATTCCATCCGTTTGCCCTGTCTGCGGGGCGCCGACCGAAGTCACGACGGCCGAAAGCGGTACGAAGACTTTGCACTGCACGAATCCCGCGTGTACGGCGCGCGAATTGCGCAAACTCATGCGGTTTGTGTCGAAGGACGGCATGGATATCGACGGTCTGGCTGGCGAAACCTTGGCAAAATTCGTCAATCGGGGATGGATTAAGACTTTTGGCGACATCTACCGTCTCGGCGACCATGCGCTCGAGATTTCGGGGATGGAAGGCTTCGGCGAGAAGAGCGCCCAGAACATCACGGCGGCCATCGAGAAAGCGCGGCAGCGCAAGGCGACGCAGTTCCTAGTGGCGCTGTCCATCCCGCTGTGTGGTGTCGATGTGGCAAAACGCCTGCTTTCGGTCTATAAAGTGAAGGAATTGTTTGAAAAGGCGCGCGAGGCGGCGCACCCAGCCGATCTGTTCGCGCCGGGCCCCGACATCTTTGCGTCCATCGACGGCATCGGCCCTGGCAAATCGGCGGCATTCGTGAAGTGGTGTGCCGAACCGAAACATCTCGCCGTCGTCGACGATTTGCTGACCCAGGTGACGCTCGAGGAGGCGGCGCCTGCGCCGACGGGCGGCAGCTGTGCGGGGTTGACGTTCGTCGTGACCGGCGACGTGCACCGGTTCGCCAACCGCGACGCGCTCAAGGCCTATGTCGAGTCGCAGGGCGGCAAGGTGGCGGGGAGTGTCTCCGCGAAGACGAAATTCCTCATCAACAACGACGTCGCGTCGACCTCCGGCAAGAACAAGAAGGCGAAGGAACTGGGCATACCGATCATCTCCGAAGACGAGTTCGTCGCGCGCTTCGGTGAAGGGGAGACAAGATGAACTACATTCTCGCGCATGACTTGGGAACCAGCGGCAACAAGGCGACGCTCTACGATGCGGAAGGGCGTCGGTGCGGCAGCGCGCTCGCGGAATATCCCACGCGTTTCTTCAACGGCTCCTGGGCGGAGCAGGACCCTGAGGATTGGTGGCGCGCCGTCTGCGAGTCGTCGAAGCGGCTCCTGGCGGAAAGCGGCGTGAAACCGTCGGATGTCGCGGTCGTCTCGTTGAGCGGGCAGATGATGGGCATGACGCCGGTCGGTTCTGACGGACGTCCGCTGCGCCCCTCGATGCTCTACTGCGACCAGCGGGCCGTCGTGGAGGCCGACGCGCTCCTGGACCGGCTGGGCATGAAACGCTTCTACGGCATCGTCGGCCACCGTGCGAGCGCCTCCTACACGCTTGAAAAGCTCATGTGGCTCAAGACAAACGAGCCGGAGGTGTTTGCGAAGACGGCGAAGACCCTCTGTGCGAAGGACTTCGTCAATTTCCGCCTGACGGGGCGCATGGCGACGGACTTCTCCGACGCGAGCGGCACGAATGCCTTCGACATCAACACGTTCAAGTGGTCCGAAGAGGTGCTGGACGCGGCGGAGCTGTCCGAATCCCTCTTCCCCGAGGCCATGGATTCGACCGTCATCATCGGGCAGGTCACGCCCGAGGCGGCGGAAGCGACGGGTCTCCTTGCCGGCACGCCGGTGGCGGCGGGCGGCGGCGACGGCAGCTGCGCCGGCGTGGGCGCGGGCTGCGTGGCGCCGGGCTCGGCCTACAACTGCAGGGGCTCGTCGAGCTGGATTGCGCTCACGGTCAAGAAGCCGATCGTGGACGAGGAGATGCGTACGATGAACTGGGCGCACTGCGTGCCCGGGTATCTTCATCCGTCGGGGACGATGCAGACGGCCGGTTCGAGCATCAAGTGGCTGGCGGACAACCTGTGTGCGGAAGAGGCGGTGCAGGCGCAGGCCGAGGGCGGCTCGAAGTATGCGCTGATCGACCGCAAGGCGGCGAAGGTGCCGGTGGGCGCGAACGGCGTGATGTTCCTGCCGTACATGCTCGGCGAACGTACGCCCTGGTGGAATCCCGACGCGCGCGGCGTGTTTGCGGGCCTGAACCTTGCGACAACGCGCGACGACCTCATGCGCGCCGTCCTGGAGGGTGTGGCGCTCAACCTCGGCTACATCGTGGACATCTTTCGCAAGAAGGTGCCGTTCGACTCGGGTCTGCGCCTGATTGGCGGCGGCGCGCGGTCGACGACGTTCCGCCAGATTCTGGCGGATGCGACCGGCTGCACGATCTGCACGCTCAAGTCGACCGCGGACGCGACCTCGATGGGCGCGGCGATCGTCGGCGGCGTCGCGTGCGGCATCTTCCCCGGCTTCGAGGTGACCGAGAGACTGCTCGCGGTGGACGAGAGGACGGAACCGGACGAGCGGAACGTCGCGTTCTACAAGCGGCGCCTCGCGACGATGGTTGCGGCCTATCACGGCCTGGAAGGCGTTTATCGGCAATTGAAAGGAGAACAGAACCAATGAAGGCAATGGTGATTGAAGAACCCGGCACGTTCGGCGTCCGCGAGGTGCCGACCCCGGAACCGGGCCCGTATGAAGCTTTGGTGAAGATCGATACGATGGCGCTCTGCAACGCCACGGACCGCAAGCTGGTGGAAGGCCACTTCCCGGGCGTGGACACGTATCCCCTCGCGCTGGGCCACGAGAATTCCGGCACGGTCGTCAAGATCGGCGACAAGGTGCGCGCATTCAAGGTCGGCGACAAGGCAATCGGCGGTCTCGTCGGCGATTTCGGCGACTCGGGCGTTGCGAGCGGCTGGGGCGGGTTTTCCGAATACGTGATCGTGCACGACCATGACGCGATGGTCGAAGACGGTGTCGCCGACGCCGCGCACGGCTGGTTCGAAAGCTGCGAAATCCAGCGCCGCCTGGCGGACGACATCCCGCATGACGAGGGTGCGCTTCTCTGCACGTGGCGCGAAGTCTACGGCGGCATCGGCGACTTCTCGATCGAGCCGGGCCAGAAGGTGCTCGTGTTCGGCGCGGGTCCGGTGGGCCTCAGCTTCGTCAAGTTCATGAAACTCCTCGGCGTCAAGTGGGTGGGCCTCGTGGATCCGCTCGCCAACAAGCGCGAGCTGGCGGTCAAGATGGGTGCGGATGCGACGTTCACGCCGGAGGCGGTCGACGTCGCGCCAGGTTCGCTCGACTGCGTCGTGGACGCGGTGGGCAACGAGAACATCGTCAACGCGGGCCTGCCGCTCGTCAAGCTCGGCGGCACGATCGGCGTCTATGGCGTCATCACGAAGCCGACGCTGATGATCGACAAGGCGAAGGGGCCGTACAACTTCAATCTGATCGTGCACCAGTGGCCGACGCGCCGCCGCGAACGCGCGGCGATGGAGCCGCTCTGCGAATGGATCCGCGCGGGCCGGCTCTCGGCGGCCGAATTCGTCACGCACCGCTACAACATCGCCGAACTCGACAAGGCCCTGGCGGCCGTGAAGGCGGGCGAAGCGCTCAAGATCCTCATGAGGTGGTAGCATGAAGCGTCATCTGGGCACATTCATCGGCGGCATGGTCGTCGGTTCGCTCTCCTTCGGCGTGTGGCCGGAAATGTGGAAGAGCTACGGCATCATGGGCGGCTTCCTGACGGCGACGTTCGTCATCGGCCTCGCGTGGTTCATGAACCACTACATCGGCGTGATCGACAACCCGCCGGACGGCCTCTGGGTCGACCAGGGCCTGCCGATCTTCGGTGCGGGCGTGTCGTGGGGCATCGTGCGCTTCTGGCCGGCGGACGGCGGGTGCGCGTACATGTTCTCGGCGCTCTGCAAGATCTGGCCGACGCTCGTGTTCTGTCTGATCGGCGGTGCGCTCGCCGGTGTGGCCGCGCACGTCGTCAAGCAGGTCGCACCGGGCTGGAACGGGCAGAAGGAGGTGTCGAAATGATCGAATTCCTCTCGACGTACAGCGCGGCGATCGGCATGACGCCGGCCTCGGCGGTCACGACGGTCTTCGGCGCGTTCATCGCGACGTTCTGCGTGATCGTCTCGTGGCCGAAGCTCGTGGAGAAGTTCGGCCCGATCGGCGGCTTCATGGCGGCCGCGTTCGTCATCGGCACGTTCTGGCTCTTGAACCACAAGCTGCCGGGCTGGGGCATCAATCCGGACCAGATTGCGGGCCCCGACGGGCACCCGATGCAGTTCGGCCTGATCAACCAGGCGTTCCACGGCAGCTGCCCGTGGGTCGACATGGGCAGCGCCATCTTCGCCGGCTTCTGGGTCAACGGCATCGTCGGCAAGGCGAAGGGCGAACGGATGAAGGCGGTAGTCGAAAGCCTGCCGCGCATCTTCTGGGCGCTCCTCGGCGGCGTCGTGGGCGGCGTGCTCACGGGCTTCGTCGGCTTCTCCGGCGCGAAGCTGTTCAATTGACCGATTCACTTTCAACGTTACGAGGAAAAAGAAATGTTCAATGCAGATACCATCACGTCCGCGGAACTCGCGGGCATCATCGACCACACGTTCCTCAAGCCCTTCGGCGATGCGAAGCCGATCGAGAAGCTCTGCGCCGAAGCGCGCGAATACGGCTTCGCGATGGTCGCGATCAATCCGTCCGAGATCGAACGTTGCGTGAAGCTGCTCGACGGCACGAAGGTGCGCGCGGGCGCGGCGATCTCCTTTCCGCTCGGACAGATGACGAGCGCGGCGAAGTCCTTTGAAATCCGTGACGCGATCGCGAAGGGCGCGGGCGAAATCGACATGGTCCAGAACCTGCGTGCGCTGCAGGAAGGCAACTATGATCTCGTCTTCGACGAACTCGCCGACCTGGCCGAGCAGTGCCGCACGGCCGGCGTCATCTCGAAGGTGATCCTCGAGACCTGCTACCTCACGGACGAAGAGAAGGTCAAGACGTGCGAGCTCGCCGTCAAGGCCGGTCTCGACTTCGTGAAGACGTCGACGGGCTTCGGCACCGCCGGCGCCACGGCCGCCGACATCGCCCTCATGCGCCAGACGGTGGGGCCGGACATGGGCGTGAAGGCCGCGGGCGGCATCCGCGATCTCGCGGCGGCGTTCGACATGATCCGCGCCGGCGCGACGCGCATCGGCACCTCGGCCGGCGTGAAGATCGTCGACGAACTGCGCGCGATGGGCCGCTAGGAAAGGTGTGACGCCATGAAGAAACTCCTGATTTTCAGCCTCTGCTCGGTGGCGGCGTCGGGCGCGTTCGCCGGACGCAAGATCGTCGTGGGCGACGAGTCCCAGGGCTATGTGCGCTACATCGACGACGAGAATCCCGCCAACGACTTCTCGGTCAAGGTGGCACGTCCGGTATGGGACCTCAAGAAGGTCGGCAAGTACCGGTACCGTGCCGTCATTCCGGACGGTTTCGCGGTCGTGGACCTGACGAAGCGCGCGGTCGTCGACACGTTCAAGCATCGCGAGGCGGACGGCCTCTCGGCCGTCGTCGACCTGCCGGACGGCGGGTTCGTGTGCGTGTGCGGCGCGGGCAAGGACATGCGACTTGCGCGCTTCGACGAAAAGCGGGAGTTCCTCGGCAACTACTTCTACCGCGGCATCAACAACGCCCGCAAGGCCCGCCTCGGCGACAAGGGCGAGATCCTCGTCACGCACGACAGCGGCTTTGCGCGTCTTGAGCTGCCGCCGAAGCCGGCGGCGAAGCTCGACAGGCCCGTCGACGGCAAGATCGTCGCGAGCTACAAGATGAACCGCGAGCACAACCCCTACGACGTGGCGCCCGCGCGCGACGGCAAGGGCTGGTGGCTCTCGTGCGGCTACGGCCGCGAACTCATCAAGTACGACCGCGACGGCAAGCAGGTCAAGGTGTGGAATCCGAAGTTCATGGACGGCAAGGACGCCCACTACTATGCGCAGATCGAAGAGCGCAAGGACGGCCACATCTACCTCGCCAACTGGAACGGCCATGGCCGCGAAGACGGCCTCACGAACTGGCAGGCCGTCGAGCTCGACGCCGAAGGCAAGGTGGTGTGGCATCTGCACCGACCGACCTGCGGCAGCTTCACGGGCTTCTACATCCAGGACGATCCGCTGCCGGCGTTCACCGAGAAGCGTCCGTTCGCGACGTTCCCCGACACGTGCGCGACGGCGGACAGCATGGCGGTCGACTCGAAGGACCGTCTGCTGATCACGGCCCCGAACTTCAGCGACACGAAGAAGCCGGGCGCGCTCTACCGCATCGACAATCCGGGCGACGTGCCGCACAAGCTCTTCGATCTCCCGGCGGATCCCGACACGGGCCGTTGCGCGCCGATGGGCCTGGCGTTCGGCGCCGATCCGAACGTGCTCTTCGTCGTGGACAACCAGCCCTGGACGGGCGAGGCGCTCACGAAGAACCACGGCCGCATCCTGCGGCTCAAGATGAAGCACGGGAAGCTTGAATCGTGCGAAGTCGTCGCGAAGGGCCTTGAGCACCCGAACGGCATCCGCTTCCGCAAGGGCAAGATCTACGTGACCGCCAGCTCGATCTCGGGCATCAAGGATCCGTCGGGTCTCCTCGTGAGCGGCATCTACTGTTTCGACGCGACGGACCGCGACATCCAGATTACGAACTCGAAGGACGACACGAACCTCGTCCATACGTTCATCACGAAGAACAAGTTCTGCCAGTACGGTCTCGACGGCATCGTGTTCGGTCCGGACGGGAAGAACCTCTTCGTCGGCAACTTCGGCGACGGCGAGGTGTTCCGTCTGCCGGTGGAGGCGGACGGCAAGCTCGGCAAGCCCGTGCTCTTCGCCAAGAGCCCGAACCAGAAGGCGTTCATGAACGTCGATCCCAAGACGCCCGGCTTCCTCGCGAAGGCGACGAAGACGCCGATGCGCACGACGGACGGCATGACGTTCGGCCCCGACGGCTGGCTCTATGTGGCGGACTTCTCGAACAACGCGATCGCGAAGGTATCCCCGAACGGCCAGACGGTCAAGTTCGTGCGTCAGGATCCGGACGGCAAGGCGGCCGAGGGCCTCATGAACCAGCCGGGCGAGCCGATCTTCTGGCGCGGCCGGCTCATCGCCGCCAACTTCGACGCCGTCGTGGGCAACCCCGACAAGACGAATGCGACGCACGAGCCCGTCTCGACGCTGACGGAAGTGAAGTAGGCAAAAGTCCGACGAGGGCAATGGACATCCGGTGGATAGCTTTGGCGGGAGGGATTTGCTGCGGACTGGCCGCAGCGGCGGACTTCACGTCCGAGGCCCAGGCGATCGCGGCTGCGATCGCGGGACCCGGCGTGGTGGCCGAGGTGAAGAACATGACGCCCCGTGAACGCTGGTTCACGGTGGCGTCGAAGGACGAGCTGCTGGCGGATTGGCTTTCCCAGGATGCCGGCATTCCCCACCATCAGTATCTGCTGGACCTCGACGATCCCGGCGCCGCCGTGAAGACGGCGCTCGGAAAGGTCGGGGTGAAGGTTTCCGGAAAGAACTGGAAGGCGGCTCTTGCGACGTATCGCCGCGCGTGTCTCGCGCGTCGCGCCAAGCGGCTCGAGCCCGTCGTGAAGTCCGCCCCGAAATGGGTCATGTGCCGCCACTGGGTGATGGGCGGTTCGCACTACGCCTATACCGAGGCGCAGAGCGACGCGCGCGGCGAGTTCCAGTATCACGCGCAGATCCCCAGCGCCCTGGTCGCCCTCGAGGCCACGGCGAACGGCTTTTGGAAGGAGACGGTGCTGTTCGAGTCGAAGATCGGCGGCTGCTACCGCGATGCGGACGTCTCCTTCGACGGCAAGCGCGTTCTCTACGCCTACTGCGCCAAGCCCCGCAGCGACGACTTCCACCTCTACGAGATGAATGTGGCGGACGGCAAGGTGCGCAAGCTGACCGACGGCGCGGGCTACTCCGACTACGAAGGCTGCTACCTGCCGAACGGGCAGATTGTCTTCAACTCGACACGCTGCACGCAGATCGTGGACTGTTTCTGGACCAACGTGAGCAACCTCTACCGCATCGAGGCCGACGGCTCGAAGATGACGCGCCTCACGTACGACCAGGTCCACGACAACTATCCCGTCTGCACGTGGAACGGCCGCGTGCTCTACACGCGTTGGGAATACAACGACCGTTCGCAGGTCTACCCGCAGCCGCTCTTCGGCATGGACTGGGACGGCACGAACCAGCGCGCGGTCTACGGCGACAATTCCTGGTACCCGACGACGATCCTCCATGCGCGCCAGGTGGCGCGCGGCAACAAGATCTTCGCCATCTGCACGGGCCATCATTCCCGCCAGCCGGGCCAGCTCATCATGATCGACCCCTCGGCGGGCCGCCAGGAGGACGAGGGCATTTGGGAATTCACGCCGGCCTTGACGAAGGCCAAGGCGAAGCGCGTCGACGCGCAGGGCCAGCGTCAGACGATCGCCGCCTATCCCTATCCGCTCGGCGAGCAGCAGATGCTCGTCGCGTATCTGCCGGAAGGCTGGCATGAAAGGAAAGACAACCCGAAGGACCCGTGGCCCGAGTATGGCCAAGTCGCGGAAGAGCCGCTGGGCCTCTACTGGCTCAACGTCGACGGCGAGCGCGAACTGCTGCGTCCGCGCTTCGGCGGACAGACCCCGTGCGGTCGCATGGTGCCGCTGCGGGCGCGTCCCACACCGACCCTGCGCGCGACGAAGGTCGACCCCGCGCAGAAGACGGGTACGGTCTTCCTGCAAGACGTCTACGTGGGCCCGGGCATGGAGAAGGTCAGGCGCGGGTCGGTGAAGACCATCCGCCTTGTCTCCATCGACTACCGCCCCGTCGGCTTTGGCGGCAATGTGAACGGCGGCCGCGGCGGCGGTGCGGACATCTCCACGCCTCCGTCCATTTCGAACGGTTCGTGGGACCCGAAGATTCCGATTGGCGACGCGACGGTCGAGGCGGACGGTTCGGCCTGGTTCGAAGCGCCGGCGAACGTGCCGTTCTATTTCATGCTGCTCGACGGGAAGGGGCGCATGATCCAGACGATGCGGAGCTGGACGATGCTGCAGCCGGGTGAAGGCGCCTCCTGCGTCGGCTGCCATGAAAGCCGCAACGACGCGCCGCCGCCGCTGAACGTGCGGTCGCAGGCGTCGCTCAAGCCCGCACAGAAACTCCAGCCGATTTTCGATTTCGACGGCACGCGCGGTCTCAGCTTCCGCCGCGACATCCAGCCGATTCTCAACGCGCGCTGCGTGCGCTGTCACGTGGAAGGCGGCAAGGCCGAGCCCGACCTCACCGACAAGCCGCTGGAGGAGAAGCGTTCGAAGCGCATCTGGACGCAATCCTACGTGTCGCTCACGCATGCGAAGTGGAAGGACGGCCCGAGGGCCTATATCGGCGACGCCGACAACAAGATGCTCAACTGGGTGTCGGCCGCGTCCGAACCGACGCCGCTTGCGCCCTACAGCTACGGATCGAACGCCAGCCGCCTCTTCTCGGAACTACTCGACAAGGGCCACGCCAAGGGCATCACCGACGAGGAGGTGCGCAAGCTCGCGATGTGGGTGGACCTCGCCGTGCCGTTCTGCGGCACCTACGACGAGGCGAACACGTGGGATGCGGAGGAGAAGGCGTATTACGAGGAAATGCTCGAGAAGCGCGCGAACTCCCTCAAGCCGCCGATTCGCTACGACGCCTGCGTGTGGCGGGCCGACGATGCGAGCACGACGACGGTCGACGGTCTGGCGGGCGTCCACTGCTGGCGCGACGCGGTCGTGGGCGCGCGGGCGAATCTCTGCTGCGGTCCGGCCCCGACGGTCGAGCGCAATCTGTTCAACGGGCACAAGGGCCTGGTCTTCGACGGCGGCGGCATGGTGCTCAAGCCGAACGTGAGCCCGGCTTCGGGACAGTCCGAGTGGTCCGTGGCGATCGTCTTCAAGACGGACTTCAAGGCCAAAGCGAACGCCGGCAACGCGTGGTGGGATATGTCCGGCATCTGCGGATGCGATCTGCCCGGCGGCCGCAACGACTGGGCGCTCGCGTACGCGGGCGAGTCGGGCCAGACCGTCGTCGCCGGCGTGGGCACGGACCGCGAGCATGGCGAGAAGACGACGGCCGTGTTCTCGGATCGCACGGCGGTGTCCGACGGCAAGCCGCACGTCGCAATCATGACCGTCAAGGGGCGCGAGGTGACGGTCGCCGTCGACGGGTCCGTCGTGACGAAGACGGCCGAGCAGGGGCCGCCGCGCGACGCCTCGCCGATGTACCTGTGCTATCAAACCGAAGGCGACCTGGGCAAGCGGCGCGAGTTCCGCGGCGCGATTGCCGAGCTGCGCACCTATCGCGGCAAGGCGCTGTCGCTTGCGGAAATCAACCGTCTGACGGCCGATCTCGTGAAACGCTACGGCGGCCGCATGGTGAAGGGGGCGGCGCGGTGAAGAGCCTGTCGATTCAGATCCTTTGCCTCGGTGCGCTGGTCCTCGGCGCGGCGCTCGACTGTTCGGCGCTCAAGCTCGAACAGGAAAAGATGCCGGCGGGCTCGAAGCTCTTCCGGTCGGCCTACAGGACGCCTGACAACAAGTACGTGTTCGTCACGCACATGCTCGGACGCTTCTGGCTGCCGGTGACAATGGTGGAGCGCGGCTGGTGCCACAACTCCGCGTTGTCGGTCTTCGACGGCCGCAGCGGCGCGTACATTGCGACGGTGCTTCTGGACGATCCCGATCTCGGCGCGTGCGAACCCTGGGGCGTCGCCGCGGACGACAAGCAGATCGTCGTCGCGCATGCGGGCTCGTCGGAGCTGTCGATTATCGACCGCGCTGCGTTCGAGCGGCGGCTCGAAGAGCGCAGGGGGAAGGACCTCTCCAGGGACATGTCGTTCATGGCGGGCATCCGCAGGCGCGTGAAGACGCCGAAGCAAGGTCCGCGCCGCGTGCGCCTCGTCGCCGGCAAGCCCCAGGTGACGGAGTATCTGCAGGACAAGAAGGGCGTGACGAAGGGCGAGCTCCTCTTCAACGATGCGCGCCTGTGTTATCAGCAGTGGCAGAGCTGTGCGACGTGCCATCCCGACGGACGCAGCGACAAGCAGCTGTGGTCGTTTCCGCGCAAGGACGGGTTCAATCCGCCGGAGGAGACGTGCGATTTCGCGACGCTCGACATGGACGAGCGGCAGATCAATGCGCGCATGCGGCGGTCGATGGCGCCGGCGCTCTTTGCGGAGATGCCCGATTCGGTCAGCGTCGAGATGGGCAAGTACGTGCGGTCGATTCGCAAGCGCGGAACCGGCGCGGCGGCGAAATAGTTGAATCGGTCAGACGTGTGTGATATAATATAACAAAATGAGCGTATAGCAAAATGAACGTATAGCAAAATGAACGTATAGCAAAATGAACGTATAGCAAAATAAACAAGGAGTGGGACGATGAAGACAACTGCGGGCAAGTGTCGTATCGCGATGGCGTGGACTGTCGCGGCGTTGATGGTCGGCGCGGCCGACCGCTATGATTGGACGGGCGCGGCCGGGGACGGACTCTTCCTGACGCCCGAGAACTGGGTCTTTGGCGGGGCGACGCGGCATGATCCGCTGCCGGAGGACATTGCGGCCTTCATCCCGGGCAACAACGAGGTGCGCATGCAGGCGCCGGACGAGGAACTCGTCCTCGCGGGCCGCGTCACGCTCGGCTGCTCGAACAACACGTACCTCAATCCCGCGAAGCTGACGATCGGCCCGGGCCACTACCGGTTCTTCCGCTTCAACGTGGGCGCCGACGCGGACATCCAGACGTCGGCCATCAACACGGCCGGCGAGCTCGTCATCGAGGAGGGCGCGATCGTCGAGGTGAAGAACGGCGACTGCCTGCGCGTCGCGTACTCGCTCACGAACATGGTCGACAACGTGGAGTCGTCCGTCTACGTGAAGGGCGGCGAGCTCAACCTCACGGGCGGCAACGTGCAGCTCGGCTGGGAGTCGCGCGGCAACCTCTTCCAGACGGGCGGCCTCGTCTCGAACGCGGCGTGGTTTTCGATCGGCCGCGCGGCGAACGGGTCCGGCTACTACGACCTTTCGGGCGGTACCTTCAAGCATACGAACGCGACCGAGGGCGTGCTCGTCGGCGAAGACGGCCGCGGCACGCTCGTCGTGCGCGGCACGGGCGTCGCGGACGTGCTCGGCCAGGTGACGATCGGCAACGGCACGGTCAACATCGAGGCGGGCGGCACGTTCAAGGTGTCCGCGTTCCGGGCGCGCAGTGCGAACCACCAGAGCGTCCTGAACCTCGACGGCGGCACGCTCGTGATGCAGGGCAACACGCTGCGCCGCGACCTCGTGCGGGGCCTCGCGCAGGTGAACATGCTCCCGGGCGGCATCACGGTCGAGATTCCGACGGGCTACCGCGGCGACTTCCGCCAGCCGATTACCGGCGGGGCCGGGAGCGGCGGACTCGTCAAGACCGGCTCGGGCACGCTCTACCTCCCGGACGGCAACACCTACGACGGCATCACGGAAGTGCGCGAGGGCACGCTCCTGCTCGCCTCGATGAACAGCATCGACCAGTCGAAGCTCGTCGTCGCGGAGGGTGCGTCCGTCGGTGTGGAGAGCTCGGGTTGGAGCTTGGACGAGATCAAGGCGTTCATCGACGGCGTCACGGGCGACTTGCCCCTCGACGTCGTCGCGGGCGAGACGCTCGTGATCGACTTCCCGATCGGGGCCAACGTCGCGAATGTCGTCAAGACGGGTACGGGCACGCTGATCCTCACGGGGGCGAACCTCTACACGGGCCGCCTCTACGTGCGCGAAGGCCTCGTGCAGGCCGACTTCGGGGCGGGCATCCCGGCGACGGGCGTCGTCGTCTTCGAAGGTGGCACGCTCGCGCCGTTCACGGCGACGGCCGAGGGTACGGTCAGCGTCGAGGCGCCGACGTTCGACATCTCGAACGGTCCGATCGGCTTCACGGCGATCGGCCACGACCTGACGGTGAACCTCGAGGACGGGGCGACGCTGCTCTCGACGGCCGGGGCCACTCTGCCGAAGGGCTCGCTCTACCTGAACGCCGCTGAAGCAACGAATCCGCTGACCTTCCTCAATCCGGTCCAGATGGGTCTTGAGGACGTGATCATCACGACGGACGCGACCGCGCCCGAGGCGAAAGTGACGATGGCGGGCGGTGTGACCGTCGATGTGGCGGATACGAACGTCGCGGCCGTGGGGCGCTGGTTCTACAAGCGCGGGGCCGGTACGCTCGTCTTTACGGGCGAGGCGCCGTTCAAGCTGCCGGGCCATCAGGTGACGCTCCAGGGCGGCACGACGATCTTCGAGGGCGAGGGTCACGAGGGCGGCTGGACGCAGATGTTCGACTGCAACGGCACGGTGATCCTGACGAACGCGACCTACACCTCGACGAGCGAGTTCCTCGTCGGCCAGGGTGCCGGCTACAAGGGCGAGGCCTACCTCTACGATTCGACGCTCGATACGGCGAGCTGGATCGCCGTCGGCCGCTTCGGCGGCGGCGAGGGCTACATGAAACTCGACAACAGCAACGTGCGCGTCCGTTCGAACAACCTTGGCCTCGGCGACACGGCCCTGGGCGTCGTCGAGCAGAACGGCGGCACGGTGCAGATTGACACGGGCACGATCTGGATCGGCGAATGGGACAACAACGATGCCTATGTCGGCCATGGCCGCTACGTGCTGAACGGCGGTACGCTGACGGCCGGCACGGCGGATCCGAGCCTGACGGTGGGCAACTACGGTCCGGGCGAACTGATCGTCAACGCCGGTACGGTGAACATTCCGAAGCGGACCTATCTGGGCCGCCAGACGAACGCCGATTCACAGGGCACTTTCGAAGTCCATGGCGGTACGGTGTATGCGACGGGCGAGTTCCGCGTAGGCTACCGCGGGCCGAACAACCTGTTCGTGCAGGACGGCGGCGAATTCTACGCCGCGTCGGGCTTCCTCCTGGCCTATGAGTCCGGTTCGAGCGGCACCTTCCAGATGACGGACGGCCTCTTCACCGCGAACGCGCTGTTCTCCGTCGGGCGCAACGGTCCGGGTCTGGCGGAAATGAGCGGCGGCGAACTCAACATGCTGGGCGCCGACGACCTCGTGCTCGGGCGCTACAACATCGGCACGGGCTCGCTGACGGTCTCGGGCGGTCGCATGACCTATGCGGCGGACACCCGGACGTCATACATCGGCCGGGAAGGCAAGGGCGTGTTGACGGTGACGGGCGACGGCTGCGTGAGCCTGAGCAACACGGTCTATCTCGCCTACGGCTCTTCGTCCTCGGGCGAACTGCGCGTCGGTGGCAACGGCGTCTTCGAAGCGAAGAAGATCAACTTCCGCAAGGGGGGGCCGCGCAAGCTGAGCGCGAACGGCGGCACGATCCGCGTGATCGAGGGCAACTCGGGCGCGTTCTTCAGCCATGCCGCCGACGGCGACGGCAAGGATCTGACCTCGACCTACATCGGCGTGGGCGGCCTGACGTTCGACGTGGGCGCCAACGATGTGGAGCTCGGCGATCTCGGCGACACCAGCTCGTCCGAGGGTACGCTGCGCAAGGTCGGTTCGGGCCTGCTGACGCTCAAGAAGTTCCCCTATCTGGGCGGCGGCATTGCCGTGCAGGAGGGTTCGGTCAAGCTCGCGGAGAACGTTGCGGTCGGCGAACCGGTCTCCTATGACGTGTCGCAGGGCGGCACGGCGGAGGAGAACGTCTATCCGGCGGAGCCAAGCGAAGAACTCCTTGCCAACAACTACCTCTCGCGTCGCATGAAGTTCGACGGATCCCTCGTCGACGAACTCACGGGCAGTACGGGCAAGACCGTCGGCAACGCGATCGCGGGCCTCACGTCCTACACGCTGCCGAACGGTGCCGATCAGAGCTCGTACCTCGATCTCGGACGGGGTTATCTGCCGCGGAGCGCGTATGCGACGCTCGAACTCTGGGTGACGGTGCGGGACGGCAACAACAACTGGAGCAAGATCTTCAGCTTCGGTTCGGGCCAGGACAACAACCTGATGCTCGGTTGTTCGTACGCCGAGACCGGAACCCCGACCGCGACGATCGACGGCAACAACGTCGACTTCACGACGCTTGCAGGCGACGTGTGGACATGGACGGACTGCGTAAAGTACCACGTGTCCATCGTGGTCCGGCCGAATCCGGGCAATGCGGACCTGTGCGACACGGTGTGGACGATCCGCGACGGCGTGACGGGCGGCATCCTGTCGCGCGCCACGTGCACGACGGCGCGTTCGCTGCTCAACCTCGGCGCGGATCACTGCTGGTTCGGCCGCAGCGAATGGACGGACGTAGTCCCGAACGTGGAGCTCCATGAATTCCGCGTGTGGGAGGCGGCCCTCTCGCAGGCGCAGCTGACGCAGAACGTGGTGCTCGGCGCGGACACACTCCCGACGCTCACCGAGAAGGCGGTGTTCAAGGGCGTGGGCGCGATCGACCTCGCGGCGGGAACGACGTTCGACCTCAACGGCAACACGCTCGAAGGCGTCGGCCTCGCGGGCGCGGGTACGCTCGTCGGCCCGGGCACGCTCGTCGTCAGCGAACACCTGACGCCGAACGGCGCGCTGACGCTCAACGGCGACGTGAAGCTGACGGGCACGCTCGTCGCGGGCGACGATGCGCCGATTCTGGTCAACGGCACGCTCGACGTGACGGGGGCGGACGCGGTCTACACGGGAACGCCCAAGTACAAGGTTCTCGCCACGGTCGGCGAAGGCGGCTCCATCAAGGGCCAGTTCAGGTCGTATACGGTCGACTCCCCGAACTACATGATCTTCGCGATGTCCGACCGCATCGTGGTCAAGTCGAAGGGGTCGGTGGTGATCCTCCGTTAAGGCAGGGCCGGCACAGACGACACAACATGCGTACAACGTGCAGGCGGACCAGCCGCCCCACGAGGAGGAATGACATGAAGACATCGAGAAAAACGTTCATCCAGTCGGCCGCGGCCGCGCTCGCGTTTCCGGCCATCGTCCCGTCGCGCGTGCTGGGCGCCGGGTCGCCGAGCCACATGATCCACATCGCGCAGATCGGCTGTGGCCGCATCGCGCGCGACATGGACGCCCGCGGGTTCCTCGGCACGAAGGGGGCGATGCTCGTCGGGTTCGCCGATCTCGACTCGAAACGCCTTGCGAACATGGCCGCGTGGGCGAAAGAGGCGTACGCGAAACAGAAGAAGGGGAAGGTCGAATTCACGCTCGTGAAGGACTTCCACGACCTCATCTCGCGGGCGGATGTCGATGCGGTGTCGATTTCGACGCCGGACCACTGGCATGCGCAGGTCGCGGTGGAGGCGGCGTTCGCGGGCAAGCACGTCTACATGCAGAAGCCGGCGTCGCTGACGATTCGCGAAGGCCGCATCTTCAGCAACGCGGTGACCGAGAACAAGCGGATATTCCTGCTCGGTTCGCAGCAGCGCTCGTGGAAGCACTTCATCGACGCGTGCGAATACGTGCGGTCCGGCCGCCTCGGCAAGATCACGAAGATCCAGATCGGTCTGCCCGGCGACCCCGCCGGCGGCCGCACCGAGGAGATGCCGGTGCCGGAGAACCTCGACTACGACTTCTGGCTCGGTTCGACGCCGCAGGTGTACTACACCGAAGATCGCGTGCACTACCAGAACAAGGACGTGAGCGCGCGTCCGGGCTGGCTGCGCTGCGAGCAGTTCGGCGCCGGCATGATCACGGGCTGGGGCTCGCACCATCTCGACATTGCCCATTGGGCGATGGACTGGGAGAAGATCGGTCCGACGACGATCGAAGGCAAGGGCGTCTTCCCGACGAAGGGCCTGTGGGATGTGCATGGTCCGTACGACATCCACCTCACCTACCCGGGCGGCGTCGACATGCACGTGTGGGACAAGTACCCCAACGGCATTCGCTTCATCGGCGAGAAGGGCTGGATATTCGTGAGCCGCGGCGCGACGCGCGCGACGGCGAGCGATCCGGTTGCGCCGGGCACGGCCCTCAAGGCGCTCGACGCGAGCGATGTGAAGCTCATCTCCGGCGAGCCCGAAGTGAAGCTCTACCGTCACGGCCTCGCGCACCACCAGCACTTCATCGAGTGCATCAAGGCGAACAAGGAGTCCGTCGTGCCGGCGGAGACCGCGCACCGTTCCTGCACGGCCTGTCTCCTCTCCTGGATCGGCATGAAGCTCGGTCGCAGGCTCACGTGGGACTACAAGACGGAGACGTTCGTGAACGATCCCGAGGCCGACGCGCTCCTCGCGCGTACCGAGCGCGCGCCGTACGGTGCCCAGCGCGCCTACGATCGTCTCGCGAAGCAGAAGAAGTCATGACGGGCAAATTCTCAGACAATGTTCGAATTAACTCAAATCACACACACGAAAAATAAGGGAAAAGAAAATGAACATCAATCGTCGTGAATTCTGCGGCCTGGGTCTGGCCGCCTCCGCATGTCTCGGTGGCGCCGGCAACCTCCTGGCGGAGGTCAAGAAGTGCCGTTCCGAGTACAAGGGCATCCAGGTCGGGTGCATCACCTATTCGTATCGTTCGTTCGCGCCGGCGATTACGCCGAAGGACATCATCAAGTATACGCTCGAAGGCGGTCTCGGCACGCTCGAGCTCAAGGGCGAGACGATCGAGCCGTTCGTCGGCAAGGGCAAGGACTTCAAGCCGGCGAAGATCAAGGAGCTCCGCCAGATGTTCGACGACAACGGCATCTCCATCCACATCGTGAAGATGGGCGGCCCGGACGGCTATCGCGCGGAAATCCTCCACGGGCTCGGCGCCACGTGTGTCACGGGCGAAGTGCCGGACCCGAAGAAGCCGGACGAAATGAAGCGCGTGGCCGAGAATCTGGCGAAGGTCTGCGAGAAGTACGATCACTTCTTCGCGTTCCACAACCATACGCAGATCGACGCGCTGACGTACGACGGCGATTGGTTCAAGGCGTCCGACAAGCTGAAGATCAACTTCGACATCGGCCACTACGTCGCCGCGACGACGGACGACAAGACGCGCTTCATCGACCCGCTCGATTTCGTCGAGAAGTACCATGACCGCATCTTCTCGATCCATCTCAAGGATCGCACGACGAAGGCGAACAAGTCGAAGAACCTGCCGTTCGGCAAGGGCGACACGCCGCTCAAGGAACTCTTCCCGTTCCTGCAGAAGAAGGGCTATCGCCCCTACTGCGACATCGAGCTCGAGTACGGCATTCCGAAGGGGTCGGACGCGGCGAAGGAAGTGAAGATCTGCAACGACTACTGCCGCATTGCCAGCGGTTGCTGAATTCCACCGACCACTTGACAACGGCAAGGCGACTGTGCTGGACGAGATGCCATGAAGAAACTCACATTTGCGATTTGCGGAGCCCTGCTGGGCTTGGCGTCTGCGGCGGCGGCCGCGGAGATGGACCGTTCGACGCCCGAGGCCGAGGGCGTTTCCTCGAAGGCGATCGACGCCTGGATCGACGCGTGCGAACGCGAGCTCGACGCGATGCACGGCTTCGTGATCGTGCGCCACGGCAAGACGATCGCCGAAGGCTGGTGGTCGCCGTTCTCGGCGGACCGCACGCACATGCTCTACTCGCACTCGAAGAGCTTCACCTCGACGGCGGCGGGCTTCCTCGCCGACGAAGGCAAGCTCGACCTCGACGAGCCCGTGGCGTCCATCTTCCCGGACAAGCTGCCGCCCAATCCGTCCGTCAAGCTGCTCTCCCTGCGCGTCCGCGACCTCCTGACGATGAACACGGGCATGCCGTACACCGATCCGCAGCGCAAGGATCCGGCCGGCGAATGGGTGAAGCTCTTCCTCGCGAACGAGGTGAAGGACAATCCGGGCACCGTCTACCGCTACGACTCGTGTGCGACCTACATGGTGGCGGCGATCGTCGAAAAGAAGACGGGACGCAAGCTGATGGACTATCTCGGCGAGAAGCTCTTCCGCCCGATCGGCATCGAGAAGGCCTGGACGACGACGAGTCCGCAGGGCATCGCCTGCGGCGGCTGGGGCATGAACATGACGACGCGCGAGCTGGCGCGGTTCGGCCAGTTCTACCTCCAGCAGGGCCGGTGGGGCGGCAGGCAGCTGCTGTCGAAGAAGTGGGTCAACCTCGCGACGAGCTACCAGACGTCGACGATGCGCTCTGGCGACGGCGACTGGAACCAGGGCTACGGCTTCCAGTTCTGGCGCTGCCGCCACAATTGCTATCGTGCGGACGGAGCGTTCGGCCAGTACACGGTCGTGATGCCGGAACAGGACGCGGTCGTCTCGCTGCATGCGGGATTGGGTCCGATGGACAAGGAACTCGACCTCGTGTGGAAGTATCTGCTTCCCGCGATGAAGGCCGAAGCCCTGCTGACCGATCCGGCGGCGGAGAAGGCGCTCGCGGACCGTTGCGCGAAGCTGAAGCTGCGCACGTCGCGCGTGCTGCATCCTGATTTCAACATGCCGGCGCCGTCCGACGTGCTCGGCAAGACCTATGCGCTCACGGGCGGCAACCGCTTCAAGTTCGACAGCGTGCGCCTCGAGGCGAAGGCCGGTGGCTGGGAGGCCGTGTTCACGCGCCCGAACGGTCCGGAAATCCGCTTCCCGTTCGGGGCCGAAGACTGGTGCGAGGGCGAGTCGTATTTCGAGCCGTACAGTTACGAGGCGCTGGGCGGCCTGCTCGGCAACCAGCCGCTTGCGGGTTCGGGCGCGTGGAAGGACCATGTGTTCTCCGCCCGCGTGTACGCGCACAATACGACGTTCCGCTTCGACTTCATGTTCGACTTCAAGACGGATGGCAAGCTCGTGCTCGACGTCAACCTGTTCGGCATGAACGGCGGACGCTGGAAGCTCGACGGACAGATCAAGTGAGGAGCGGCACATGCGCAAGCTGAAAATGGCGATGGTGGGCGGCGGCATCGGCGCCTTCATCGGAAAGGTGCATCGCGAGGCGGTGCGGATGGACGGCGGCGTGGACGTCGTGGCGGGCATGTTCAACCGCGACGCGGCGCAGAACGCCGAAGTCGGCGCGCGGATCGGCGTGGCGTCCGACCGGCTCTACGCGAGCTGGCAGGAGCTGATCGCCGGCGAGGCGGCGCGTCCTGTCGGCGAGCGGGCGGATTTCATTGCCATCTGCACGCCGAATCATCTGCACTACGAAATCGCGAAGGCTGCGCTCGAGGCGGGCTTCCACGTGATGTGCGAGAAGCCGATGACGCTGACGGTCGAGGAGGCGGAAGAAATCGCGGCGCTCGTCAAGCAGACGGGCCGCGTCTTCGGGCTCATGCACACCTACACGGGCTATCCGATGGTGAAACTCGCGCGCGACCTCGTCAAGCGCGGCGATCTCGGCAAGATCTGCAAGGTCACGGTCGAGTACTGCCAGGGGTCGTTCCGCAAGATGGACTTCTCCGTGCCGCTCGACAAGCGCAACAAGTGGAAGATGGATCCAAAATGCTCCGGCAAGAGCTGCTGCATGGGCGACATCGGCATCCATGCGGCGAACCTCGTCGAGTTCGTGACGGGGCTCGAGATCAAGCAGGTGCTGGCGGACCTCTCGTCCTTCGTCGCACCGGACGGACTTGACGACGACGGCAACGTGCTGCTGCGCCTGGACGACGGTGCGAAGGGCGTGCTCACGGCCTCGAAGGTCGCGACCGGCGAGGAAAACGGCCTGCGTCTGCGCATCTACGGCGACAAGAAGGGGCTCGTGTGGATGCAGGAGAATCCGAACGAGCTGCTCGTGCGGGCGCAGCGCGAACCCGCGCAGACCTGGAAGCGGGCGAATCCCTACGTGGCGGAAGTCTCCGAGGCGTCGATGCGCGCCTCGCGTCCGCCGGCCGGCCACCCGGAAGGCTACATCGAGGGCTTTGCGAACCACTACCTCAATTTCTGCGACGCCATCCGCGCCGTCGACGCCGGCGAAACGCCGACGCCCGTGATGCTCGACTTCCCGAACGAGCGGGACGGCGTGCGCGGCTTGCGCTTTATCGATGCCGTCGTGGCCTCGTCGCGGGCCGGCGGCGTGTGGACCGAAGTCTGAGGCCGGACATGTACGTGAAAATCGATCCGTCGTGGCGGGAGGTCCTGCAGGACCAGTTCGACAGTCCTTACTTCGCCCAGCTGACCGATTTCGTGCGCGGGGCGTACGCGCAGGGTGCCGTGTATCCGCCGGGGCCGCTGATCTTCGCGGCCTTCGACCGTACGCCGTTCGACAAGGTACGCGTCGTCGTGTTGGGCCAAGATCCCTATCATGAGCCCGGCCAGGCCCAGGGACTGGCGTTCTACGTGCCGCCGGGGATTCGCACGCCGCCCTCGCTCGTCAATATCGCCAAGGAACTGGCGGCGGAGTACGGACGGCCGGCGGCTCCGCTGGCGATTCCCGATCTCCTCTCCTGGGCCGACCAGGGCGTGCTGCTCCTGAACGCCACGCTGACCGTGGAAGCCGGCCGGGCCGGTTCCCACCAGGGGAAGGGCTGGGAGAC
The DNA here is from genome assembly GCA_902803135.1 of uncultured bacterium. Taxonomy (GTDB): domain Bacteria; phylum Verrucomicrobiota; class Kiritimatiellia; order RFP12; family UBA1067; genus RUG572. The sequence continues at coordinate 25,904 of CADCPA010000328.1, forward strand.
GTTGACCGACGCGGTCGTCAAGAAACTCTCCGAGCGGCGCGAAAACCTCGTGTTCCTGCTCTGGGGCTCGTACGCGCAGCGGAAAGGCTCTATCGTCAACCGCGCGAAGCACTGCGTGCTCAGTTCGCCGCACCCGTCGCCGCTTTCGGCGTCGCGCGGGTTCTTCGGCTGCGGACACTTCAAGAAGGCGAACGCGTATCTTGAATCCCGCGGCCAGGCGCCGATCCGGTGGCTCGATCAATAATCGACGACGGGCTTGCGGCGTTCTTTTTTTTCGGCATGCGCATGTTTGTCCGCCAGCATGCGCTGTTTCTGCCGGCGGGAGCGGCGACGCTTCTGCCGGCGCTTCTTTTCGCGGGCCTGCTGCTCGGCGCTCTTGCGGCCCTGCTCGCGTTCGAGAATCTTCTCGGCGAGGGCGCGGCGGGCCAGCCAGCGGTTGATTTCGCGGGAACGGTTCTCCCCGCAGCGAACCTGGATGCCGGTGGGGGGGTGGTAGAGGCGCACGACGGACGAGGTCTTGTTCGTCTTCTGTCCGCCAGGTCCGCTGCCGAGAATGAACGACTCCTCGAGGTCGTCCTCGTAGAGAAAGGCTTCGGCCATCAGAGATTTGATTTTTGCGATTGTCTCGGGGGTCATCATTCTGCTATACTCTCTGTACTATGTCTAAAGCACTTGTAACTCTTGCTGACGGTTTCGAGGACATCGAGGCCGTTTCGATCATCGACGTGCTCCGCCGCGGCGGGGTCGAAGTCGTCACGGCGTCGCTTGGCGAGGGGACGTCCGTCCGCGCGGCGCATGGCATCACGATGGAGGCCGATGCGCGTCTGGCCGATGTTCTGGAAAACGAATACGACGCCATTATACTACCTGGCGGCGGAGAAGGCACGGAAAATCTGATGGCGTGTGAAGAGCTCCACGAGCGTCTGCGCAAGCAGAAGGCCGACGGTCGCTATGTGTGCGCGATCTGCGCGGCGCCGACGGTGCTTGATGCGGCCGGCCTGATCGGGGAAGAGAACGTGACGTGCTATCCGTCCTGCGCCTCGCAGATGGGCACCCGTGTGGAAGACGTGCCGGTCGTGGCAGACGGGCTTCTGATCACGGGCCAGGGGCCGGGTTCGGCGGCATTGTTTTCGCTGGTCGTGCTGGCCCATTTGGAAGGCGATCGCGTGGCGCATGGCGTCGCGAACGGCATGTTGGTCGATTTTGCCTAGGAAGAAAGCTGCTGGAAGATGAAAAAGGCGATTTTGTGGATTGTCGGCCTGACGGCCTTTGCGGCGGCGGTCGTGTTCGGCTATCAGCTGTGGCAGGTGCGTCCGTGGCGCGTCATTGCCTCCGTCAACGGTCATGCGATTACGGCGAGCGAGCTCGAGCTCCGTGCCGTCACGCTGATGGACGACACGAAGCGTACGCAGAACCTGTTCGTGCCGAAGGGGCGCGAGGAACAGGCGCTGAAGAGTTTCCGCCGCCAGGCCACGCAGATGTGGATTGTGAAGGAGGTGCTCCTTTCGGCGGCCCTGGCCCAGGGCTTCGAGGTGACGCCGGCGGACGAAAAGGAGTCCCTGGCTCAGATGACGGCGCGCCTCAAGACCCGCAATCTCACGCCGGACGCGTTCTTCAAGGAGGGGCCGATCCCCGAAGAGGTGAAGCGCCGCGATTTCCGGGAAGGCGTGTTGATCAACAAGTTCACGGGCAAGGAAGTGCGCGACAAGATCGACGTGACGCCGAAGGAAATCGACGACTGGATGGTCCAGCTTCAGCAGGCCGCGCTGCTGCGCGCGCCACCGGGCACGAAGGAGCCGCCGAAGGTGACGCGCAAGGAGGCGATCGATTCGCTGCGCGCACTGCGCTACCGCGAAGGGTTCCGCAAGCTGTTCCGCGACCTCTACCTGAAGGCGCAGGTGGCCTGTCCCGAGTATCCCGAGATGGAAACTCTCGAGGGCGTCTCGCCGTCAAAACCGTCGGACGGCATGAAGCCGATGCCGCCGCCTGCGGTCCGGCCGGCCGCGAAACCGGCGGAGGCGAAGCCCGCCAAGGCCGTCCCGTCCGCGGCGCCGGCCGAGAAGCCGGCCGAGAAGCCGGTCGAGAAGCCGGTCGA
>CADCPA010000329.1 GCA_902803135.1 uncultured bacterium
ATGATGCGTCCGTTGGCGGCGCGGATTTCGTTCAGCACGGCCTTGAGGCGTTCCTCGAACTGGCCGCGGTACTGGGCGCCCGCCATCAGCGCGGTCATGTCGAGCGAGAAGACGGTGCGGTCTTTCAATCCCTCCGGCACGTCGCCCTTCACGATGCGCTGCGCAAGTCCCTCGACGATGGCCGTCTTGCCGACGCCCGGCTCGCCGATGAGCACCGGATTGTTCTTCGTCTTGCGCGACAGGATGCGCACGACGTCGCGGATTTCCGTATCGCGGCCGATGACCGGATCGAGCTTGCCCGCGCGGGCAAGCTCCACGAGGTCGGTACCGTATTTCTTGAGGGCCTCGTACTGGCCTTCCGGATCGTCCGTCGTCACGCGCTGGTTGCCGCGCACGGCACGGAGCGCGGCGAGGAACGTCTGCGGTTCGACGCCGGCGTCGCGCAGAAGCTTCGCGCAGTTCGAATTCGATTCCTTCAGCATGCCGAGGACGAGATGCTCCACCGAGACATACTCGTCCTTCATGTCCTTGGCCGCGTCTTCCGCGTGCATCAGCACGTTGGCCAGTTCGTTCGAAATGTAGATCTTGTCCATCTCGACATTGCCCGTGATCCGCGGCTTGTCGTTGATGGCCTGTTCGAGGCGCGCCGTGAGCGGACCCGAACCCGCGCCCATTTTCGAAAAGAGATTCGGCACGAGACCCTGCGAATCCTTCATCAGCGCAAAGAGCACGTGTTCCACGTCGATCTGCTGCTGGCCATGATGACGCGCCACGTTCTGGGCGGTCTCAAGGGCCTCCCGCACTTTCGTCGTATACTTCTCTGCATTCATGTCGTTTTCCTCCACCAGAAAGACAAGCAGAAAGCGTACCAACTTACGTGAAATGAAGTCGGCAGGCTGAGATTGGGCCGTTTTGGCACAATGTGTGACAAAGGGACGGGGGCCCTTCCGTCCCTTTTCTCCCCCTCGTCAGATGAAGGTCTCTTCGAACTGGTCTTTGCCGACGCCGCAGAGCGGGCAGACCCAGTCGTCGGGGAGATCCTCGAAGGCGACGTTGTTGTTTTCCGCGGGGTCGTAGACGTGTCCGCAGACCTTGCACACATACTTCTGCATGATCGTTCTCCTTTTTTAGCGCTGACGCAAAATTTCTAGTACCGACGCAAAAGGTCGAGCATCTGACGGTCAAGCTTGTGGCCCTTGTAGTCTTCGTAGTCGACGTCGGCGCGGCCGGAATCCAGGATGCCGAACGTGCCGCGGAACTCCCAGAGCGCCCAGCCCATGTCGCGCTCCTTCCAGAGGCTCAGGTAGTCTTCGAGATAGTCGAGCGTGATCGCATGCGGCGTCTTATGCCACACGCCGAACTCGCCGGCGATCACGAAGACGCCCTTCGCGCGCACCTCGTCCCACGCGGGGAACTGGCGCTGCGCGAGATACTCCCGGCCGGGATCCGCGTAGCGCGGCTTCTTGTTCACGCGTTCGACCGCCATGAACGGAGCCGGCGCGTCGAAACCGCGGAAGACCTGCTGGAAGTTCTTCGGCAGCTGCCACCCGTTGCTGAAGACCATCTTCGCGCGCTTCGATCCCTCGCCCAGCACCTCGAGGCCCGCCGGGGCCGCCCAGTCGCCCTTGGATGCCTCAATGGAGAGCGACTTTGCGCCGGACGGCAGGGCAACGGTCAGCGCCCCCAGGTAGCGGCCCTGGGCGATCTGCCATTCGGGATGGTATTTCACGTTGCTCCAGAGCTTGTTGTCCGCCTCGGGATGGAGCGTCTCTTCGGCGACGACCTTGCCGTCCGCCTTGAACGTGATCGTGACGTCGCCCGAGACGGAACCGAGCGTCAGCTTCACACGGCAGGGCGGCAGGTCGGCCACGGTGAAGGGACCGCGGACTTCGCGCTTGTACGGTCCGCCGAAGTAGCCGTCCGGCGCGTCGATCGGCAGCGGCCACACGGGCGGTGCGGACGGCGTACCCGCCCACGGCGCGAGGTAGTGGCTGACGCTCATCGGCGCGTAGCCGCGCGTGGACTGCCCGACGCCTTCGATGCCGACGAGCGACTGCACGGGCTTGTTGCCCCAGGCGAGACCGTCCGCCAAGATGAAGCGCGTGGGATCTTCCTTGCGAATCGCCTCGATGAGCACCTTCGCAACGCGACCGTAAACCTCGTCCTTCACGTCCGGCGGCTCGTTGAAGAGGTTGAAGCTCAACTCCCGGCTCGGGATGCCCTTGTAGCGGCGGGCGAACATCGCCCAGTGCTTCGCGGCCACGCGCAACGGCTCGGGATCCGTGAAGAGGTTCGTCTTTTCGGACGGCTTCGCGACGGTGTAGCCCGGCGCGCGGTGCATGCAGATCGCGACGTGGATGCCGTACTTGCGGCCGAGCGCGACGGCGCGGTCCACGACTTGCAGGGCCGACTCGTCGAACTGGTCCCAGTCGCCGTCCTTGATCCAGAAGCGGTAGTCCATCGGCAGGCGGACGAAGTTGAATCCCCAGTCCCGAATCATCTGGAAATCAGATTCCCGGAACTCCTTCGGGCGCATGTCGTCCGAATGCTTGATGAACATCTCCAGCAAGTTGAAGCCCCGCAGCCGTGCCGTCGGCCGCTCGATTGCGGCCGGCGCGACCAAGGCGCAGAGCAGGAAAGCGGCAACAAGAAGATTCTTCATGGCTGAACTCCGTTGGGATGTCTACCAATTGCAGGACGCAAGGTCTTCGAGACGGTCGTAGTAGTTGCGGTAGAAGGACTCGGCCCTTGCCAGCATCTCCACGGCGTGCTCCGGATTGTTCTTCAGGAGCTGGCGGAAGCGGTTTTCTTCCGGCGCGGTCGCGGCGAAGCTCTTCGACGGCGCTTTCGAGTCGAGCTCGAGCGCGCTGAAGCCCTTCGCGCTGCGCGACGGGTCGTAGCGGAAGAGCGGGAAGTGGCCCGTCTCGACCGCGGTTTTCTGGCGTTCGAAGCCCTGCGCCATGTCGATTCCATGCGCCACGCAGTGCGAGTAGGCGATCACGAGCGCGGGGCCGTCGTAGGCGTCCGCCTCGGCGAGCGCCTTGGCCGCGGCCTGCGGATTCGCACCGAGCGCGATCTGCGCCACGTACACGTCGCGGTAGGTGAGGATGATGCCGCCGAGGTTCTTCTTCATCGTCGGGCGGCCGCCCGCGGCGAACTTCGCCACAGCGCCCATCGGCGTCGCCTTCGAGGCCTGCCCGCCCGTGTTCGAATACACTTCCGAGTCGAGGACGAGCGCCTTGATGTTCTTGCCGCTCGCGAGGGCGTGGTCGAGACCGCCGAAACCGATGTCGTACGCCCAGCCGTCGCCGCCGATGAGCCACACGCTCTTGCGGACGAGCCAGTCGGCATTCGCGCGCATCGACACGGCACGCGCGTCCGTGCGGCCTTCGAGCGCCTTCTTGAGCGCCGCGACCGCCGCGCGCATGTCCTCGACGCCGCGCGGCGTCGCCTGGTTGATGCCGCTCACGCGGGCGCAGGCTTCGCGCACCGCGGCCGGTTCGTCGCGGTCGAGCATGAGCCTCGCCGCTTCGGCCTTCGCGCGCGCCTCGAGATTGTCGCATGTCACGCGCATGCCCAGACCGTATTCGGCGTTGTCTTCGAAGAGCGAGTTGCCCCAGGCGACGCCCTTGCCGTCCGCACGCGTGCAGTACGGCGCCGTCGGCAGGTTGCCGGCGTAGACCGACGAGCAGCCCGTGGCGTTCGCCACGATCAGGCGCTCGCCGCAGATCTGCGTGAGGAGGCGGATGTACGGCGCTTCGCCGCAGCCCGCGCACGCGCCGCAGAATTCAAACAGCGGCTTCTTGAGCTGCACGTCGTTGAAGTTCGACATGTCGAGCTTGGTGTAGTCCGCCTCGGGAAGCGAGAGGAAGAAGTTCCAGTTCGCGAGGTCGCGCGCACGGTTCGTCTCCTCGTGCGGCTGCATCTCGAGCGCGCCGCGCTGCGCGGCCGGACAGTTCGAGACGCAGAGGCCGCAGCCCGTGCAGTCCTCGGTCGAGCACTGCACGATGAAGCTGCCGCCATGGCGACGGTACGCAGGCGACTTCGCCTCCGCGCTCTTGAACCCGGCGGGCGCGCCGACGAGCGCCTCCTCCTTGCACGCCTTCAGGCGCAGCGCCGCATGCGGACACGCCCCCACGCAGCGTCCGCACTGGACGCAGGCCGCGGGATTCCACACGGGCACGTCCGCCGCGACGCCGCGCTTTTCCCACTGCGTCGTCGCCACGGGCCAGACGCCGTCGACGGGGATCTTCGAAACCGGCAGTTCGTCGCCCTTCTGGGCGATCATCTTCGCGGTCACCTCCTGCACGAAGGCCGGCGCCTCGGCGGACACGACCGGCGGACGGCACGGCGCGTCGGACACGACCGCCGGCACCTGGACGCGACGGATGCCGTCGGCCGCCGCCTCGATGCACGCGATGTTCTTGCGCACCACGGCCTCGCCCTTGCGCGCGTAGGTCTTCTCGGCTGCGTCCTTCAGATACTGGATGGCCTCGTCGGGCGGGAGAATGCCCGAAATGCGGAAGAAGGCCGCCTGCATCACCGTGTTGATGCGCGAGCCCATGCCGTTCTCGCGGGCGATCTTCGCCGCGTCGATCACGTAGAAGTTGATCTTCTTCGCGACCATCTGCTCCGCCATTTCCTTCGGCAGATGCGCCCAGGTCTCGATCGGCGTGTACGGCGAGGCGAGGAGGAACGTGCCGTTCTCGCGGATATTCGCGAGCATGTCGTACTTCGCGACGAAGCCGAAGTTGTGGCACGCGACGAAAAGCGGCGATTCGCAGAGGTACGGACTCAGAATCGGATCGGGGCCGAAGCGGAGATGCGACACCGTGAGGCCGCCCGCCTTCTTCGAGTCGTAGACGAAATAGCCCTGCGCGTAGAACGCGGTGTGGGAACCGATGATCTTGATCGAGTTCTTGTTCGCGCCCACCGTGCCGTCCGCACCCAACCCCCAGAACACGCACTCGTGGCGGTTTTCATGGACGATCTTGAAGTCCGCCGCCGGCAGGGAGCGTCCCGTCACGTCGTCGTCGATGCCGAGCGCATAGCCGTCCATCGGCGTCTTCGCCGCCATGTTGTCGAACGCGGCCTTCACGTGCCCCGGGAGGAACTCCTTGCCGCCGAGGCCGTAGCGGGCCGCGTAGATGGCCGGGCGCGCGAAGAGCGCGGTGCCCGTGCGGCAGGCACGGTCGACGGCGCCGAGCACGTCGAGATAGAGCGGCTCGCCTTCGCTGCCGCATTCCTTCGTGCGGTCCAGCACCGTGATGCCCCTGACCGTCGGCGGCAGCGCCGCGACGAGGGCGGACGCGTCGAACGGACGGTAGAGGCGCACGATGACGGCGCCGACCTTCCCGCCCTTCTTCACGAGTTCGGTCACCGTCTCGGTCACCGTCTCACTGCCCGAGCCCATCACCACGAGCACGTGGGCCGCGTCGGGCGCGCCCACGTAGTCGAAGAGGTGGTACGCGCGGCCCGTCAGTTCGGCGAACTTGTCCATCGTCTTCTGCACGATGCCCGGCAGCTTGTCGTAGAACGCGTTCGACGCCTCGCGGCCCTGGAAATACACGTCGGCGTTCTGCACGGTGCCGCGGATGATCGGATGCTCGGGGTTGAGTCCGCGTTCGCGCTGCGCGGCGACAAACGTATCGTCGATCATCGCGCGCATCGTCTTCGTGCCCACCTCGTCGATCTTCTGCACTTCGTGCGAGGTGCGGAAGCCGTCGAAGAAGTGCAGGAACGGGATGCGGCTCTCCAGCGTCGCCGCATGGGCGACAAGCGCGAGGTCCTGCGCTTCCTGCACGCCGCCGGAGCAGAGCATCGCGAGACCGGTCTGACGACAGGCCATCACGTCCGAATGGTCGCCGAAAATGCACGTGCCGTGCACGGCGAGCGCGCGGGCCGCCACATGGAACACGGCCGGGAGCAGTTCGCCCGCGATGCGATAGAGATTCGGAATCATCAGCAGGAGGCCCTGCGAGGAGGTGAACGTCGACGCGACGGCGCCCGCGGAGACGGCGCCGTGCACCGCACCGGCCGCGCCGCCTTCGCTCTGCATCTCGACGACTTCGGGGACGACGCCCCAGAGGTTCGGCTGCCGCGCGGCCATGTTCTCGTCGGCCTTCTCGCCCATCGGCGAGCTCGGCGTAATCGGATAGATGAAAGCCACATCGCTGCAGGCGTAGGCAACACGGGCGACCGCCAGGTTGGCGTCTGTCATCGTCTTCATATTACTTCTTCTCTTCTGCGTTCTTCTGTGCGTTCTCTTCGCCGGCGGAGACTTCGCCGAGCGTCTTCGTGCCGGACAGCAGCGCCACAACCTGCTGCTGGACGTCCGCCAGGTTCTCCAGGCGGAGGCGCGGGTCGAGCACGATGAAGCCCTCGCCCGTCTTCCGGTGTTCGTACACGCGGATGATCGTGCGGTCTTCCTGCTCGCGCGCATCGCGTTCGACGAGGATCTTCGAGCGCTCGAGCATCACCGCGAGCACGTAGACGACGTTCTTCATCGCCGGGTCGTCAAGCGAAATGAGGCGGCGCAGGAGTTCGTCCGCCGTTTCCTTCTTCAGCGGTTCCTTGCGGGCGTCGGGCGGCGGCGGCGCCTGATAGACGCCTTCCCACTGGCTGAAGGGCTCCCAGTCGCGCGGATTCGTCTTCCAGCATTCCGGGTGGCAGTCCTGACGCTCATAGCCGTCCGGCAGGGCCTTCAGCACGGAAACGACGGGGGATTTGTCCACCAGCGGCTTCTGGCAGATCGAGCACACATGTCCGCGGCTCTTGATGTTCCATTCCTGCGACATCTCTTAAAACTCCTCGAAAATCACAACGTCTTCAAAATCGAAGCGACCGCCAGGCGCGCCGTCGCAAAGGCGATCGACAGGTTGTAGCCGCCGGTCGGGCCGTCGATGTCGAGCACCTCGCCGGCGAAATAGAGGCCCGGCACCTTGCGGGACATCATCGTCTCGGGATCGACGTCCGCGCGCGCGACGCCGCCGATCGTCACGATCGCCTCCTTCAGCGGACGCGCGGTCGGCGACTCCAGGTTCAGCCGCTCGTGGCCCTGCTGAAGCTCCAGCGTAAAGCGTTCGCCCTTCGTCAGATGGCGTGCGACCCAGCGCTGGCAGTTGTAGACGGCGGCGCCTGTCACGCCCCACCGTTCAAATTCGACTTCGCCGCGATAGTCGCAGACGACCGCGCCGTCCACGCGCACGCGGGCGGCGGCCTCTTCAAAGCGGGCGACGCGCGGCACGTGCGCCTCGAAGCCGACGAGGCCGGCGCGGCAGGGTTCGATGCGGTGGCCCAGATCGCGGGCGAAGTTCTGTCCGTCGCCCACGCTGCCCGTCTTCGGAAAGGAGAGTCCGCCCGTCGCCACCAGCACCTTCCGCGCGGACAAGGTAAAGGACTTCGTCGACAGGAGAAAGCCCTTCGGCGTCGCGGCGATTCCCGTCACCGGGGTGTTGAACAGCAGCGGCACTTCGCGGTCGCGCAGCCGGTCGCCGAAGGCATGGACGATATCCGCAGCCTTCTCGCTCGCGGGGAAGAGCCGTCCGTCCGCCATCCGCTTCGTCCGCACGCCGAGGGCATGGAAACCGCCGAGGATGCGCGCGGGCGGACACGCCGTCAGCGCGGGCCGCACAAACGAGGCGACCGGTTCGCCGAGATCGTCGAGCATGCGCTCGGCCGGAAGGTCCTTCGTGAAATTGCACCGCCCGTTCGCCGTCATGAGCACCTTCGCGCCCAGACGCGCCTTGCGTTCGACGACAAGGCAGCCCAGCCCGCGGCCGGCCGCGACGACGGCCGCGAACATGCCCGCCGCGCCGCCGCCGACAATGGCGAGCGGCACGGGCCGGAACTGGGCGGGGGCGTTCACCTTACTTGTACTCGATCTTCGCACGTTCGCGAAGTTCGCCCACGAAGGCGTCCATCGCGCGGCCGCGCGCCTGGTGGCGGAGGAGGTCGCGGATCTGCGGCGCGACTTCGGCGAGCTCCTGCTGGCCGCCGGCGTGCTCGTCCGTCTTGAGGATGATGTGGTAGCCGAACTGCGTCTCGACGATGTCGGACACCTCGCCGCACTTCAGCGCGAACGCGACCTGGTCGAATTCGGGCACCATCTGGCCGTGGCCGAACCAGCCGAGCGAACCGCCCTGCTGGCCGCTCGGGCAGTCGGAGTTGTCGCGCGCTTCGTTGCAGAACGCCTGGCCGACGTCGCCCGCGTCGCCCGCGCCGACGATACGCGCACGGATGCGCTTGATCTTCTCGAGCGCCTCGGCCTTGTCGGCTTCGTCGAGACCTTCGGTCTTCACGAGGATGTGCTGCGCGAGGACCTGCTCTTCGGACACGAACTCGGCCCGGTGGGCCGTGTAGAACGCGGAAACTTCGTCTTCCGTCGGCTCGGCGACGCCCTGGCACGCCTGCTGCACGAGCTTGTTCACGCGCACGCCCTTGCGGATGTTGGCGCGCAGCTCGTCTTCGGACAACTTCTGCTCGGCCAGCGCGCGCATGAAATTCTCGCGACCGCCGGCCTGCTGCACGACGCGCGCGACCTCGCGGTCGACCTCCGCGTCGGACACCGCAATGTCGAGCTCTTCCGCACGCAGGATGAGGAGCTTCGCGCCGATTGCCTGCTCCTGCGCCCGCGCCACGAGCTTCTCGAGGTTGGCCTGGATCTCTTCCTTGCGCATCCCGTGCGAAAGGTAGAACTTCATCAGACGGTCCAACTCGAACTGGACGGCTTGCTGGGAAATGGGCTCGCCGTTGACATATGCCTGCTTCATCATCTTCTCTGTTCTCTAGTGGTTTCAAAAAAAGCATTGGGATTTAAAAGATGATTAGTATAGCATAAATCGGCGGTCTTGTCATTGCCGTGCGCCCAGCCCGGCGCCGGGGCTGTCCGGCTTCAGCCGGTAGTCGTGGCGTTCGGCGTCGACAAACTGCGGTTCGGCGTAGAGGCTGTCGGCATCAAGGCCGAATTCCCGCTGGTAGCGGCGGAATTCCGCCTCGCCCGCGCCCCAGGAACACGGTTCGGGGCAAACCGCCTCGCCCGCACGGCCTTCGCGCTTCTCGCGCGCGTTCACGTGGTATTGCGCAATCATGTTTTCGGGGATCCAGTAGAGGTTGTTCGTCATCACGAGACCGTCGTGCGCGGCGGGATGCTTCACGCGCCAGTCGTTGAAGAAACGTGTGGAGCGGTCCGTCGTGCGGACGAAGAGATTGTTGCGCACGACGAAATTCGTCGTCGGGGCGGCATTGTCGTAGAACATCAGATGCGCGCCGTTCGGGTCCGGACGCTGGTCGTGGCTCCAGCAGCCGCCGGCGTCGATGCACGTGTTGTGCTCGAAGAGGATGTTCGCCGTGTAGCTGTTCTTGTCGTGGTTCCAGTATTCGAAGCTGTACTCCGCCTGCCAGATGACGTTGTCGCGCCAGATGACGTCCGTCTCGGGCGCAGGACTGTCCTTCGTCTGGTTCGTCAGCGCCGCGTCGTAGATCTGCCAGAGGCGGTTGCGCTCGACGAGGTTGTGTCCACACCCCCCCCAGAACTCGATGCCGTTGCCGAAGCGCGTCGGCCAGAGGGGCAGACCCGTCTTCGGATCCTTGTTCCAGTACTGGAGGCCGCCGCCGATCCAGCAGATGTCGCAGTTGCGGATCGTGATGTTCGCCGTGCCGCCGCCGCCGATGCCGTGGGCCGCGCCGTAGCGGAGGTGGAGGCCGTCGTAGACGATATCGTGGCGTCCGCCCTCGTCGACGATGTGCCGCGTCAGCGCGAGCTCGATCGAGTCGAACGCCGCGCCTGGATTCTCCGGGTACCGCACGTAGACGCGCTGCTCTTCGGGATTGTGCCAGAAGTCGAGGTCCTTGTCCTTCGTCACCGACTTCTGCCACTTCGGCACCTGCGGCACCTTCCAGGCGGGGTTGTCCCACTTCTTCGTACCCCACTTCTCGCCGTGGTTGCAGATGAAAATGCCCACGTCGCGCGGGATGCCCGTCGTACGGTCCTTGTCGACGCGCCAGAGCCCGAGCGGGATGAAGTCGAAGACCGCCCCCTCGGGCATCACGTCGCCGATGGAGAAATGGACGTATCCCGCGGTCAGTTCGCCCCGGCGGGCGAGCGGAATGTCGACGTCGCGCCACATCGTGCCCACCTCGGGGCCGTCCCCGGGCCGCTCCGCCGTCAGCGCCTGCGTCCACGGCGGACGGTTCAGCGAAAGGCCGAGGCGCCCGTTCAGCCGAAACGGCTTCGTGCTCCGCACGCGCAGACGCAGCACGGCGTCGAGCGGCAGATTCTTGACCTCGGGTCCCCAGAGCTGCAGCAGGTGGGCCGCGGCACGGACCTTCCGCTCCAGCGTCACGCGCACGAAACGCACGCCGTTTTCCTCCGCCAGGGTCGTACGCCCCCTGTTTCCTTCCTGATAGGACGCGCCCCAAGCCGATACGGACGACGTGCCGTCCCACAGCTGCTCGCGCAGGCGCGGCGGATGCGGCTTTTTCGTCGCCCAGACCCGGTCGCCGACCGGCTCCCAGTCCGCAGGACGGCTCCGCTCGACCGATCCCTGCAGAATCGGCTTCGCCCCCTCGCCGTAACTGCCATAGAAGACAGGCTGGCCCGGTGCGCCGCTCTTCGCGGCAAGCTGTCCGCGCCAGAGGCCGCCGCGCTTGAACAGCACGCGGTCGCCCGCCTGCAGGTTCAGCCGATTGACCTGTTCAAGCGTACGCAGCGCCGTGCGCGGCGTCAATCCATCCCCGCCGTCGTCCGCCGCCGAATCCACATGGTACGTCGCCGCCGCGGCGCCCAGGATGCCGCCGCACACGCACACAAGGCAAAAGACGTTCTTCATGCCACCTCCGCAATTGTTGGACAAACTGTCTTTATTCTAGACGATTCCTCCTTCAGGGTCAATACAGAAGGCGATTTTCAACTTTTTTACGATTTCCCTTGCGCCCCCGCCGCGCCTATGATATACTGGAATTTGTTTTCAACCCACGTTGCCTCGTGGTGTAATGGTAGCACCGCAGATTCTGATTCTGCTTGTTGGGGTTCGAGTCCCTGCGAGGCAACCAAT
>CADCPA010000330.1 GCA_902803135.1 uncultured bacterium
GAGCCGAGGACAAGCACATCCGCCTTGCGGGCGCGTTCAAGGACGGGGCGCAAATCATCGCGAATGGCGCACACGCCGTTCGTCTTGGCGTTCTTGAGCTTGCAGGCAAAGCAGCTCTTGCAGCCGGGGAAGCTGATGTCGTAGAGGTTGACGAGTTCCGTCTCGGCTCCCGCCTCCTCCGCCCCCTCTTTCGCCGCCTCGAGCATCTTGGCGGTGTTCCAGCCCTTACGCGGGCTGCCGTTGAAGAACATGGCAAGAATCTTACCGTCTTCCATTGTCTTTCTCCTTTGCGTTTGAAATAATCAGCAATTCAACCGCCGCCTGTTTCTCCTGTCCGTTATGACAAACTGCACGGCCTGTCATTTTCAGTCTTGCAAATGCGACCATCCTCCATTTTCAGGACGCGGTCAAAGACGTCAAGCGCGCGCGTGTCGTGCGTGACGACGAGAACCGCCGCCTGATGCTCGTGAGCGACATCCCTGAGCATCTCCATCACGAGCCGACCCAGGGCGCTGTCAAGAGCAGCCGTCGGTTCGTCTGCAAAGATCAGCTCGGGGCGATTCGCCAGAGCGCGGGCAATGGCGACACGCTGCTGCTGTCCCCCTGAAAGCTCCGAAGGCAGATTGTCGCGGCGATTCGCCAGACCGAAGCTCTCAATGAGCTCGCGGGCGCGTGCGGCAGACGCGCGAGCGCCGATGCCGTCGAGCTCCATCGGCAGGCGCACGTTCTCCTCGGCAGTCAGAAAAGGCAGCAGGTTCGCCCGCTGGAACACGAAGCCAAGATGCTTTCGCCTGAACAAGGCCGGATCCGTCCGGTAGCCGTTCTCGAACACGGTCTGGCCACCGATGACGATGCGTCCGGAGTCCGGCGCGCGGATCAGGCCGAGCGCCGTCAGAAGCGTTGACTTCCCGGCGCCCGACGGACCGAGCAGGGCGACGACTTCCCCCGCGCGGAGCGTGAGCGAAACGCTGTCCAGCGCGACAACGGACGTGTTGCCCTTCCCATAGTGTTTGCAGAGGTTTTCGGCGATCAGCGCTTCCTTCATGACAGCACCTCCCCCACGTCCGTTCGCAGCGCCTTGCGGATGCCGACGAGGCTGGCGAGCGCGGAGATTCCGACGACGACGGCAAAAAGCACGAACTGATCGCCGCGGACGATCACCACGCGCCTTGGAAAATGCGGATAGGCCCAACTGCCGATGAGACAGGCGAGCGCAAAGGAGAGGCACCCGATGAGCAGGGCCTGCTGAAGGATCATCCCGACGATCACGCCCCGCCGTGCGCCGAGGAGCTTGAGCATGGCGATGTCGTGTAGCTTGTCCAGCGTCAGCGTATAGAGGACAAGCATCATGACGACCGTCGAGACGACTCCGAGTATCTTGCGGAAAAGGGCCTGCTGACGCCGTGAGCGCGCGACGACGCCGCCCAGCATGATCTCGCGCTGCCCGTCCGCCGTGTAGGCCGTGACGTCCGGAAGCGCGGAAATGCGCCGTCTGACGTCCTCGACATCCCAGCCGGGCCGCACCTTCACGAGTACCGCGCCGATGCGGAGGCCCGGCAAAGCGGCCGGACGCTCGCGCGCACTCCGCAAAGTCTCCGCATGGTCAACCGCCGTGCTGCCGTAGGCGACATGCTCGAAGCGACGCACGCGGGCCTCGCGCTCGTGGCGTATCGCCTCGCCGGGCTGGTGGTCGCGGATCGCAAGCGCGTCGTTGAGCGAGACGAACACCATCGCATCCCCCGCCGGAGAGTTGAGCCTCTCGGTGATGCCCACGACCTTGTACATGTCGTTGCCGAGCCTGAGCTCCGAGCCAAGGGGAAGTTTCGCGGACTTGTCCGCCAGCATCTCGAAATGCCCGCAGGAAAGGGGACGCCCCCTGACAAGCGGCAGCCAGGCGCCGTCATCCGAAAGCCCCTGAACCGTGAGGCGCAGGACGCGTCCGTGATAATCGCGCTGGATGGTATGCGAGACGAACGGACGCGCGGATTCAACGCCTTCCATCGCCGCGATGCGCTCCTCCATGTTCCTGGGAAGTGTCGAGACTTCCGCAAATGGGCCCTTGGTTTCCTTCTGCACGACCCAGATGTCGGCATCCGAACGGTCAATAATGAGCGTCGCCTCCTCGACGAGCCCCCGGTAGATGCCGCCCATGCCCATGACGACCATCAGGAGAAGGCTCATCCCCACCGTCGTGAGGACGAACCGTCCGAACTTGTGCCGAATGTCCTTGATGGCCAGGTTCATCATTTCGCCGGCTTTGCCCTTCGCCCAACATATCCGAGATTGTCGTCATTCCCGCGAACGACGAGATCGTCCTTCTCGAGGCCCGTGAGGATTTCCGTTTTTGCGGGCGTACGGACACCGAGCTTGACCGGCTGGCGGCAGATGCGACCGCCGCGCAGGACAAGCAGAAAAGGATTTCCTTCTTTCCATCGAACCAGCGCAGACGGCACCGCGAAGCGCTTCTCCTCGGCGCCGACGGCAATCATCGCCTCCAGTCGTTCTCCGAGCGACCATGTCTCGGGCAGGCACTCCAGCGCGATGTCCACGAGATGTTCGCGCGTCTCGCGATCCGTCTCCCGCGCCAGTCTGCGGACGACACCACCGAATTTCCGTCCCTTCAATGCCCTCAGCTCGATTTCCGCGCGTTGGCCGGGACGGATGTCGGCGAAACGCGCCTCGTCCACCCATACCGACGCCCATATCTCGCTTCGGTCAACAACATCCATGATCGATACGCCGGGGTTCACGACCGCGCCGAGTTCTCGGTTCCGGCGCACAACGTATCCGTCGAACGGAGCAACCAGTTTCGTCTCGGAGAGTTTTACCTTCCAATACTCGATCTGCGCATTCTGGCGGACAACGGTCAGTTCCGCCTCGTGCTTTCGCGCGGCGACTTGGTTGTAGGCCGCACGGGCGACATCACGCGCCTCCAGTGCCTTTTCGTACTCTGCCTTCGGCTTGAAATCCTTTCGGAAAAGCGCCTCGGCGCGGCTGTGGCTGGACTCCGCAAGATCAAGCGTCGCCTTGGCCGAGACAATTTCAGTTTCGATCCTCTTCACAGTCTCCTGTGCGACCGCCAGCTCCGCTTGCGCAATCTTCAACTGCTGGACGATGTCGTCGGAAAACAGTTCAACCAGGACCTCGCCCCTCTTGATCTCGTCGCCCTGGTCGGCATAAAGCTTCACGATTTGTCCCGTGCTGCGCGGACTGATGGACACGCGGTTTTTCGCCTCAAGGGTCCCCGTCCCGAAGACTCCGTCCGAAAAGCTCTCATACGACGGCGCGCATGTCTCGACCTCGACAGGCGACAACCACAGATACCACGCACCA
>CADCPA010000331.1 GCA_902803135.1 uncultured bacterium
CGGTCATCATTGGAGGGGATTTCCCAGACGACCGATCCGTCCGACATCTTCAGCGCAACGGCCAATGCCTTGCGTCCGCAAACGGTGGCGAACACCTTGCCGTCCTTCACCACGAGCGATTCCGCCATGCCCCAGGGGCCGAACTGCGTCTCGTAGGTTTCGGCGAGGTTCTTGGCCCACAGTTTCTTCCCGTTCTTTGCGTCGATGCAGGCAATGTCCCCGCTCCCGGTCGTGGCGACCAGTTTTCCGTCCTCATAAGTCGGGGTCGTGCGGGCAGCCTGGAAACTCCGCCGCCAGTTCCTGCCGACTTGGGTCTGCCACAGTTTCTTTCCATCAAGATCCAGACAGTAGATGGCCTCCATGTGGTTGTCCTCGGTATCAAGGCCGCTGACATAGAGCCGATTTGCGACCTTGATGACGCTTCCCCAGCCGGCGCCCAATTCAGTGAAAGTCCATTTCGGCTCAAGTCCCTCCTCCGGCCATTGTTTCAGCAGACCGGTCTCGTTGAACTTTCCCTGCGCGTTCTCGCCCCTAAACCGGTAGACATCCGCCGCCTGAAGCGATCCGGTCAACAGACACGCCAACCCAGAAACACCGATTGCCAGTTTTACGTTCATCTTTTTCTCTCTTATCTTGTTACATGTTAAAGCCAACCAGCAGTCCATGCAACACACGTTGCACACAAGGCATGGCGTGGCAAGCCACTTTGTCATTAGGTTAGCATATTCGGATTTGGCTTGTCAACCCTGCGGCGTGGGAAAATCCCCCTCGCGACGTGCGAACGACGGTTTTGCAATTGCCTCAAGTTCCAGATCAGTACGTGAAGCGGACAAGAGAGCGGAATTCGCCGTCGATGAGGCAGGTACAGGTCTCGCGCGACGTGTAGGGACAGTCCCCGTCGGCGTGGAGGCGGTCGAGGATGCCGGCCGCCGTTTCCGTATTGAGGTAGATCGGCCCCTCCACCATCTCGCGGGCGGCGGCGACGGCGGCGACGATCAACGGCCGCCCCAGGTGGCGTCCGCGCATCGACGTGCGCAGAATGAGCCCGACCGTACCGCCCCCGTTCTTCAGCGCCTCCGTCATGCGCAGACGGATGTTGACCGTGCCGAGATACATGTCGCCGTCGACAAACCAGAGCGTACGCGACGGCACGAAGCCCGGGGGCAGACCCTCGCCGCGTTCCTGGCGGGCGTAGTCGGCGAAAATCGTCTCGCGCCACGTCGCCACACGGGCGGGATCGTGGAGGATGTAGTCGGAATAGGCATGGCCCCACGTCTCGCGGCAGGCCGCGATGTAGGATTCCAGATACGCCTCCGAAGGTGGAACCAGCTTAGGCACGGCCACCCCGGTTGCGGAAGTCGCGGAGGAGTCCGCGCAGCACGTCGCGTCCGAGCACCCCCATGACCGCGAAATAGACCACCATGCCGCCGGCAACGTAGGCGGCCATCGACAGGATCTCGCCCATCGTGCCCCACGCGGTGACGGCCGCGAGCACGTGCCGCAGAACGAGGAGCGCCGCGGCCATCGCCGCGGAGGCGCCCAGCATCAGCGCGATCGGACGGAACAGCCGGCGCCATCCAAGCGAGCCGTTGCGGCGCCGTGCGATCAGCGCGAGCCAGACGCAGGAAATGCCCGAACAGAGCACGGTCGAGCCCGCGAGCCCCACATGTCGCCACTCGACGGGGAGACCGAAGACGGCGGCAATGTTGAGCGCCGCGTTGAGAAAGACCATGCGCACCGCGACCTTCAGCGGCGTCTTGAGGTCCTTCTGCGCCTGGAACCACGGCGTCAGCGTCTTCTGCAGGCAGAAGAAGGCCAACCCGACCGAGTAGCACGCGACCGCCCGCGCCACGCGCACCGTCGCCGCGTCGTCGAAGCGTCCGCCATGGTAGACGAGACGCGTCAGTTCCGGCGCCAGCACCACGAGCGCTGCGGCGGCCGGCAGCACGACCAGCAGCATGTTGCGCACGGAGGAGACGAACGCGGAACGGGCGCCATCCACGTCCGCGCGTGCGAAGAAGCCGGAGAACGTGGGAAGCAGCACGGTGCCGAACGCCGTGCCGACGATGCCGAGCGGCAGTTCCATCAGGCGGTCCGCATAGCCGATTGCGCCGGCCGCCCAGTCGCTCGCCTTGAGCGCCAGCACCTGGTCGAGCATGTAGTTGATCTGCACCGCGCCGGCGCCGGCGCAGCCGATGGCCATGTTGCGCCACACGAGGCGTACGTTCGCATCGCGCCAGCCCTTGAAGGACGGCCACGGCGAAATGCCCTTCTTCGCCATCGCGCGCAGCATGAACGCCATCTGGAGGAAACCCGCGCCGAGAATCGCCACGCAGATGAAGACGACGCGCCGATGCACGGTAAAGGCCGCATCCGTCCCGTGTCCGGTGGCGAAGAACAGGCCGACGAGGGAGACAATCCACACGACGTTGAGAATGCTCGGCATCAGCGCCGCGGCCGCGAACTTGCCGAACGAATTCAAAACGCCCATGCCGAAGGCCGCCGCGCAGATGAAGAGCATGTAGGGGATGAGGATGCGCACGTAGTAGAGCGTCAGGCCCCACTTGCCGGCCAGGAGCGTGCCGTCCGAGTCGTACCAGAACGCGCCGCCGATCAGGCACCAGGCGAGAATCACGCCGGCGGCCAGCATCAGGAGGGACATCGTCATCACGGCGCGCGCAAGGCGCCGCGCCTTGACGAGCGAAGCGTCCGCTTCGAGTTCGCCCTTGAACACGGGCACGAACGCGGCCGTGAGCGCCCCTTCGCCGAACATGCGGCGCGCCATGTTGGGAATGGCGAACGCCACGGCGAAGGCGCTTTGCTCGACGTCCGCGCCGACGAGGCGGCTCTGCAGCATTTCGCGCACAAGCCCCAGCACGCGCGAGAGGGCGGTGAGGACGGCGACGACGGCGGTGTTCTTAAGAATGCTTCGGCTTGACATTGCAGATGTGGTTCACGGCGGTGGCGAAGTTCTCCGCCCCCTTGAGGATTTCGATGTCGACGCGCAGATAGTAGCACGGCACGGGCGTCGTTTCAAACCGCGGAAAGCGCACGGCATCCTTCTCCGTCGTGATCAGCGCGTCGGCATGGAGATCGGCCGTCTTGTTGAGCGCATAGAGGATTTCGGACGAGTCGTAGCGGTGGTGGTCGGCATAGCGCTCGCACCAGATCACCTTCGCGCCGAGCTTGCGGAGCGACTCCTCGAAGCCCTGCGGCACGGCGATGCCCGACAGCGTCGTCAGGGTCTTGCCCTTCAGCCACTCGAGCGGAAGCTCCTCGCGGCTCCAGACATCCTTGAGGATGCGGGGCGCGTGGCGGCATTCGATGATCTCCGCCTTCTTGTTATAGGCGCGGACCTCCTGGACGACCTTCTCGGTCTTGCCGTCGGACTTCGTGATGAAGATCACGTCCGCCCGGGAGATGTGATGGGCCGGCTCGCGCAACACGCCGCGGGGCCGCATGTGTCCGTTGCCGGAGGGATTCGTCTTGTCCACCAGCACGATCTCATGCGAATGCTTGAGGC
>CADCPA010000332.1 GCA_902803135.1 uncultured bacterium
CCGCCGGAGGAGGCGCATTTCGAGTATTCGTGGCAGTGGGCCTACCGTGAAAAGTTCGAGAAGGCGGGCCTCACGGCGATTCTCGGCTGCGGCTTCGACCCTGGTGTCACGCAGGTCTTCTCGGCGTACGCGCAGAAGCACTATTTCGACACGATCGAAACGCTCGACATCCTCGACTGCAACGGAGGCGACCACGGTTATCCGTTCGCCACCAACTTCAACCCCGAGATCAACATCCGCGAAGTGGCGGCCAAGGGTTCCTATTGGGTCGCTGACCCCACTGCCGGCTGTCGGTCGTCGAACGCCGAATGTCCCCCAACCATCGACTCCCACGGCGTACCAGTGGAATACAAGAAGGCGTTCGACAAGGGCTGGTGGGTCGAGACCGCCCCGATGGCGATCAAACGCGTCTACAACTTCGACCAGGTCGGCGAGAAGGACATGTACCTCCTCCACCACGAGGAGCTGGAGTCGCTCGGCTGCAATCTGAAGGGCATCAGCCGCATCCGCTTCTTCATGACGTTCGGCCAGAGCTACCTCACGCACCTCAAGTGTCTCGAGAACGTGGGTATGACGCGCATCGACCCGATCGACTTCAAGGGACAGAAAATCGTCCCGATCGAATTCCTCAAGGCGCTGCTGCCGGATCCCGCGTCGCTCGGTCCGCGTACGAAGGGCAAGACGAACATCGGCTGCATCTTCCACGGTCTCAAGGACGGCAAGCCGGTCGACTACTATGTCTACAACGTGTGCGACCACCAGGCCTGCTATGCCGAAGTCGGCTCGCAGGCGATCAGCTACACCACGGGCGTGCCGGCGATGATCGGCGCGAAGATGTTCCTTGAGGGCAAGTGGACGACGAAGGGCGTGCACACGTGCGAGGAGTTCGATCCGGATCCGTTCATGGCCGCCCTCAACGAGCAGGGACTGCCGTGGCAGGAAAACTTCAATCCCGTCAAGGTTCCCTGATGCCGCGGTATGTGATCGACGAAGCGGCGCTGGTCCGGAACCTGGAGGTCCTGAAGGATGTCCAGGCCCGGACGGGCGCGAAGATCATCCTCGCCCAGAAGGCGTTTTCGTGCACGGCGGTCTACCCGCTGTGCGCGCGCTATCTGGCGGGCACGACGGCCAGCTCGCTGTTCGAGGCGATGCATGCGAAGCGCCACTTTCCGGGCGAGGTCCATGTGTTCAATCCGGCGTTCGCGCCGGAGGAGATCGACGCGGTCCTCGCGGAGGTCGACCACATCGTGTTCAACTCCGTGCGGCAGCTGGATCTCTACGCGGCGAAGGCGCAGGCGGCGGGTGTCTCGGTCGGACTCCGCGTCAATCCCGAGACGTCCGTGGCGACGACGCCGGCCTACGATGCGTGCCGGCCGGGCTCCCGCTTCGGCGTGACGCGCGCGGCCCTCGAAGCCGCGGGCGGTCTGCCGACGACGGTCGACGGACTCCATTTCCATGCGCTCTGCGAACAGGGCGTGGAGGAGTTCCGCAAGGTGCTGGGCGGTTTCGAGTCGCATTTCGGCGATCTCGTCGACGGACGCGCGTGGGTCAATTTCGGCGGCGGGCACCACATCACGCGGTTGGGCTACGATGTGGACGGTCTGTGCGCGACGTTGACGGACTTTGCGGTGCGCCATCCGGGCGTTCAGATCTACCTCGAGCCGGGCGAGGCCGTTGCGCTCAATGCGGGTACGCTCGAGTCGCGGATTCTGGAAATCCAGCCGAGGGGGCCGGACGGCATCGCCAATGTCATACTCGACGCGAGCGCGGCCTGCCACATGCCCGACGTGCTGGAAATGCCCTACACGCCGCCGATGGCCGGGTCCGTGAAAGGCACGGCGGGGCCGTATGTGTATCGTTTCGGCGGGCCGACATGCCTCGCGGGCGATGAAATCGGCACGTACTCGTTCGATCATCCGCTCGCGGAGGGCGACGCGATCGTGTTCGGCGACATGGCGATCTATACGATGGTGAAGAACAACACCTTCAACGGCATCAACCTCCCCGACATCGTCGTGCGCCGCCTCGACGGATCGGAAGAGCTTGTTCGCCGATTCGGCTATGACGATTTCGCCATGCGCCTGTGAGACGGTCGGGTCGTGAATTGATTTCCGCCGCTTTTCGCCGATTTTTCTCTTTCGTTACACATTGTTACTGACTGTTTGCGACGGATTTGGTAAAATTGTCGCAAATCAAGGGGGACAAGGATTTCGGCCTCTTGTACGGTTTGATCTTTTCACCCACAGGCAAGCCGAATCTGAAAGGAATCGAGGACAGACTATGTTCATGAAGGTCGCATTGACGTTGCTGTTTCTGGCCATGATGGTCGGAGTCGGCATTTACAGCAGAAGACATTCGCATTCCGTGGACGGGTTTGTGCTCGGCGGGCGCAACGTCGGCCCCTGGCTGACGGCGTTCGCCTACGGAACGAGCTACTTCTCGGCCGTGGTGTTCGTGGGCTACGCCGGCCAGTTCGGCTGGAAGTACGGTCTTTCGGCGGCCTGGATCGGTGTCGGCAACGCCGTTATCGGTTCGGCGCTCGCCTGGATCGCGCTGGCCCGGCGAACGCGCCTCATGACGCAGCATATCCAGTCGCGCACGATGCCGGACTTCTTCGGCACGCGCTATGACTCGGAAGGACTGCGCGTGGTGGCGTCGATCATCGCCTTCGTCTTCCTCATCCCGTACACCGCCGGCGTGTACATGGGCATCTCGCGTCTGTTCGAAATGGGCTTCGGCGTGCCCTACGCCTACTGCGCGTGGGCGATGGCCATCCTGACGGCGGTCTACGTGATCCTCGGCGGCTACAAGGCCACGGCGATCAACGACTTCATCCAGGGCCTCATCATGCTCTTCGGCATCACGACGGTCATCGCCGTGGTGCTGAACCACCAGGGCGGCCTTTGCGCCGCGGTGCAGAAGATGGCCGAGATGGCGCCGAATTCGGACGACCTCACGCAGCGCGGCGCGGCGCTCTACGCGAACTTCCAGAAGGGGGATTTCGCGAGCTGGTTCGGTCCGGCCAAGAAGAGCCTCCTCGGCGTCGTCGTCTTGACGTCGCTCGGCACCTGGGGCCTGCCGCAGATGGTGGGCAAGTTCTACTCGGTCTCCGACGAATCCGCCATCCGCCGCGGGACGGTCATCTCGACGCTGTTCGCCGTCGTCGTGGCCGGCGGGTGCTACTTCCTTGGCGGTTTCGGACGCCTCTTCCTGCCGACCGCGTTCAACGCCGAGAAGGGCAAGTTCGCGTTCGACTCGATCGTGCCGACGATGTTGGATAAGAACCTGCCCGACGCCCTGATGGCGCTCGTGCTGCTGCTCGTTCTTTCCGCCTCGATGTCCACGCTCGCCTCGCTCGTGCTGACCTCGAGCTCGACGATGACGCTGGATCTCATCTACCGCGACAAGAAGTCCCTCACCGGTGAAGTCGAAGAGGGCAAGATCGACGATATGGTCGCGGCCAAGATCGAACGCCGCAAGGTCGTGGTGATGCGCGTCTTGATCGTCTTCTTCATCGTCATCTCGCTGATGATCGCGCTCAATCCGCCGAACTTCATCGCGCAGCTCATGGGCATTTCCTGGGGTGCGCTCGCGGGCGCCTTCCTGGCGCCGTTCATGCTCGGCCTCTACTGGAAGGGCGTGACCAAGGCTTCTGTCTGGGCGTGCTTCGCCTGGGGTGTGGGCCTCACGGTCGTGAACATGCTGATGGGCAACCGGATCAATCCGATCGACTGCGGCGCGCTGGCGATGCTCGGCGGCTTCCCCGTGGTGCTGGTGGCGAGCCTGGTCTCGCCGAAGCTGGCGACGGACAAGGTCGATGCCGTGTTTTCGTGCTACAAGAAAGGGTAAGAGAGAGAAGACAATGAGGATGAAGAGGATCATTGCCGCGGGCGCGGTGGTTCTGGGCGTGTGCGCGGCGGGGGCCGCGGAAACGGCCAAAGATGCCGCGCAGGTCGCGGTTCGGGAGGAAACGGAACCGAGCTGGAGCTTCGACGCCGGCGGCGACTTTCGCCTTCGCCAGGAGATCATGAACAATCTGCCCGGCCTGCCCGGCGGAGGTCCCTACGCGATGACGACGACGGAACGGGTGAAGTACCGCAACCAGTTCCGCATTCGTCCGCGCGTGTGGTTCGAGGTCGAGAACGGTCCGTTCCGCCTCTTTACGCGCCTCGCGGATGAATTCCGCCACTACCCGGCGCTCGACGCCAAGCGTCACGCACACGCCTACTATTTCCCGGACGAAGTCTACCTCGACAACCTCTATCTCGAGGGACGCGACCTCGAACTCGAGGCGCTCAAGGCGATCGGCGTCGAGAAGTTCGACTTCCGCATCGGCCGCCAGGACATGATCGAGCGCGGGCACTCCATCTTCGGCCTCGACCGCATCGTGGTGGAAGGTACGCCGTACGACGGCTCGCGCAGCTTCTATTCGGACATGGCCCGTGCGACGCTGCACTTCGACGAGACGAAACAGCTCGACGTGTTCGCGCTGTACGACTTCGGCCGCAGCGACGTGAGCTGGGGCACTTCGCGCAGCCGCGGACGTACGCTCACCGCGATCAACATGTCGGACTCCAACGACCTCGACGAATGGGGCGGCGGTCTCGTCTATTCGCAGAATGCGCTCGAGGGCCATCTGCCGTTCAAGCTCTATACGATCTTCAAGCGGTCGACGGAGCACACGACGATGCGTCCCGTGCCGCGGGAAGTTCCCGCCAAGGAGGTCACGCTCCTCGGCCTCTGGGCCGAGCCGCAGCTCGCCGAGAACTGGACGCTCGAACTTGAAGGCGCCCGCCAGTTCGGCCGGCTGCTCGACGGCAACCGTCAGGCGGGCGGCTACATGGCGTACACGGAGCTCAAGTACCATTCGCCGTTCCTCAAGGAGTACAAGCCGGTTCTCTCGGCGGCGATGACGTACTACTCGGGCGACCGCCATCGCACGGGCGACAACGACAACGACACGGCGTGGGATCCGATGTGGGGCCGTTACACGCAGGACAGCGAAATGCTGGTCTACGGCACGCTCTACGAAAACGGCTGGTGGTCGAACATGATCTACGCGAAGGCGAAGCTGACGATGAACTTCGGTCCGCATCACGCGATGTACCTCTACGCGGGCCCGATGTTCGCGTCGGTGCAGGACGATCTCGGTACGCGCGACGGCGACGGCTCGATGTACAAGGGCTTCCTCTCCGCGTTGCGCTACGACTTCCCGATCCTGCTGGCGCCGAAGAACGCGAGCGGAATCGACCGCTTCGAGCTCTTCGGCCACGTGGTGGGCGAGATGTTCCACCCCGGCGACTACTTCGACAGCAGCCGTCCGGCCTACTTCGTGCGCTGGCAGCTCGACGTCAAGTTCTAGGCCGTGGACGGCGTCGAAGTTCAGGGAGTGATCTGGTTTTCGTTCAGCGTCGTGAAGCCGGCCTCGGCGAGCACGGACAGGGCGGCTTTGTCGTCCTTGAAGCGGAACACGAGCACG
>CADCPA010000333.1 GCA_902803135.1 uncultured bacterium
GCGTGCAGTAGCCTTCGGTCATTTCGAGGTAGCGGGGCCCTTTCGCCTTCGTCGCGTACATCGTGCCGACCATGGAGCGGAGGCCCTTGCCGAGGTCCTCGAGTCCGGCGCCGATCACGAGACCGCCGTCGGAGAACGCGGACTGCGTGCGGCCGTAGACGATCTGGAGGAAGAGCTCGCGCATCGCCGTGTTGATGGCGTCGCACACGAGGTCCGTGTTGAGGGCTTCGAGAATCGTCTTGCCGACGAGGATTTCGGAAGCCATGGCGGCGGAGTGCGTCATGCCCGAGCAGCCGATCGTCTCGACGAGGGCTTCCTCGATCACGCCGTTCTTGACGTTGAGGGACAGCTTGCAGGCACCCTGCTGCGGCGCGCACCAGCCCACGCCGTGCGTGTAGCCGGAGATGTCCTTGATCTGCTTCGCCTGGACCCACTTACCCTCTTCCGGGATCGGGGCAGGACCGTGATTGCACCCCTTGGCCAACGGGCACTGGTGCTGCACTTCGGTCGAGTATACCATTTTGTTTTTTCCTTTTGTTGATCTTCAATCCGAAAAATCACCGTCAAAATTGGCGGACATTATACGGGAAAGCGGGGCGAAAAGCAAGCGAAATGCGCGGAAACGTGGCTTTCGGGCGCGGCTTTTGACTACGTCCGCCTGCGATTGCGCCGCGCGTAGCGGAAATACAGGGCGAGGTCGGTCGAGACGAGCAGGATGTCGAGGACGTAGACCCCGATGACCCAGTACCCCTGTCCGCTCGCGAGATGGCTCGCGATGCCGCACAGGTAGCCGACGATGACGATGAACTCGAATTGGGGGCTCTTCCCGTCCACGCGCTTCGCGCGGTACGTCTTCGCAATCGCGAAGGGCCACGAGAAGCCGAACAGGAAGAGCATCGTGAATTCGAGCAGCTGGGCGACCATTCCCTAGCCCCGCTCGAACGCACGATGGGCGATGTCGGTGCGGTGGAACGCCTTCTCGAAGGCGATCTTGTCCACGCCGGCATAGGCCTTGTCCACCGCCTCGCGCAGGTTCGCGCCCAGGCCCGTCACGGAGAGGACGCGTCCGCCCGACGTGAGCACCTTGTCGCCCTCCTGTTTCGTGCCGCAGTGGAACACGAGCGCGGGATTGTCCGCAAGGCCCGTGATCTCCTTGCCCTTCATGTACACGCCCGGATAGCCGCCCGATGCGATGATCACCGTCGCCGCGCAGTCGTCCTTCACCACGATGTCTTCGTCCTTCAGGCAGCCCGTGGCCGCGTGGAGGAGCGCCGTCGCGAAGTCGCCGCCGAGACGCGGCAGCACGGCTTCCGTTTCCGGATCGCCGAAGCGCGCGTTGAACTCGACCACGTTGATCGTCGAGCCGCTCTTCGCGAGCGGGCCATGCGGAATCGAATTCTCGTCGTTGACCATGAGGCCGGCATAGAGGATGCCGCGGTAGATGATGCCGCGCTTCTTGAGCTCGCGCACGACCGGGAGGATGATCGTTTCCTTGACCAGCGGCAGCTTGTCGGCCGTCACGACCGGCGCGGGCGAATACGCGCCCATGCCGCCCGTATTCGGGCCCTTGTCGCCGTCGAACGCGCGCTTGTGGTCCTGCGAACTCGGCAGCAACACGGCGTTTTCGCCGTCAACGAGCGCGAGGATCGAGCACTCTTCACCGTGGAGGAACTCCTCGAGCAGCACTTCGGCGCCCGCGGCGCCGAACACGTTGCCCACGAGCATGTCGTCGATCGCCGCCTCGGCCTGTTCGCGCGTCTCCGCCACGATCACGCCCTTGCCGGCCGCCAGGCCGTCCGCCTTGATGACGACGGGAAGGCCGTAGGTCGGCAGCGCGGCCTTGGCCTTCGCCGCATCCGTGAACGTCTCGGCCTTGCCGGTCGGCACGCCCGCGGCGTCCATGATTTCCTTCGCGAAACGCTTCGAACCTTCCATGCGCGCGCCGGCCGCGACCGGGCCGAACGCCGTCACGCCGATTTTCGCGAGCTCGTCCACGAGGCCCTTCACAAGCGGGGCTTCCGGACCCACCACGACGAGGTCGGGCTTCTCCGCGAGCGACCACGCCACGACGCCCATCACGTCCTCGGCGCCGATCTTGAGATTCGTCGCGAGCGCCGCCGTGCCGGCGTTGCCCGGTGCGCAGAACAGCTCGTGCTTCGCCGCATCCTGCGCCAGGCGCCATGTAATCGCATGTTCTCGACCGCCGCCGCCAACAACCAGTATTTTCATGTCACCCTCAAAAACAGCCATTCCCGATTCACGCTAACTTATTGACTTCACTTCTTTCCGCCCTTGTCAATGACGGAAAGAACGCTGGCCCGTGAAGACCATCGCGACGTTCGCATCGTTCGCGCAGTCGATGACGTCCCAGTCGCGGATCGCGCCACCCGGCTGGACGACCGAGGTGATGCCTTCGCGGATGCCGACTTCGAGACCGTCGCGGAACGGGAAGAACGCGTCGGAGACCATCGCGCAGCCCGGCAGGCCGCCCTTTTCCGCCTTCGTCTGTTCCATGATTTCGGCCTGCTTCATCGCACCGTCCCGCTCGCCGAAGGCGAGGCGGAGGTCGTTGTACGGCTTGCCGTACTTCTCCCAGGCGATCCAGTCCGCATGCTTCGTATAGGCCTTGTCGCGGGCGATTTCCGCGACGCCCACACGGTCCTGTTCACCCGTGCCGATGCCGACCGTCACGCCGTCCTTCACGTAGAGCACCGAGTTGGACGTCACGCCCGCCTCGACGAGCCAGCCGAACACGAGGTCGGCATATTCCTTCTCCGTCGGGAGGCGCTTGATCTTGTATTCCCTGAAGGAGACTTCGCCCGTTTCCTTGTTCACGATCTTGCGGTTGCAGTAGGCCGGCATGAAGTCTTCCGGCTTGCGGGCCTGGGCGACGAAGCTCATCTGGGCGACAAGGCCGCCGTCGATGAGGCTCTTGAAATCGACGACCGTCTTGGCGACGAAGTCGGTGAGACGGGCCATGTTGCGGATGCGGAAGACGCGCAGGTTCGTCTTCGTCGCGAAGAGGTCCATCACGCCGGGCGCGAACTCGGGCGCCACCACGACTTCGGCGTAGTTCCCGACGATGAGCTTGGCCGTGTCGAGGTCGCATTCGCGGTTGAGGGCGATCGCACCGCCGAAGGCCGCCAGGCGGTCCGCCTTGTTCGCGCGGAAGTAGGCCTCGGCCAGCGTATCGGCCACGGCGACGCCGCAGGGGTTGTTGTGCTTCACGATGACGGCGCACGGTTTGTCGTTGAGGTAGCGCAGGATGTTGAGCGCATTGTCCGTATCCGTCACGTTCGTCTTGCCCGGATGCTTGCCGCTCTGGAGGAGCTCCGGCACGGAGGCGAGGTACTGGCCCGCCTGAAGCATCTCGACGTCGCCCAGCACGATATTGCCGTTGACGAGCTTGTAGAGGGCGGCTTCCTGGCCCGGATTCTCGCCGTAGCGGAGGCCCTTCTCCTCGCCGCCGATGTTCCAGGTGACCTTTTCGTAGCTCAACGTCTCGCGCTTGTCACCATCGATGAACGAAATTTCCATTTTCGGCGCGAAATGATCGGCTTCAATGGTTTTATAGGCGGCTTTCAAGTCTTTCATGGGCGATGATCCTCGTACGTTTGGAAATTTGACGGGCATTTTACCATAATCCGCGCCATTTGTCCATTGAGCCGACAACCGTCAGCGCGCCAGCCGTTCCATCAAATCGAGCGCGGGCGGCTCCCCGCCCGGCTGGGTGCACGCCGCGCTGCCGGCCGCCACCGCCTTCCGCGGATCGCCGCTGAAGCACCATTCGGCGAGCAGCGTGTCGCCGGCGGCGGTCGTATCGAGCACTTCGACGGCCGGAGCCGCCGTATGGACGCCGTCGAACCAGCACCCCCCGGCACCATCCGAAATGATCGAAAGGGAACAGCACGCCTTCAGCGCCGCCGTCGCCCGCGCGAAATCCGCCGGTGTCTTCGGCACAAAACCGACCAGCGCCGCACATTCGTCCGCATTGGGCTTGATCACGTCGGGGTGCGCCTTCACGCCTTCGACCAGCGCGTCGCCGCTCGCGTCAAGGACGACCCGCGCCCCGGCGTCCCGGGCCGCCGCCACGAGTTCGCGATAGGTCGTCGCCGGCCAGCCCTTCGGCAGAGAGCCGCTCAAGACGACCGTGTCGTATCCCGCGAAGTCGGCCACATCCCCCGGCGGCAGCAGCGGCGCGCGTGCGGGACGGTTCACCTTGAACGCCCCCTGCGGCGTCACGAACATCTCGTTGACGCGCGTCGGACCGTCGACGCGCACAAAGCGGTCGACGATGCCGTACTTGCGCATCTCCTGCTCGAAGACCGCCGCGTTGTCGCGTCCGAGCAGGCCGCCGCAGGCCACGGATGCGCCGCGCTTCGCGAGCCAGCGCGCGACGTTGAGCCCCTTGCCGCCGGGAGCGAAGACGTCCGTCGCGTCTTTGATGACGCAGTCGGGGGTGGGCCACGCGCCCATGCGGACCGTGGCGTCGATTGCCGGGGCGAGACAGAGGCAGAAATAGCGGGCCATGGGTGCGAACCTCCCTATTCGCCGAGACGGATGACGCGTTCCTTCACGAACGCAGTCGGCTCGCCGATCTCCACCTGCGGCGCATGGGCGAGGAGATAGTCTTCGGCCGCCTTGCTCCAGAGTCCGTGGTTGTCGGCGCAGAGGCGGGCGAGTTCGGCGTAGAACGGATCGCGCGTCCCCTTCTCGGCGAAGTCGTCGATCGCCGTCATCGGCAGGTTCACGTGCGTGTAGACCAGCCGCTTTCCGCCCGGCACCTTGTCCAAGTCGAGCGTCGCGGCAAATGCGCTGTCGAGGCCGCCCACGTGGGTGATCATCACCTCGGGATGGAGATAGCCCTTGCCGATCCAGTCCACCGAGTCGGACATGTCCTTCACGTCTCCGCCCGAATTGGCGACGATGTGGTGGTTCAGATAGTGGATGTTGTAGAAATTGAACGGCGCCGTCAGCTTCGGATCGGTCGGCCCCGCGAAGAAGTTGAGGCAGCCGCCGAAGGCGAGCAGGTCCGAACACTGGGTGATCAGCGCCGGCACGGCGGCGAAAAGGAAGATGTCGTCGAACGGCCCCTGAATCGCCTCGGACTTCGGATTGACGAACGTCAGCTTGACGCCCGCCTTTTCCGCCGTCTCCCGCGGGAACAGCCGCCGGGCCCGCGCAAGGCGCGCCGCGTCCACTTCCGTGACGACGAGTTCGCGCGGACGCTTCTCGGGATTGTGCAGGGCGATGTCGATGCATCCGAGCCCCATCGCGCCGCCCCCCGCCATCAGCAGCATGCGTCCACCCGCCCGGATGCCCATCTCATGCACGTGCGAGCCGAACGGATGGTGGTAGTTCGTGCGGAAGGCGGAGACGATGCAGGAAATCGGCTCGGCGAGGGAACATTTGAAGTAGGCGTCCCCCTCGTAGGGCAGCAGGCAGCCCATTTCCATTACAATCGAGGGCAGATAGACATGCGTCGTGTCTCCGCCGATCGCGTGCCAGGCATAGCCCATCGTCTCGAGTTCGTGTCCGGGAATGTTGAAGGCGGGCTGGATGCAGACGCGCTGGCCGACCGTGAACTGCGACGCCCACTTCGTACCGACCTCGCGCACAATGCCGCTCACTTCATGGCCGAACATCGTCGGATTCGTCGCGATGTCCTTCGGCACGCGCTTGTGCCCCGTGCCGAGCGTGACCGCCTTCCAATCGCTCAGGCAGATCGTGTTCGTGACGAGCTCCACCACGACGCCGTCTTCGCCTGCATGCTCGAGCCCCACGTTCTCGAGCCGCGCCTCCGCGGCTCCGTAGAGCCGCCAGGCTTTCGCCTTCACACAGTCCATACCGTACCTCTTCTCTCATTGACGCCCCCCGCACGCCACTGGTCTAGCACACTGCCGATAGTCTAGCACCATGCGGATGGTTCGGGCGTTGATGTTTCGCCTGAGTTCAGAAAAACAGGTCGCGTTCGCCGCGGCAGGTCGCCTCGTACTGCTTCAGCACCGCCGGGTAGAACTTCGGCACCCACTCCTTGATGCCCGCGAGTTCCTTCTCGATCAGCCGGCCGCCGATGGCGCGCGTCTCGTCCGAAGCGAAGTCGTCCAGCCATTCGCGGAACGTCAGCACCGCGTTGATCTTGCAGAACTTGCCTTCGCGGCCGGTCTTGAGCGCGTCCATGATGCAGCCGCCCGTGCGTCCGCAGCGGTAGCCCGCCGTGCAGAA
>CADCPA010000334.1 GCA_902803135.1 uncultured bacterium
TCCCGGATTCGCGCTCGGCGCGGCGGAGACGGGTGTTCCGACGACAAGCGGCATCGAGAACAACGTGCCCGCCGCGTATCTGGACGGAATGACCCGTGCGCGCGTCTTCGACATCGCGGCGAATGGCGGCACGGCCCTCACGTCGCTCGGATACGTGCCGTACTCATACGTGAACGACGCGGCCCCTACCTC
The DNA here is from genome assembly GCA_902803135.1 of uncultured bacterium. Lineage (GTDB taxonomy): Bacteria > Verrucomicrobiota > Kiritimatiellia > RFP12 > UBA1067 > RUG572. The sequence continues at coordinate 193 of CADCPA010000334.1, forward strand.
CAACCTCTCGCGCGTGGGCTATTACATCGAGTTGAAGCGCAAGGACACCGCTCTCGACGACTACCACGACCTCACGCGCTGGATCTGGGTGTCGATCGACGCCTTCGGCGATCGCACGCTTGCCGATGTGGGCATTCCGCTCACGACAATCAACCAGTGCGTTGTGAACCGCCTGCGCGTCGTCTCCAACATGCCGGGAATCGAATCGACCCCCGCCGACGAGTACAACGTGCGCGGCTGGGTCGAATTCTGGCCAAGCCAGTACAACACCGATCCGAGCGGCAAGCCGGACGCTCCGGCGAAGACGTTCCGGTGCGACTGGAACGACAAGCGCTCGGACAACATGTCGGGCTACGGCACGATGCAGGTGCACCGCTTCACGCCCGGCGAGGCGAATCCCGCACAGGTGATGTTCGCGTTCAACCGCTGGACGAACACGGAGTGCTACGAAATCGGAATCGGCAACTTCTCTCACAACGGCAAGGCCATCGACCAGACGTGGATGGGCGACGCGAACACGCGCGAGAGGAATACCTCGCTCGCCTACGAGGTGGCGAAGATCGAGATCTGGACGGCGAGCGACACGCCGGCTGGCGCGGCGTTCGTGCTCGTCGATGACGTCGAGGCGACCGACAGCGGCGTTGCGACGGTGACGGGCAAGGTGGTGGACTTCGGCGCGGGCGCATCCTCCGCCACGCTTATGCTCGAATGGTCCACTGATCCGACGTTCGCGACGGTAGCGGGAAGTACGAACATCGGCGAGGTCTCGGAGACCGGCACGGTGTCGGCGACCGCGACGGGCCTCGCGGCGGGCGAGACGTGGTACTTCCGCTTTACGAGCGTGAACAGCAAGAACGTGAGCGCGACGAGCGGCATCAGCGATCCGCTGGAACTGAACGAGGGCGTGTGGAGGCCTCAGACCGCATCCGACGTCTGGACGTCCGCCGCATGGAAGAAGAACGACGCGGGCGAGCACGTGACGCTCGATCCGGCGTGGACGGCGAAGTTCGACGGAAAGGAGACCACGAAGACGGCCTCCGTGCAGGTGCCTGCGATTGTTTCGGCGAAGCAGGTGACGGTCGATGCCGCCGCCGACTACACGCTGACGGGCGCGGGCGCGATATCATCCGAACGGCTTGTGAAGAAGGGGTCTGGCACGCTGACGCTTGGCGCGGCGGTGCTCGCCGAGACGCCTGACATCGAGGTGGAGGCCGGCACGGTGAAGCTCGCGGACGACGCGGCGGTCGGCGCGGCGGGCAGGGTCCTCGGTACAATCACCGTGAAGAGCGGCGGCCAGTTCGACTTCAACCACATCGAGACGGGAAGCGGCAACAACCGCGCCCGCGCCAACATCACAAGCGGCAAGACGTTCGTGATCGAGGGCGACGGCCCGGACGGGACGGGCGCGTTGACCACCACGGCGGTGAACGACTATTGGGGCTCGCCGATCAACGAGGTCGTCATGACCGGCGACGCCACCATCGGCGGCATCAGCCGCATCGACATCCGCGGCGGCGCCAAGAACTCCATCACCGGCCCGGCGGACGCCACGCTGACGATCAAAAACAGCGCGGTGAGCAGAACGCGCGGCCTGAACGTGCACGGCCCGATCACGGTCGGCAAGATGCTGATCTCCGAGGAAGGCTGCTACACGCCGGAGGGATCCGGCTTCACGCTGAACATCCCGAACGGCATCGAGCTGCGCGGCGCGTTCTCGATGTGGGCCGCAGACGGTGCATGGAACGTCGGCGGCATGGTCGCCGTGGGCGACAAGGCCTACATCGGCAACGACAGCGGCACCAGCTACATCAAGACGCCTCTCACCGTCTCCGAAGGCGCCACGCTCACGATGGGCGGCGGCGCGACGACGCGCTACACGAAGGCCGTCACCAACAAGGGCACGATCCTTGTGACCACTAACGGACACTACTACGACGACGCGCTGGTCAACGAGGGCAATCCGCTGATGGAGCTCAACGCCGACTTCCACAACTCCGCACGCACGGTGAGCGGCGATTCCCGCCTGAACATCAAGTCGGGATACTACTGGACCTCCGGCATCACCGACTGGGGCGACAGCGCGCTCGACGTGACGATGTCCGGCGGCGCCTGCTTCGTGATCGGCCTGAACAACGACGGCTACGGCATGCCGAAGTTCGGCAAGAACAAGCTCTCCATCACGGCGATGAGCGGGCACACCGGCACGGTGTTCTTCCATCCCGCCGCTTCGGCCTCCTTCGACGGGCTGACGATCGCCGGACCCCTCAACCAGTTCTTCTCGCAGGGTCCGAACGTCAAGACGCTCAAGGCGGGTCCCATCGTTGACATCCGCGCCAACGACCTCGTGTTCTCGGCCAACAGATTCGAGATCGGCACCGGCAACGGACGCGGCGAGCTGACGGTGACGGGCGAGAACTCGCACATCGCCACCAAGGGACTCTACGCAAACTGGATCGGCTCGCACTACTACGCGGGTTCGCTGACGTTCAAGGACGGCCTTCTCGAAGTCGGCGCGGACGGCATAAGCGAGGCCTGGACGGATCCGATGCGCACCGTCTTCAACATGGAGAGCGGCACGCTCAGGGCGACGGCGAACTTCAACATCGGCAAGGCCGGCATGACCGCGACGTTCGGAAGCCCGAAGAAGGACGGCAAGGTGACGTTCGACCTGAACGGCAAGACGGTCAAGTGGGGCACGGGCCTTGCGGGCGCGAGCGACGTCACGCTCACGGGCGCGGGCTCGTTCGCGCCGGACCGCGCCGGCATCCAGGGCATTCCGCTCGGCAAGTGGACCGTCGAATCGACGGGCAGCGTCGATCTCCGCAACGCGGCCGGCTTCGCGGGCGGCCTCGCGCTCGCCGAGAACGCGACGGCCACGCTCGATATCGCGGGCGACAGCATGGTCGAATTCGCCGCATGGACCTGGCACGACAACGCCTGGGACATCATGAAGCCGGCCTTCAACGAGGGACGGGCCATGTCGTCGCATGTGGCGACGTCGCTCACGTACTTCAACCGCCCGGCGTCGGCGATCGTTGACGTGAAGTACGGAAATGGCTCCGGGTTCAACTACTTCGGAGAGTTCTACGTGAGCGCCGAGCAGGCCGGCACATGGTACTTCGCGCAGCGCAACCAGACGCACTTCGGCATCCACATCGACGGCACGGAGCTTTCGCGCCTTGGCCCCAACAAGGGAGAAATCTACAACATCAACCTGACGGAGGGCTGGCACAAGTTCATGGTCTCAATCTACACCGGCTCGGCCAATCAGACCATCGGCCCGATGACCGACAGCGGAGACGTGGCGAAGCAGAACGGCGTTTGGTTCAAGGTCGGCGGCGGCGGAAACGGCTCCTGGCCGGCGGACTACGCACCGTTCGACTCCACCACCGTTCCCATGCGCATGCGCTCCGAGACGAGCGCCCGCACGAGCGTGAGGTGGCGCAAGTACGTCAACGCCGCGAGCAACCTCGGCATCTACGACACGGTTGACGAGAGCCTCTACGCGGCGCTCGACGTCGTGACGAACTCGCTGCAGATCATGCACGCGAAGTTCTCCAATGGCACGAGCGCGCCGCTCGGCGGCGCGTGCACGCGCTTCGACGGATACTTCAAGGTGGCTCCGGAGCAGGCGGGCGCCTGGACCTTCCAGGGCAGCTTCGACGACCAGATCGCGCTCGAGGTCGATGGCCGCCGACTCTTCACCGTCAAGACGAACTGCGGATCGGCCACCGGACGCATCACGCTCGACGCCGGCTGGCACAAGTTCGACATCCGCATCGGCGACAACTCCACCTCCACCACAAGCGGCGGTACCGGCGGCGGCCTCACCGACTCGGCAGGAAACGTGTGCGCGCTTGAGTTCAGCGCGAACGGCAGCGCCTACCTTGCGTTCGACGAGCGCTATCTGCCCATCGCCTACACTGCCGGCATGGCGCAGAAGTTCGAGCAGCCTGGCCTCGGCGGCGAGATCGATCTTGCCGCAGGATCCACGCTCGTCAATGCGCCGCGGCAGGGCGGATGGTGCCCGATCTACGGCACGCTGAAGGGCGTTGGCACGCTGTCGGGTCCGTTCCGCTTCACCGGCGGCGACAACTGCTGGGAGATGACGGGACGCGCCGGAGGCGAGAAGCTCAGCGGCGCGGCGACGTTCGACAATCCCGACGCGAACGCGCTCGCGGGCCTCAAGAACATCAAGGCCACGTTCAACAACAAGCCCGGACGCTCGGTCTACGAGATCTCGGACGCTCTTGGCCTGACGGCAGAGACGGTCTCGGCCGTGAAGCTCGCCGTCGCGGACGAAGCGGGCAACGACTACTCCGAAGACTTCACGCTCGCAGTCAAGGGCGGCAAGCTCAACCTTGTCAACGCGCATCCCAGCGGCGTGATGCTCATCTTCCGGTAGTCAGATGCGAAAGCGCGAACGGCGAATGACGTCACCTGTCATTCGCCATTCGCGATGCCGTATTGTCGATGCCGAGCAGAGCACGACGCGGGAGGCGAGGTAAGCCTCCTGCGAAGAGATGCCGGTTGAGCGCGGCATGAGGGGTCAGACCTTATTGATAGAGTAGGGCGCTTATTCTTGACACGCCCCCTGACTTTTGCTACCATAACTAAATGTTTTTGCTAAAAGGAAACACCTATGAACACGACGAAGATTCTTGGATTCGCGCTTTGCGCGCTGACGGTTCTCGCGGGCTGCGGTCCGGCGAACGACACGGCTGTCGACGGCAAGTCCCCGGCCAAGCCGCTGAAGATGATCACGGAAGCGACGTTCCCTCCCTATGAATTCCCCCGCGGCCAGGAGATCGCGGGCATCGACGTGGAGATCTGCCGTGCGGTGGCCCAGCGTCTCGGAAAGCTGTTTCGCGCGGAGAACA
>CADCPA010000335.1 GCA_902803135.1 uncultured bacterium
CCGACGCCTCGGTGGGTAACCGTCTCATGATCTGGCGAAGCGTTCCGGCCATGATGGTCGATGCGCCCTGCGGTTGGGGACGCGGCAATGCAGGGGATGCGTATAGGGGCTGGTACCAGCCGCTTGACCGGCATGAACGCTACCGCACGCTCGTCAACAGCCACTTCACCTGGCTCGTCGAACGGGGATGGACGTGGCACCTGTGCTACGTCTGCGGATTCGCGCTCCTCTTCGCGCTGGGAATCGTGCGGCTGAAGGCACGTGGCGACCCGATCCCGCTTGCCGTCTGGACATGCTTCGCCACGACGGCGTTTTTCAGTTCGGTGGCGGAGGAGTGGCGCACATGGGTGATTCCGGCTGCCCTCACGGTTCCTCTGCTCAAGACGTTCGCGTTTAACGCAACGATGCGCACGCGATGCGTTTCAGTTACGGCGGCTCTGCTCAGCGGATGCCTGTTGCTTGGTGCCGTTACCGTGATTGGCTCCAGGTTCAGGCTCCCGGACGCCATGCTCCTCCACAAGTCGTCTGACGGTCGTCTCGTGGTTGGAGAGGGCGCGCCAATCGCCTGGGCCGTCTGCGATCCGGCGACAATGGGTGGACCGGCGTTCGGACGCCTCCTGCGCGGTTTTGCACAGACGTCCGAAGGTCGCGGAAAGACGTATGGCCTGGTCGATGATCTCGCGGCCGTGCCGGACGATGTGCATCATCTGGCACTCTGCGGTCGGGCGGCAGACTTCGATGCCGACGCGCTGGCGCGCTTCTCTTCCCTGACCGATGTGCGCGTACTCGCGCCCAGTACCCGGAAGCACACGGATAAATGGTTAGCCGCACGTGCACAGTTACCGTGCATTCGCGTAGTCTGCGGCGAGTTCTCGGCGGCCTGTCCCGAGGAGGACGTCGAAGGTCTGACGGTCGTTCTAGGCGCGCAGGATTATCTTCCCGATTGGCCGCGTCTCGCCTTTGGACCATGAAGCGGCTGTCGCGGGGTAATCGACCTGACAGATGGTCGCTCGTCTTCTTCGGTTGCACGCGAGAGGCCGAGCAGAAGACCGAGCGAGACGAGCGTGACCACAAGCGAACTTCCGCCGAGCGAAAGGAGCGGCAACGGGATGCCGGTCATGGGGACGACGTTCAGTACGCCACCGACGTTCAGCAACACCTGCACGGCAAGACTCGCCACGAGCCCCGTCGCAAGCAGCGCACCGCCCGCGTTGCCCGTGCGCGAGAGACGGTCGGCAACCATCAACCCACGCACGATGACAACGCCGTAGAGCGCAAGCACGATCGCGCAGCCGAGCAGTCCCCACTCTTCAGCGAGGGCAGTGTACACAAAGTCGCTCGACACGATGGGCACGTTGCGCACGTCGCCCAGTTTTGTGCCCACGCCCCACCAGCCACCGCTCACGACCGCCGTCAGTCCCTGGAGAGTCTGCCACCCCACGCCCGACGCGTCCGCCAGCGGGTCACGCCACACCGCAAGACGCGTGGCGAGGTGTCCCGACGGCCGCGCGAACATGAACGCCGTGCCGCCCGCCAACACCGTGAACGCGGCAATTCCCCAAAACCAAGACGCCGCGAAGAGAACCGCCGCGCCCGTCCCGGCAATCTGCGCGAGAAGTCCGAAGTCCCCCGCCACCGCCACGGCAAGCGCCACGGCACCGTAGCCGGTCCCCAATTCAAGCAATCGCCGTACCGTGACGCGTCCTTCGGCAAGCGTACCAGCGGCGAATATCACCATGCAGAGCTTCACGAGCTCGGACGGATTGAACCGTCCAGGCAGATAGAGTCCGCCCCGATAACGTCGTCCAAACACGAGCAGCGCCGCGAGCAACGCAAGCGCCACTCCGAGCGCGATCCAGCGCCCGCGCATCAACGACCCCGCCCGCTCGCCCGAAAAAACGAACATCATCGCAATCCCGCAGACAAGGCCGAGCGCATACGGCAGGAAGAACCCAGCCCCCGGCACCGTCTCGGCGATGCGGATTTGCAGGAAGAACCCGAGCGCCGCGAGCACGCACACCGCAACCAATAGCCAGATGTCGCGCCCTTTCATTTGAAGTACCCCAGCCGCTGCGCTTCAAGGAAAATCTCGCGGGCGACGGGCGCAGCCGCCTTCGCTCCGAAGCCACCACCCTCTACCAGGACGGTCACGACGAGTCGTGGTGACGCTTCAGGCGCAAATCCCGTGAACCAGGCGTGGTCTGCGCCCTTCCCCGTCTGCGCCGTACCCGTCTTGCCGCACACGTCGAGACCGGACACGTCGCACGCGCGGCCCGTCCCGCGCCGTACCGCCGCGCGCATCATCTTCTTCACGCGCTGCGCCGCCTCGATCGCAAAAGGACGCGCCCGAAGGACGGGTTTCGCTGTTTCGGAGAGTGTCGGTGCGAGGATCAGCCCATCGTCCGCCACAGCCGCAGTCATGAGCGCCACCGCCAGCGGCGTGAGCTGCAACGCACCCTGGCCGATCGCGACGGGCGCAAGGGCAGCCCCCGACAGGCCATCGGGCACGCCGCCCCCCGTGCCCGTGAGCGAAATCGTGTCGGCCGGCAACACCGTGGCGGAATCCCTTAGGCGGGCGGCGACAACCGCATCGTCAAAACGTTCCGGCCCCAGCGCATATCCGAGCTGGGCAAAGTAGGTGTTCGCGGAATGGACCATCGCCTCGTCCATTCCGATCCGGCCGAAGCCCTTCCATGTCTTTTTCTGACGGAGAAAATCGCCCGCCTCCGCGTCACGGATCGGCGGCGTGGACCGATTGGGACGCCATCCCGCCGCCGGACAATCGAACACGGGATCAAGGTCGGTCGAGAGCGCCGCCGCCGCCATGAACACCTTGAACGTGGAACCCGGCGGATAGAGTCCGTTCAGCGCGCGGTTGAGGTATGCCGCTCGTGGTGCGCTCACAAGCGCGCGGATGCGTCCTGTCATCGGCTCCAGTACCACGACTGCGCCGTGTTTTCCCTCCATCAGGGACTCGGCCTTCGCCTGCAGGTCGGCATCGATGGTCAACCTCACCGGCGCACCCGAGGCGAGTTGAATTTCATCAACGACCTTCTGGAATGTAGAACCCTCCTCGGCAAGGGAGATCGGCCGTCCGTGGCGGTCAAGCGACAAGCCGCGCCCGGGGATCACGTCGTTCGCGTTGGCGCGAAGGTTGTTCCGGCGCATGAAACGCACAAAGCGCGGATCACGCGGCGCATGCGAAATCCGCCGCGCATGGGCGAACGCCAGCGCGGCCAGTGCGGCGCAAAACGCACTGCCGGAGATGACAAGACGCGCCCTCACCGTATCCCGATGACCTTGTGCATCTGGATGGAAAGCGACCACGGGGGCATTGCGTCGGGCATGGCCTTTTTCAGCTTCGTGAGCAGGTTCAGCGCACGGC
>CADCPA010000336.1 GCA_902803135.1 uncultured bacterium
CAATCTCGTGGTTCCAACGAAATACTCCATCACGGCGCGACGCGGGGAGTACCTGATGCTCGACCGCGACGAGGACGGCACGTTCTCCGCGACGATGTTCCAGTGCCCGTCGAAGATGGGCAAGGGAATTCTCGTCTCGCCCACCGTCGATGGCACGGTGATCGTTGGTCCGACCGCCGAGGACGTCCCCGACAAGGAGGACAAGGCGACGACCTACGAGGGCCTTGAGAAGGTCAAGGCGGGTGCGCGTCGCACGTACCCGAGCCTTCCCCTCGGCAAAGTGATCGCGGAGTTCTCGGGGATGCGGGCGCACGAGACGACTGTCGGCGACTTCATACTCGGCGAGGCGCAGGGCGCGCCGGGATTTTTCAACGCAGTCGGCGTGGAGTCGCCGGGGCTGACGTCCGCTCCCGCGATTGGCCTCCATCTCGCCGGACAGGTCGCGGAGCGGCTGGGCGCGTCCCGCAAGAACCCGATGCTCATATCCAAGGACGTCTCCTGGTGGCCGAAGACGCGGGAGATGAAACCGGAGGAGCTGGCGGAACTTGTCGAACGCGATCCTTCCTTCGGGCGCGTGATCTGCCGCTGCGAGGAGGTGACGGAGGGCGAGATAAGGGCGGCAATCCGCGCCCGCGTCGGCGCAAGGACCTTGGATGGCATCAAGCGGCGGACGCGGAGCGGCATGGGCCGCTGCCAGGGCGGGTTCTGCACGCCGCGCCTCATCGAAATCCTCGGCGCGGAACTCGGCCTTCCGCCAGAGGCGTTCCTGCTCTCCCGCAAGACCGCGCCGCTTGCGCTAAAGGCGCAAACGGCAGGGAACGGGGAACAGGGAACGGGGAACGGCGTTTTGGACGTATTGGTCGTGGGCGCGGGGCCGGCGGGGCTCGCCGCCGCATGCGCCGCGAAGGAGGTGTTGCGGGGAACGGGGAACGGGGAACGGGGAACTAATGGGAATGTGTTGGTGTTGGAGCGCGACGACGCGCCGGGCGGCATCCTCCAACAGTGCATCCACAACGGCTTCGGCCTCCATCGTTTCAAGGAGGAGCTGACAGGCCCTGAATACGCGCAGAGGTTCGTCGACAAGGCGGCTTCGCTCGGAATCCCAATTGTCTGCGGGACGATGGTGCTTGACATATCGCCCCAGCCCGACGGCGGCGCGAAAGTCACGGCGATGTCGCCACGCGGCGGCCTCAAGGTCTACAAGACGCGCTCCGTCGTCCTCGCGATGGGCTGCCGTGAACGTCCGAGGGGGGCGCTGATGACGCCTGGAACGCGCCCTGCGGGTGTCTATACCGCCGGCACGGTGCAGCGGCTCGTCAACATGGACGGCATCATGCCTGGCCGTCGCGTGGTCATCCTCGGTTCGGGCGATATCGGCCTCATCATGGCGAGGCGGCTCACGTTCTCCGGCGCGAAGGTTCTCGCCTGCGTCGAGATCATGAAGAAGTCGTCCGGCCTCGTGCGAAATGTCGTCCAGTGCCTGAACGACTACGACATACCGCTGCTCCTTTCGCACACCGTGACGGAAGTCGAGGGTCGGGAACATGTCACCGGCGTGAAGGTGGCGAAGGTGGACGACGACCTTAAGCCGATTCCGGGGACGGAGGTGCACTACGACTGCGACACGCTGGTGCTGTCCTGCGGCCTCATACCGGAAAACGAGCTGACGAAGAAGGCGGGAATCGAGATGGACGCGGCTACGCGCGGCCCGAAGGTGGACCCGAAGACCATGGCGACGAGCGTGCCCGGCATATTCGCGGGCGGCAACGTCGTGCGCGTCTATGATCTTGTCGATTGGGTCAGCCGCGACTCGGAAATTGCCGGTCGCAGCGCGGCAGAATACGCCATTCGATTCGGAAGGTAGGAAATGTTTTGAGATAGGATTTAGTTTTAGACAGGATTTACAAGATTAACAGGATTTCGGGGGTATGGGGGCTTCCTTCAGTTCTTAATCCTGTAAATCCTGTTAATCCTGTCTAAACAAGGAAGGAATTGTAAATGAAGATGATTTGCATCAACTGCCCGAAGGGGTGCGAGCTTGACGTGGAGCGGACGGCTGACGGAGCCGTGTCGGTCGCAGGCAACGCATGCCCTCGCGGCGAGGAATACGGCAGGAGCGAACTCGTGAACCCGACGCGCATGGTCACGGCGCTTGTGCGCGTCGCCGGGATGAGGAAACCGCTTCCAGTCAAGACGAAGACTGCGATTCCGAAGGGCAAGATCGACGCCGTCCTCTTTGCGATGCACCAGACCACGGTGCAGCTGCCCGTGAAGATCGGCGACATTGTAATCCGCGACGTGGCCGAAACCGGCGTGGACGTCGTGGCGACCGCAAACATGTAATGCGGGAGAGACAGACATGGATCGACAGTACATCCTCGCCCTCGACGCCGGCACGTCGTCCAGCCGTGCAATCGTGTTCGACCGCGCACGGCGCGTTGTCTCCGTCTCGCAGCGGGAGTTCCGGCAGATCTACCCGCGCCCCGGCTGGGTGGAGCACGACCCGACGGAGATATGGGAGACGCAGATCGCCGTGGCGCGCGAGGCGCTTGCCAAGGCGTCTCTCTCGTCCGCCGACATCGCCGCCATCGGCATCACCAACCAGCGCGAGACGACGGTCGTGTGGAACCGGGAGACCGGGCGCCCCGTCTGCAACGCCATCGTCTGGCAGTGCCGCCGGACGAGCGATGCGTGCGACGAGCTGAGGCACCGGGGGCTTGCGGAGCCGGTCCGCGCAAAGACGGGCCTTCTGATCGACGCCTATTTCTCGGGCACCAAGCTGAGGTGGATACTGGACAACGTCAAGGGCGCGCGCGAAGACGCCGCAGCCGGAAAGCTTCTCTTCGGTACGATCGACTCCTGGCTTGTCTGGAACCTGACCGGCGGACGCGTCCACGCGACCGACGTTTCGAACGCGTCGCGCACGATGTTGTTCGACATCGGCGCGTTGCGCTGGGACGACGACATCCTCCGCGAACTCGACATCCCCGCGTCTGTGCTTCCCGAAGTGTGTCCGTCCAGCGGCGACTTCGGCGAGTCGGCCTCGGCGCTTTTCGGCGCTCCGATCCCCATTCGCGGCGTGGCGGGCGACCAGCAGAGCGCGCTGTTCGGACAGGCGTGCTTCGAGGCGGGGGACGCGAAGAACACATACGGGACCGGCTGCTTCATGCTGATGAACACGGGGACGCGCCGGGTGCCGTATGCGAACGGACTGCTCTCGACGGTCGCCTGGTGCGTCGGCGGCCGGACGTCGTACGCGCTCGAAGGCAGCGTGTTCACCGCCGGCGCGGCGATTCAGTGGCTGCGCGACGAACTGGGGCTGCTTTCGCGCGCGCCCGATTCCGAGGCGATGGCGCGGGCCGTCCCAGACACGAACGGCTGCTATGTCGTGCCCGCCTTCACGGGGTTGGGCGCGCCGTACTGGGACCAATACGCGCGAGGCGCGATCCTCGGGCTCACGCGCGGCGTCGGGAAGAACCACATCGTGCGCGCCACGCTGGAGTCGCTTGCCTACCAGACGGCCGACGTGCTTGACGCGATGCGCAAGGACGCGGGCATCGCCTTGAACGCCCTGCGCGTGGACGGCGGCGCGTCCGCCAACGATTTCCTCATGCAGTTCCAGAGCGACATGATCGGCGTGCCCGTCGAGCGTCCGTCCTGCATCGAGACCACCGCGCTCGGCGCGGCCTGCCTCGCGGGACTGTCGGCGGGCCTCTGGAGCGGATTGGGCGAACTCAAAGCAGACGTCGGCGGCATGCGTCGCTTCGAGCCGTCTCTGCCCGACGAGGCGCGGGAGGCGGCACTCGCCGGCTGGCATGGCGCAGTTGACCGCGTACGGAGCCAGAGGATCGGATGACAGAATCGACGCATGACATAAACAGGAGGGAGAAAGTCTGATGTTTGCATTCCTGAGACAGCCGGAGTACAAGCCCGCCGAGACGGGCCCCGAGGCGGACGCCCGCTACAGGCGCCTGCGCTGGCAGGTGTTCCTCGGCGCGTTCGTCGGCTACGCGGGGTTCTACCTCGTGCGCAAGAACCTCTCGATGGCCATCCCCGAAATGGAGCCGCTCGGCTTCGCCAAGGCGGAGCTCGGGTTCGTCCTCGGACTGAACGCGGCCGGCTATGCGTTCTCCAAGTTCCTGATGGGCAGCGTGAGCGACAGGTCGAACGCGCGCGTGTTCCTGCCGCTCGGACTGGTCCTGTCCGCCGTCGCCATGTGCTTCATGATCGTGCCGATCAAGTACATCGGCGCGGAGCACAAGATGCTTGCGATCGGGGTCATGGGCGTGTTGAACACCCTCGTCGGGTGGTTCAACGGCATGGGTTGGCCACCCTGCGGCCGCGTCATGACGCACTGGTTCTCGCAGAACGAGCGCGGCACGATGATGAGCGTGTGGAACTGCGCGCACAACATCGGCGGCGGGCTTGTCGGCCCGATGGCGACGTATGGCGCCGTGTGGTTCGGCAGCTGGCTCTACGGCGCGCACGAGAAGTTCTACTTCCTCGTGGGCACGTTCGCGTTTCCTGCGGCGGTCGCGCTGTTCGTCGCGCTGCTCGCCTACGTCCTGCTGAGGGACACGCCGCAGTCGTGCGGACTTCCCTCCATCGAGGCATGGCGCAACGACTTCCCGAAGGACTATTCAGAGAAGCACGAGGAGACGCTTTCCACCAAGGACATCTTCTTCAGGTACGTCCTCAACAACAAGTACCTGTGGTTCATCGCGCTTTCCAATGCCTTCGTCTACATGGTTCGATACGGCTGCCTCGACTGGGCACCGGCGATCCTCAAGGCGAAGGGAATCGACATCAAGAGCGCGGGCTGGGCCTACTTCGCCTACGAGTACGCCGCGATTCCGGGGACTCTGCTCTGCGGCTGGGTTTCGGACAGGCTCTTCAAGGGCAAGCGCGCCATGCCGACGATACTGTTCATGCTTCTCGTTCTCGTGTTCATCGTCCTGTACTGGCTTTTCATCGACAATCTCGCCGTCGTGATCGTCAGCTTGATCGGAATCGGCTTCTTCATCTACGGGCCGGTGATGCTCATCGGTGTCCAGGCGCTCGACCTCGCCCCAAAGAACGCGGCGGGGACGGCGGCGGGGCTAACGGGCTTCTTCGGCTATTTCCTCGGCACGTTCATCCTCGCCAACTGGGTCGTCGGGTGGGTCGCGCAGACGGCGGGCTGGAGCTGGACGTTCCTTCTCCTGATCGTCGCCTGCATTCTTTCCATCTTCTTCATGGCGCTCACATGCGGACACGAGCGCGGTGGCCGTGAAGGAACTTGAATGGCGGGCTTGCAACCACTGGCAAAACACGCGAAGGGAGGATTGAAGATGGCGAAGAACATCCAAAAAACATGGTTGACGGCGCTGTTGGCGGCAATGGCATTTGGCTGCTGTGCGGCGCAGCTCGGAACGACGGAAGCGCCGCCGCTGAGGGTTGCGGTCTTCGTTGGCAGGGGGACGCGCGGGGCGGGGGCGTTCAGATGGATCGAGATCGCTTCGCGCATGAAGAACGCGGTCATGACGCCGGTGGACGGTGTGGCCATCCAGGGCGGCGCGCTTGACGCGGCAGACGTACTGGTGATGCCTGGCGGCTGGTCGGGGCACGAGGCGCAGGATCTCGGAGAGAAAGGCCGCGAGAAGGTGAGGTCGTTCGTGAAGGGCGGCGGCGGATATGTCGGCACCTGCGCCGGGTGCTGTCTTTTGATGGAGTCCTCGAAGGGCCATCCTGACATGGTTCACATGATACCATACAAGTTCGGGCTGGGTGGCGGTGAAACGGATCTCTCGGTCAGGTTCAACCGTCGCGCCGAGGAACTGGCCGGGATCAAGAAGGGGACGGCGTTTCTGCGCTACGCCTACGGGCCAGTTCCCCTGCCGTCCATTCCGGTGCCCGACTCGGAAGTCGAGGTCGTCGCCCGGTACAATGGCGACGTCAACTCGGATGGCGACGACGCGAGGCCGTCCATGGCGGGACAGGCGGCGGCCATTGCGGGGACGTACGGCAAGGGACGGCTCTTCGTGTTCGCCGTCCACCCGGAAGTAGATCCCGCCGACCACTACATCCTCAAGGGGGCGTTCAGATACGTCACAGGCCGCGAGCTTTCGTGGGACTGGCCGCAGAGGAAGCGTGGCCAGCTTGCCGTCGGCGTCGTGTCCGACGACTCGTTTGGCGTGGACTCCGCGCGGTTCGTCCAGCGGCTCGTCACTGAAGGCGAGTTCGACGTCGATCCGATTTCCATGAAGACAATCGAGTCCGGCGCGCTCAGGCATCTCGACGCCGTCGTCGCGCCCGGCGCCCTCAAGTCAGCGAGCATCAACAAGGGACTCTATGGACGCAACATCGGGCGGACAAGGGAGTTTGTCGCTCGCGGCGGGCTCATCGTCGCCTGGGGGAGCGCGGCGGAGGCGGCGGAGAAGAATGGAATCGGCGTGAAAGCCGTCACCGGCGCGGACGAGGCGATTGCGGCGCTCAGGGCGTTCGCAGCCGAGCCGGTGCCCGAGCCGGCTCCGCTTCCAGGCAAGGTCGAAAAGCCCCTCAAGGCGGTCGTCTACCAAGACAAGGGCGGCGCCGCAATTTCGATCGCGGCGATGCTCGCCATCTCGCCCGAATACGAGGTGAAGATGCTCTCGGCGGCGGACTACGGCAACGGGGGCCTCGAAGGGGCGGACCTCGTGGTGCAGCCCGGCGGCGGCGCGAGGACGCAGTACAACACTCTCGGGACGAACGGCGTGGAGGCGCTGCGGCGTTTCGTGCAGGACGGAGGGAAATACTACGGCGTCTGCGCGGGGGCGTTTCTCGCCGCGCAGGTGTCGCGTCCGGAATATCCGCGCCTCGGGCTCGTCCCGTTCAAGGGCGACGACCCCGCGCACTACCGCGGTTCTGCGCCGATCCTGATAAAGCTGACCGGCGAGGGGATCGACGAGGCGTTCGGCGGCTCGGCGACGAACCGTACCGTGCTCTACTACGGCGGACCGGCGTTCGTCGAGGGCGATTTCGTAGAGGATTCGGACGTCAAGGTGCTTGGGCGCTACGCGGGGCGCATCATCAACACGTGCCAGCCGGAGTCCGTGGAGGAGATGCGCGGCAAGGCCGCGTTCGTCGGCGGACGCGTCGGCAAGGGACGTATCTTCCTCTCGTGTCCCCACCCGGAGACCGATGAGAACAATCACGATCTCGTGCGCGGCGGCATCAAGTTCCTCACGGGTGTCGCGCCGTCGCAAGTCAACCGCGACAGGGTGCGCGGGGCCGTGTCGGTCCGCTTCAGCGTTTCCGACAAGGCGAGTGCGCAGTATTATCTCGACACGCTCATGCGCGACAGGCGCATCGACGTGCATCCAGGCAAGGACATTCACGACACGACGCATTTAGACGTCATCGTCCTGACCGACGTGAATTCGGACAGCGCGGTCAAACTCAAGGAGTTCATGGCGCGTGGCGGCCGGGTGATCGTCATGGCGGACACGAAAGCGAAGCGATCGGCGGCCGGGAAAATCGCCGGCGTCCGAATCGTAGGGAAATATGGCGAGCTGATTGACGAAATCCTCAAGTGAGTCAAAGGGAAGGCGAAGCAATGAACTTGACGAAAAGAGAGTTTTTGTCGTTATCCATGATGGGTGCGGCGGCGCACGCCGTCGCAGCCGCCGACGTGTCCGGTCGCGACAAGTGTGACTCTCCCGCGGGTGGGCGTCCGCTCAAGGTGTGCGTGTTCGCGGACATCCACTACTATCCGGGCAACTGGACGAACGACACGCCCGAGTTCCTGGAGAAGATCATGGCGCGCGCCGAGTCGGCGGGCTGCGACATGATGATCCACCTCGGCGA
>CADCPA010000337.1 GCA_902803135.1 uncultured bacterium
AGTGTCTGATCTACAAGAGCTTCGGCGGCGATTCCTTCGTGCCCGACCTGCCCGAGCGGTTGGTGAACGTGACGGGCTGGGCCTATTCGTCGTGCCTGCTGCTCTTCGGCTTCACGCTCGCCGGCGGCTGCGGCGCCGCCCTGGTCCGCACGTTCCGCCGCCTGCGCGGGCTGCCGCCGCCCGTCCTCCGTCTGCGCGCCGTCCGGGCCGCCTTGCTCACCGCCGCCGCGCTTGCCGTGCTGATTGCCGGCTTCGGCGTGTGGGAAGGGGTGCGCGTGCCGCGCGTGAAGGAAATACCCCTCGCGCTTGACCGTCTGCCGCCGGCCTTCGACGGCTTTCGCCTTGTCCACCTCAGCGACCTCCATTGCAGCCCCGCCGCGCGCCGCGCCCGTACGGAAGGCATCGTCGCGCGTGTGAACGCGCTTCATCCCGATCTCGTGTGCATCACGGGCGACCTGGTGGACGGCTCGCCCGAGCAGCGTCTGGACGACCTGGCGCCCCTCAAGGACCTCGTCGCGCCCGTCGGCGTGTTCGGCTGCGCGGGCAACCACGAGTACTATCATGACTATGCGCTCTGGCAGCCCGTCTACGCGTCGCTGGGCATCCAGATGCTGGACAACGCCCACCGCGTCATCGAACGCGGCGGCGCGAAATTTGTCCTTGCCGGTGTGACCGATCCCGCCGCCGAAACAAACCATCGCCGTGTCATGGAAGGTCCGTCCGTCGAGCTGGCCTTCGCCCTTGCGCCCGCCGGTGCCTGCCGCATCCTGATGCAGCACCGTCCGCACAACGTCGCATCCAACCGCGCGCAGCATGTGGACCTCCAGCTCTCGGGCCACACGCACGGCGGCGCGATTCTCGGCTTCAACTGTCTGGTCAAGGCGATGAACCAGGGGCACGTGTGCGGACTCTACGACTACGATGATCTCAAACTCTACGTCACCCCCGGTACGGGCCAGTGGGCGGGTTTCCCGCTCCGCCTTGGCGTGCCGGCCGAAATCACCGTCTTCACGCTGCACGTGCGCCCGGAAAGTTTGAACGCGCATGCGCCGTTTGTCAGCAGCCGGCCGTTATGCTATAATTGAGCTGGAAATTTCATCTGGGCGAGGCCCGAAGAGGAGGAATGAGATGGAACTGAAGCGTGTGTTGCTGGTGGCTTGGGCGGTGGGGAGCGTGTTCGCGTGTGCGGCGGCGGATCCCGAGCGCGGCGATTTTGCGGAGCCTCCGCGCGGCTGGTCGAACCTGCGCGTGGGCGTGCTGGGCGATTCGATTACGGACAAGGGCCAGACCGGCGGCCAGAACGTCTACTGGCAGTACCTTTCGAAGTGGCTGGGCTGGGACGCGCACGTCTACGGCATCTCCGGCCACCAGTGGGCGCAGATTCCGTGGCAGACCGACCAGATGATCAAGGACATGGGCGACGACGTCGACGCCATCTTCCTCTTCATCGGCACCAACGACTTTGCCAGCGGCGTGCCGCTCGGCGAATGGTATGACTACGTCGAGGGCAAGGTCAACTGGTGGGGACAGGAGCGCACGCTCAAGCAGCGCCGGCTTTCCTTCGATCCGAACACGGTGAAGGGCCGCATCAACATTTCCCTGCGCAAGCTCAAGACGCGCTATCCCGATTCGCAGATCGTCGTGCTCACGCCCACGACGCGCGCCTTCTTCCAGTGCGCGCCGACGAACGTGCAGCCGGCGATGGACTGGCCGAATACGCTCGGCCTCTATGTCGACGACTATGTCAAGGCGAGCCGCGAGGGCGCCGCGATCTGGGGCTGTCCGGTCATCGACCTCTTCGCCGAAGCGGGCCTCGTGCCGCTGGAAAAGGACGCCTACGGCAAGTGCTTCCGCTCGAAGGAGAGCGACTTGCTGCATCCGAATTCCGAAGGCCATCGCCGTCTTGCCGAACTGATCTACTGCCGCCTGCGCGCGCTGCCTGCGACGTTCCGCCGCCAGCCTGCGGCAAAGTGACGCACGCGCGTTTTGCGATTTCAGCCGATACCGGGTTCTTATAGTTGCAATTTTGCGCCACTTCAACGTCGTAAATTATATTGTGACAAAAGGTGAAAAATTGTCGCAAATCGGGCTTGAGGTTTGTGACAGAATTTGATAAAATGTCGCACATCAAAAGACAACTAGGACTTCTCGATGACGACTCAGAGCAAAATCGTAGTTATTGGCATGATGTCGGGCGCGTTTTCCGCGTTCGCGGCCGGTTTCGGTCTGTATGAAGGTTCGGCTCGCGGCAACGCCCTCGGCGGCGGCCTGGTGGGCAAGGCTGCGGACGCCTCGGCGAACTTCTACAACCCGGCGACGCTCACCGACCTCACGAACACGGTTGTGACGGTGGGCATGACGACGGAACATCCGAAGGCCGACACGACGGTCGACGGCCACAAGACGGGCAAGATGGATGCCGGCGGGTTCGTGCTGCCGCATCTCTACCTCGCACAGCCGCTTCCCTACGATTTCGTCTTCGGCCTGGGCATCGCGCCTGAATACGGCCTCGGTACCCACTACCACCAGGATTGGCCGCTCGCGTGGGACACGCGCCAGACGACGATCGAAGGCATCGTGTTCAACCCGAACCTCGCCTACCGCGTGACGGACGACTGGTCGGTCTCCGCAGGCATCCGCCTGATGTACTTCTCGTTCGACCAGTATGCGGACAAGATGGCGATCAGCCACGGCGACAGCTACGGGACGATCCGCGACCACCTCAAGGGCGACAACGGAATGATCGATTGGGGCTGGCAGCTCTCGACCAAGTACAACATCACCAAAAAGCTTTCGGTCGGCGTGATGTACAAGTCGTTCATCGACGTGAAGGTGAAGGGCTACAACCACACCCGCGTGCGCAGCTATGACGACTCCGCCCTTGCGCCGCAGGTCGCGGCCGGCGTGAAGGCCGCCCTGCAGCAGGCCGGTCTGACACCCGGCAACCCGGTGTACGACCAGTACTACCGCACGGCCTACAAGAACGCGTACTCGCAGGCGGTCGGCTCGGCCCACAGCCAGGTCAAGAGCGGCGCGGAGAGCGCGGACGGCGCCGCCTCGGCGAAGCTGCGCCTCCCGCAGTCCCTCACGCTGGGCCTGAACTACGACCTCACGGACGACTGGCACTTCGGCCTTGCGGCGACGTGGACCGAGTGGTCGAGCATCGATTCGATCCACTTCAGCCTGCCGGGCGACAACGACAAGGACCTCCCCCTCAAGTGGAACGACGTGTGGCGCGTGGGCGGCGGCGTGGCCTACGACATTACGGACAATCTCACGTTCATGACCTCGTACGTCTACGACGTTGATCCCTGCAGCAAGTATCATGGCACGACGATGCTGCCCCCCGGCAGCCGCCACGTCGGCACGGTCGGCTTCGGCTACAAGCTGGGCGCGTTCGACCTCGGCGTGAGCTACGGTCTGGTGTTCATGAATGGCCGCGCGCTGC
>CADCPA010000338.1 GCA_902803135.1 uncultured bacterium
ACACGATCGACGCCTATTTGATGGGTACGGTCGATCTCGAGGATGACGTGCCGGCGCTGCCGGCGGTGTATGCGGGTTACACGACGTGGTTCGGCAGCCCGAGCGATCAGGCGGATACTCCAGCCGCCTTCCGCGCCTATGTGCTGCGCGACACGCTCTGGGGTGCCCAGCCGGGTTGGATGGGTCCGTGGATTTTCGACGGCGCACATCGCGAACAGTATGAGACGCTGATGAAGTGCGCACGGCTGCGTCTCCAATACCGCGAGTTCCTCGTGGAAGGACGACTCGTGGGCGAGGTCACAAACGAACTTACGAATCCCACGTTCACTGTGACCTGGCACAACCAGGTGGAACGTGAGGCTACGCTGAAGTCCGTGACGGCCCTCACGTGGGAGAATCGACAGGGACGGTGCGTGACGTTCGTGGCAAATCTCTCGGATGTGCGGCGGTCTTTCGCCGGTACCGCCGCCAAGGACGTGCGCATTGCATGCGAGCTTGCGCCGGGGGAGGTGCGTGTCTTTGCGGCGAATCCATCTGACAAGTTTCAGACCAAAGCTTATTGATGATCTCGGTTGATAATGATCAGGTGGTTGTGATTGCTTTAATATCATGAACGACCTCCACAGAAACCGCTGAATATGATAGAATTTCAGACATGGGAAAGGTGGCAACAGATATCTACACGTTCTCCGAACTGAGGAGGAACGGCTTTACGTACGTCGACAAGACGGACATTCTGTACGAAATGGCGTCAGGCAATGTCGGCAAGCAGTTTTTCATCGCACGGCCGCGCCGCTTCGGCAAGTCGCTCGCTGTCTCCACCTTGAAGGCGCTCTGCGCTCTTCGAGGGGCGTCGCGTACCGCCAACAAGCCAGAAAGCATCGAAGGACGTGCGCCATGCAGCTGATCGACATAATCCTGACACCTGTCCCGCACACTCGAAAGCTCTTGGGGATCGTCGTCCTTCTGGCTGCCTGTGCGGCGTTTGCCGGAGTCGTTGAAAAAGACGGGCCGCGTGTCGCCCCGGATCCGAACGACAAGCCGGACACGGTCACGTTCAAGAAATCCGCCATCTGGCTGGAGGCGAATCCTGAACCGGTCCGGGCAGGCGACATGGTGACGCTCAAAATGCGCTATCGTCTCGATCCGTCCGAGACCTGGGGAAACAAGCCGACGCAGCTCGTGTGCCAACCGCTCGGACCGTGGATCGACAATCCCGACGGCGTCGTGAACACGCGGCGTCAGCATGTGGGCATTCCGGGCCTCGGGCGACAGGCGCGCGCAGCCGAACCGGGCGAGCATGTCGCGACGTTCACGTGGAAACTCGGGCGCACGCACCGCTACAACTCCTGCTTCTTCCTCTGCAAGTTCGTGGGCCCCGACGGCAAGGACTGGCCCTGGGAATGGCGCGGCGGCGACGTGCGTTTCGTGCCGGAACATTCGCCGTTCCTCCTGCAGCCGACGGCGCTGGGCGGGCTCTTCACCTACGGTGAGCGGCCGCAGATCGAGCTGGTCTGGGATGCGAAGAACGCCTCGGGCACGCACACGGCCGCGATGACGGTCAAGAACATCGAGGGGAAGACGGTCTGGCAGAAGGAGGTCCGCCTCGACGCGGCGAAACGTACGCAGACGATCACGTTGGACGGCTTCACCGCGCGCGGCACGTTCTCGGTGACGGCCGAGGTGCCGGGTTTGGGCGGCGACACCTGCTTCTTCGGGACGATTCCGGAGGTTCCGGCGGAAGACGCCGCGCGATCGCCGTTCGGCGTCACCAACATGGCGGATGAGGAATTCATCCGCATCGCGCGCAAGCTGGGCTTCGCGCATGTGCGCCTCTTTGAAACCTGGAAGGAGCTGCAGCCGGCGCCGGACGTGTGGTGCCTCGACGCGCTCGACGCGAAAATCGAACTGAACGACAAGTTGGGCTTGCGTCCGTGGATCTGCCTCTACGCGCCGCCGGCCTGGGCTCTGCCCGCCGGTATGGGACGCGTCGGCTACGAACCTTCGCCGTTCGACTTGGACGGCTGGCGCACGATTCTCGACAAGCTGGCGCGCCGCTATCCGCGGCAGCTGCTGGGCTTCGAGATGCTCAACGAAATCGTGCCCGGCGACAAGTGCGCGGATCCCGTGAAGGACTATGTGGCGATTTGCCGGGTCGGTTGCGAGACGGTGAAGGCGGTCGATCCGAAACTCTCGGTTCTGCTCGCGGGCGGACTTTGGCCGCACAACTATCGCATCGATTTGCTCAACGCCGGCATTGGCAGGTGGATTGACGTGTTGCCGGTCCATTATGCGACGTACGCGGGGGTTGCGGAGGTGCGGAGCGATCTCGCCGCGCGCGGACTCGACAGGGTTGCCGTGACGGACGATGAAACGGCGAGCGGACTCTCCACCTGGAACCTGCCGCCCGAGGCGATGCTTGCGAAGAGCGTTGGCCAGTGCCGCCATGTGATGACGTGCTGGCCGGACGAATTGTGCGCCGGGGCTCGGTCCATTACCTATTTCGGCGGCATGGGCGACGCGTGCGGCAACTGGAGCTACATGATCGACCGCAAGACGCCGCGGCCCTGCGCGGTGACGCTCGCCGTCGTGCAGTCCCTGCTGTGCGGCGCCCGGCCGGTCGGCAAGTTCTTCCGCGGTGAAGCGACGGTGCATCTCTTTGAAAAGAACGGAAAGGGCGTGGCGTTCGTCTCCGCGCCGGGCCGCACGGATGTGGCCGTGAAGCTGCCGACGCGGACCTCCGTAACCGTGACGGATTATCAGGGACGGCAGATGACCGTGCCCGGGGGGCTCCTTGCCGTGGGCGATCTGCCCGTGATCGCGGAGGACTTCGACCTCGCGGCGTTCATGCTTCACGCCGCCG
>CADCPA010000339.1 GCA_902803135.1 uncultured bacterium
ATATTATACCGCAGATCCTGGCGGGCGCGCAAGGGGGAATTTTGAGGAAATTTCCCCGGTGACGTAGGTGGTGGGACGAGCTCGCCCCCCAAAGCCGCCACCGCGATCAACAATCCGCAATCGCACCCTCCCCACGCACGTGGCCGTGCGGGCTGTTGCGGAGCGCAGGGTGATGTGGTATAATGAAAAACCGCCCGGACATCGTCCGCATCGGTTGTTCTGCCGTGAGAAAAAGGAGTTTGCATGAAGAAAATCAATCTGGCCGTCGGCCTGTGGCTGTTTGCCGCCGTGGCGGCGGCCGTTCTCGCGGGGTGTTCGAAATCCGGGGAGCCGGCGGCGGTTGTCCAGCCGACGACGTTCGCCGGCTGGCTGGACCTGGCTCAGAAGGGCCGCGCCGAGGCGCAGTACAACGTCGGGCTCATGTATCTCTCGGGCCAGGGCGTTGCCAAGGACGCGCGGGCGGCCGTCGGCTGGCTCGCGAAGGCGGCCGTCCAGAACGACGCCGACGCGCAGTTCAACCTCGGCGCCCTCTACGCCAAGGGCGAGGGCGTCGAGAAGAACGAGGTCGAGGCCGTGCGTTGGTTCGAGATGGCGGCGAAGAACGGACACGTCGCCGCCCAGAACAATCTCGGCTTTGCCTATCTGAATGGCAAGGGCGTCGCGGCGGACGCGGCAACGGCCGCCACTTGGTTCCGCAAGGCGGCTGAACAGGGCGACCGCAACGCGCAACTGCAGCTGGGCGAATGCCTCTATGTCGGCCGCGGCGTCGCCGCCGACCGCAAGGAAGCGGTCGAATGGTTCAAGAAGTCGGCCCAGCAGGGGAATGCGCTTGCCGCGGAACGGTTGAAGGTGCTCGGCCTCTGATCGGTGCGGATGCGTGCGGATGAAGACGGCCCTGCTCCATTACTGGTTGACGAATCTCCGCGGCGGCGAGAAGGTGCTCGCCGCGCTGGCGGGGATGTACCCCGACGCCGACATCTTCACGCACGCCTATCTCCCCGCGCGGGCGCCCGGATTCGAATCCCACGCGGTGCATGAAAGCTTCATCGCCCATCTGCCGTTCGGGCGACGTCACACGCAGATCTACCTCGCGCTGATGCCGTGGGCAAACCGCCGTTTCAAACTCGATGGCTACGAGTTGATCGTCTCGAGCGAGTCGGGGCCGGTCAAGGGCATCCGCAAACGCGCGGACCAGCGCCACGTCTGCTACTGCCACACGCCGATGCGCTATGCGTGGGACATGTATGACGACTATTATCGTCAGTCCGGTTTCGCGGGCAAGCTGTACATGCGCACGTTCATGCCCTACCTGCGACGGGAGGATCTGAAGAGTGCCGACGCGGTCGACACGTTCGTGGCGAATTCGCGGTTTGTCGCGGACCGCATCAAACGCATCTACGGCCGCGAATCGCGCGTCGTCCATCCGCCGGTGGACGTCTCCTTCTTCGCGGGCGACTACGAGAAGGGCGACTACTATCTGCTGGCCGGACAATTGGTTCCCTACAAGCGGCCCGACCTGGCGATCGCGGCCTGCGTGCGCGCAGGGCGCAAGATCGTCGTCGCGGGCGGCGGTCCGCTCGGTGCGCACTTGCAGCGCCAATATGGGCGCGAGCCGGGCGTGAAGTTCCTCGGTCGCGTGGACGACGAAACCCTCAAGCGCATCTACGGCGGGGCGAAGGCGCTGCTCTTTCCCGGCCTTGAGGACTTCGGCATCGTACCGGTCGAGGCCCAGGCCGCCGGCACGCCGGTGATCGCCTACGCCGCCGGGGGCGCGCGGGAGACGGTCGTGGCGGACGAAACCGGACTCTTCTTCAAGGAGCAGAGCGTGACGGACCTGTGCGCGGCCCTTGAGACATTTGAGTCCAAAACCTGGTCGGCCGAGGCGTGTCGGCGCAATGCCGCGCGGTTCGCCCCGTCGCGTTTCGTCGAAGGCATGCGCGCCGTCCTCGGGGAAGAAAGGCAAGGCAGATGAACGATTCCCGATTTGCGGTTTCTCGCGCGTGGCGTGCGACGGTTCTGGCGGCCGCCCTGCTGGCGGCGGTGTGGACCGGCGGCGCGGAGACGAATGCCGTGCCGGCGGCGGCGGCCGGGAAGGCGGCGGTCCGGCCGGAGCAGTGGACGCGCGACTTCCCCGCCGTGCTGGAACAGGCGCGTGCGACGCATCGGCCGGTGCTCATGATTACGGGCAAGCGCGGCTGCACCTACTGCAAGCGCATGAAGGACGTGCTCTCGTCGGCTTCTTTCCAGAAATGGG
The DNA here is from genome assembly GCA_902803135.1 of uncultured bacterium. Classification (GTDB taxonomy): domain Bacteria; phylum Verrucomicrobiota; class Kiritimatiellia; order RFP12; family UBA1067; genus RUG572. Next base: position 2,255 of record CADCPA010000339.1, read on the forward strand.
TGGAAGGGTCGGGCGTCTATCTCGCCGAAGCCCGCTTTGACGAGACGAACGCCAGCCCCGCCCAGGCGCAACTCGTCCAGTTCCTCCTGGCGACGCCGCATGACGACTCGCTGACCTTCCCCTATCTGGGCGTCTACTGGCCGCGGAAGGACAAGGACGCGGTACGTTCGGTCTTCACCTGGCGGCGTGGTCGCATGCCGGGGGAGAGCCACCCGACGCTCACGGGCGAATTCGTGAATGCGATGGATGTCGTATTGGGCGACTATCTGAAAACGCTGCCCAACCGTCCGTCGCGCGACGAGATCCTCGCATGCACCGTCAAGCACGTCAAGGGCGCGTGCGAGGGCGGCGGCACGGTAAGCCTGGATCCGCCTTCGGGCGAGCTGGACGTCGAAGGCCGCGTCGTCCTCACGGTCCATCCGCCGAAAGGCAGTGTCCTGGCGGGCTGGCGTGCGCCCGACGGCAAATTGCTGCCCAAGGGCAAGGTCCACAACAAGCTGACGGTCAGCCCGACCATGGCCGGCGGCACCTATACCGCCGTGCTGAAGAAACTGAAGTGAGTGCGCCATGAAATACGCGATCAAAGACATCGTCCATCGGCTTCCCTTCAACCTGTGGGTGCTCGCGGGACTGATCCTCCTCTCGGTGGTCCTCGGCATTCTCAACAACTTCCGCGTGTACGAGGAACAGCGCGTGCCGTGGTTCGGTCCTGCGGCGGAAGAGGAAACGGAAGCCGATGCGGACCTGGCCGAAACGGACGGGGAGGCGAACTGAGATGAAGCGCGCGATTCCGGCTGTGGCGTTCGACATCCTGGCCCGTCTGGGTCTGGGCGGGCTTTTCATCTATTCCTCCTGGTACAAGATCCAGGATCCGGGGCTTTTTGCGGATGCCGTCGCCGGCTACGCGATTCTGCCGGCCTGCTGCGTGGGGTTGTTCGCCCTGATCCTGCCGATGCTCGAGCTCGTGGCGGGCGCGGCGCTGATCGTGACGAAGTGGTCGCGCGAGGCGGCGTTGATCCTGCTCGCACTCCTCCTCTCGTTCTTCGTGGGCCTGTCGCAGGCCTGGATCCGCGGCCTCGAGATCTCCTGCGGGTGTTTCGGCCCGGATGCGGGCACGCCGTCTCCGCTCTGGATGGACATCATCCGCGTCCTGTTTCTGCTGATTCCCGTCATCTGGCTGGTGGTGCGTCCGAACGGCTGGCTGTTTCCTCGTCCGCTCAAAGGTTGAATGTCGTCCCGGCGTTCGTCATCGCGCGGCAAGTTCTGCATACAATCAACTACTACTATGAAAAAGACAATCTCAATCGCAGTGGCGCTGGCGATTCTTGCAATCGCCTGCGTGTTCGTGTTTCGTGGCGGCGAGAAGCCGACGGCCCCGGAGGCCGGGACGACGGTTGAAACCGAGGCGGGCCAGATGGCTGTTGTCGGGAAGCCGTCCAAGCCGTCGCGACCCTCCCAAAAGCAGGCGCAGCCGCCGCGTCCCAAGCCCCCGAAGCCGGTGCTGGACATTGCCGACGACGATGAAGACGATGACGACGACGACGAAGTGAAGAAGACGCCCGAAGAGAAGGCGTTGGCCAAGCGGATTGAAAAGTCGCTCGACGACGAGAACCTTGAAGCCGCCCTGGCCTGTGCGAAGGAGGCCCTGAACTGCAAGAACGCGGAAATCCGCCAGGCGATGGTCGACACGCTGGGCTGGTTCGGCGAGAAGGCCCTGCCCGAACTGACGCCGTTCCTCGCCGACCCCGACGACGACGTGCGCGAAAGCGCGATGAACGAATGGTCCATGGCGGTCTCCGGCATCGAAGACGAGGCCGAGAAGATCGGCACCGTCGAGCTGGCCATGCAGGTGCTGACGGGCGAGGACGAGCTCGACGACATTTCCGGCGAGTACATCGGCGTCGACGAGAAGCTCGCCGTGGAGTCGCTTCTGCGCATCATCGAGGCCGGCGGCAGCGAACAGGGCATCGCCAAGGCGAAGGAGACCTATGAGTTCGTGACGGGCGACGAGTTCGTCGACCGTGCGACGGCCGAGAAATGGATTGCCGAGGAATATGAGCCGCCGGCGGAAGACGATCCGCCGGACAGCCGCGAACCGGCCTCGACCCGATGAGGACGACTGAAAGGAGAGTCGGATAAAATGGCTAGATTGTGGATGGCGGCCGCATGCGCTGTGGCGGTGGCGGTGTTGGGATCGCAGGCGACTTGCGGTGCGGAAACGACGGAAGATCCGGTTTTCCCGAGGGCGCCGGTCTTCGAGCCGTCCGGCGCGTTCGCCCTGTCGAAAGGCAAGGACTATCTCGGCGTCGTCGTCGATGCCGAGGGCCGGATTTCGGGTGCGGTCTCGCTCAAGGTCGGCTCGATGAACCGCCGCCGGGGCGAGAGCAAGGTCAAGGGAAAGGTTACGCTTTTCGACGGCAGGAAATATATGGTCAAGGCCACGCGCGTGATGACGGGCGCGACGCCGCAGACGGTGGATCTTGAGGTGAACAAGATCGGCCAGATGTCCGTGACGATCGCGAACGACGGTTTCGCGGCCGCCTTTGCCGACGGAACGCGGGCCTGCACGGCCGATCTCTCGTCGGGCTTGGCGAACGCCGCGGCCATCTTCCAGCTCGGTGCGCCGCTCGAAGTGCTGAACGGCAAGCCGGTGCTCGCCCGGTGCCTGCCCACGGGTGAGGTCGTGGAGACGCGTCACGGCGGCTGGCGGCTCCGGAAGGCGTCGAAGCCCCGCTACCATCAGCTCAAACTGACGAAGGCCAACGGCGAAGCGACGGTCACCTGGACCTTGGACGGTCTGGACGATCCCGCCAAGCCGAACCTCTCCAGCCTCCGCCTGCGCTATGCGGCGAAGACCGGGCAGTTCACGGGCTCGTTCTACATCTATACCGACGTCGGCACGCCCGACGACCCGCAGCTGCGCAAAGCGACGGCCAAGGTCGTCGGCTTCGTCGTGGACGGCGTGGGCGTCGGCCAGGCGAAAGTGACGGGTGCCGATCCGATCCCCGTCGTGATTCGCTGAGCGCTGCGCGGGCGAATGGCATTTGAAAAAACGGCTAAGGTGAGAAAACGGTTAAGGAGAGAAATGAAAATTCACGTGATTGAATGTCTGGTCGGGTGCGCGCTGGCCCTCGCCGCGGGGGCGGTGCGGGGAGAGGATTGGAACCGCATCTATCTTGGCGACGATCCCGCGGTGACGCGGGACGGAAAGTCCTTCTACTTCACGTGGAACGACCATATCTGGTTCGCCTCGACCGAGGGCGGCACGGCCCGTCTCGTCTCGCCCTCGACGGCGCGCGAGGCCGCGCCGGTCCTGTCGCCCGACGGGACGCGCCTCGCCTATCTGAGCGACTGCGACGGCGCGATGCGCGTCTACGAGTGTCCGACGGATCTGGCCCGGCCGGCGGGTGGCAACGCGGTGCGGCAGCTCAGCGGCCATTCGGAATCGACGCGCCCCTGGTGCTACACGCCGAACGGCAAGAGCCTGATCTGCACGGTGTTCCGCGACCATGCGGGGCCGAAGGACGCGCTCCGCATCGTTCGTCTGCCGACGGCGGCGCAAGGCCCCGAGACGCTGGTCTTCGACCTGCTCGCCACGTCGCCGAGCCTCTCCCCTGACGGCAAGTCGCTGCTCTTCGTGAAAGGAACGGGGTCGCGGGCGCCGTTTCGCAAGCGCCGCCATTCGACGACGTCGCAGAAGGGCTCGATCTGGCGCTACGATCTGGCCGGCAAGACCTTCACATGCATGGTTGAAAAGAGCACGGACGCGCGCGATCCCGTGTGGGCGCCGGACGGCAAGTCTTTCTTCTATCTCTCGACCGAGCAAGGCGGGATCCGCAATCTCGTGCGCCGCTCGGTGGCGGACGGAAAGGAAACGCAGTTGACGCACTTCACCGACGAACATGCGGAACGTCCGTCGGTGTCGGCGGACGGCCGGACGGTCGTTTTCCGCCAGGGCTACGACTTCTGGCGTCTCGATCTCGCCGCGCCGGCCGCCGCCCCGAAGAAGATCGTGCTTGTGCCCGAGAACGGGTACGTGGCGCGTCCGCCGACGCGCCGTCGCACCTATGAGAAGATCACGAACTGCGACGAGAGCGGCGACGCGTCCTTCTGTTCGGACGGCATGCAAGTCGCGTTTACGGCCGGCGGCGTGCTGTGGGTGATGGACACGGAGCTGCGCCAGCCGCGCCGGGTGGACGGCGGGGCGAAGGCGTTCGTGCGCGAGTGCGCGTTTTCGCCCGACGGACAGGTGCTCTACTACATCGCCGACCGCGGCGACGGGTCCGAGCTGCGCGTCGCGCGCCGGGCGGACGAGACGCGCGGCTGGTGGGAGAACATGTCGTTCAAACTCGAGACGCGCGTGTGCGACGAAACGATTCGCATGAACTTCACGCTCGCCCCCGACGGCGAACAGTGCGCGTGGCAGGATCCGCGCGGACGCCTGTTCTTCGCCGGCACGAACGGCGTGGTGAAGACGCGCGGCCCCGCCTGCCTCGACGCCGACGGCTATGCGTGGAGTCCGGACGGCAAGTGGGTCGCGGCGGCCTATGGCGACCTGAACGGCAACTCCGACGTCTGGATTCTTTCCGTGAACGGGTCGCGCAAACCGTACAACGTGTCGCGCAACTTCCTGTGGGACGGCGTGCCGGCGTGGAGTCCGGACGGCAAGATCCTCGCCTTCGGCGGCTGCAGCGCCGAGGAGGGCGGCAAGGAGCGCCTGTTCTATGTCTATCTCGACAAGGCCGACGAAGAACGCGAGACCTTCGACAAGAAATACGAGGACGCGCGCAAGAAGGTCGCGGGGGCGGCGAAGCCCGAGGCGGGAAAGACGACGGAGAAGGTGGAGAAGGCGAAGCCCGAGGCGGAAAAGACGGCGAAGGCGGAGAAGGCGAAGCCGCCGGCGCCTAAGAAAATAGCGGAACCGGCGAAAAAACCGGAACCGGCGAAAAAGCCGGTCGAGGTGAAGATCGACTTCGACGGTCTGTGCGACCGCGTGCACAAGCTGCCGAAGGTGGATGCCGCGTCCCCGTTCTTCGGTGCCGACTCGCGGACGATCGGCTTCACAAGCGACGGCAAGACGATGAAGGTGCAGGTGCCGGACAAGCTGACGCCGCAGAAGCTCTTCGACAAGGCGGGATTGTTCCGCGGCTGGATCGCCAAGGGCGACCGCGTGCTGCGCATCGTCAACGGCCATCCCGCGCACGGCGACACGGAATTCGCCTTCAAGGCCTACGATGTCGTCGACGTGGCGGACTGGCAGGAGCTCGGCTTCAAGACGGCCTGGGCCCGCATCCGCGACCGCTTCTACGACGAGGGGTTCCACGGGGCGGACTGGGCGGCGATGAAAGACCGCTATCTGCCAGCCGCCCGCCATGCGACGTCGTACGGCGTGTTCCGCCGCGTCGTGGAGATGATGTTGGGCGAGCTCGACGCATCCCATCTCGGCCTTCGCGCGTCGCCTGAAAGCGATCGCGAGTGGCTGCCGGCGAAGCCGGCCGGCTGGACGATGAAGACGGCCCACCTCGGCCTGCGCTTCGATTCGCGCTGGAAGGGGGCGGGCTGGAAGGTGCGCGACGTCGTGAAGGGCGGTCCGGCGGACCTCTCGAGCTTCGCGTTCAAGCCGGGCGACATCGTGCAGGCCGTGGACGGCGTGCGTGTCAATCCGGGCGACGACCCGGCCGTGGTGCTGAACGGTCCGGCGGACCGCGAGGTCACTTTGACCGTACTGCCGTACACGCCGCAGGCGGCGAAGAAGACGAAGGCAAAGGGCAAAGGCGTGAAGGACGATCGCCGTTCCCGCCCGGCCGTGAAGCCGCGGGAGGTGCGTCTCAAGACGACGTCGTTCGATGCGGCAAGGGCGAAAGTCGGCGACGCGAAGCTGCGCGCCCAGCGCGACTATGTGCATCGGAAGAGCCGGGGGCGCCTCGGCTACCTCAACATCGACGCGATGAACATGCCGAGCTTCTGGTTGTTCCAGAAAGAGGTGTTCAGCGAGGGCTACGGCCGCGACGGCCTCATCATCGACGTGCGCGGCAACGGCGGCGGCAACACGGCGGACAAGGTTCTGGCGATTCTCGTCGGCGCGGACCACGCGCTCGTCCATTCGCGCGACTTCGCCGGGAACCAGTTCGGCTATCCGCTCACCCGCTGGGAGCGTCCGCTTTGGAACAAGCCGATCGTCGTCATGTGCAATGAGGATTCCGCCTCAAATGCGGAGATTCTCACCCATGCGGTGAAGAGCCTCAAGCGCGGCCGCGTGGTCGGCATGCCGACGGGCGGCAACGTCATCAGCACATGGGGACGTTCGCTGCTCGACTTCGGCACGCTGCGCGATCCGCATCGGGGCTGGCATCTGCCGGACGGCACGGACATGGAATGGCACGGTGCGGTGCCGGATGTGATTGTCAAGAACACGCCGGACGACCTGGTGAGGGGGCGTGACGCCCAGCTCGACGCCGCGATCAAGGCGTTGTCCGAAGATGTCGCGGCGGCCAAGAAGGCGGAGGTCCGGACGGTCTGCCAGCCCGCGCGCTCTGGAGGGAAAACTTTCAGAGGAAAATAGGCAGACCGAAGAATTCAGATTCATAAGGGACATTGGGTATTCCGTGAAGATGAAAACGGCTTTGAGTTTGCAAGAGGGACTACGCCCCGCAGATCTGGAGTCGCGGATTGTGTTCGACTTCGAGCGTCTTTGCGGAAACAAGATAGGAAACAGAAATGGCTACGAAGGAAACGACAACAAAGACGCCTGCCGATGCGAACGTGGGCGATACGCACGAGAAGGTTCAGCTCTGGAAGGACGGACCATACTGGGCGACGACGAACATCGGCGCTGAAAAGCCCGAGGAGTCCGGCTACTACTTCTGGTGGGGCGACACCGTCGGCTGCAAGCGCGAGAATGACAAGTGGGTGGCGGACGACGGCTCGGATTCTGACTTCTCTTTCGATGAGGACAACACTCCCACATGGGATGAGGGTTTTGATCCCGAAGACGAGGATTATGATTATGAGTGGTTTTTGAAGGACGGAGGATGGATTACGGAAGATGGTGTTCTTGCTCCGGAACACGATGCGACGCATGTGCAATGGGGCGGCGAATGGCGTATGCCGACTTATCTGGAACTGGCTGGCCTCGTCAAGAATTGTGACTGGACGTGGAAGACGGTGAACGGCGTACAAGGGTATGTCGTTCGCGGCAGAGGTTCATTCGCCTCGGCCAGTATTTTCCTTCCCGCCTCCGGCTACGGCAACGGGACTTCGCTCAACGATGCAGGTTCTGTCGGCCACTACCGGTCGTCTGTTCCGAGCTCGGGCAGCGACCTCACCGCGTGGAACATCGGCTTCGGTTCGAGGTGCCCCAGCCCCAGCACGGACGACTACGCCAGCCGCAGCGAAGGGCTTTCTGTTCGTCCTGTCCAAGGGTTCACCAAATAACGAACGAGATGCGCCTGTCGCGGAGCGATCTGGTTGCCTGAACGAAGCGAACCCGAAGGGTCGCAAATGGCCGCGATCCGCCGACCTGGCGGCATGTGAAGGATAGGGAAGGCAACGAGAAAGGAAAGCGGCCATATCTGAAGACAAGCGTGTCATTGAATGGCAACTATTCTTGTTTTGGGAAATAGTTGCCAATTTTTGGGGGATTACGAATGGCAACTATTCTAGATTCTATAAAATAGTTGCCATTGTTATTGTTGCGTATTCAAGCAAGATATGATATTATAGTGTAGATTTTTTAAGGACTTGAAGGTAGATTATGTTTGTTGGACGAGAGTATTATCTTGAACGACTTGATGCATTGTGGCGGAAGTCGGTCTCGTCGCTCGTCGTTATTTCCGGGAGGCGGCGAATCGGGAAATCGACATTGGTGGAGACGTTTGCCGAGCGTACGGGTTGCCGTTTCATTGAGATTGAGGGGCTTGCGCCAGACAAGGACATGACGAATCAAAAGCAGATCGAGAACTTCTGCGCGCGTTTGGCAAAGGCGACCGGTTCCCCTGAAGCCAAGGCTGACAGTTGGCCGAAGGCTTTTGACGCCCTTGAGGCGGCGCTTGGGGGGCGTGGCAAGACGATTGTTTTTCTGGATGAAATCTCCTGGATGGGCGGGTACGACACGTCGTTCGCCGCCTATCTGAAGAATGCGTGGGACATGCAGTTCTCGCGGCATTCGCGCGTGGTCCTCGTTTTGGCGGGCAGCGTCTCGGCCTGGATACAGGAGAACATTCTCCAGTCAAAGGCGTTTGTCGGCAGAGTGTCGCTGGATGTGACGTTGCCGGAACTGCCGCTGCCAAGCTGCCGCGCGTTCTGGGGTCGCAAGGCGGAGCGCACGGCCCTGCGGGATGTCATAGACGTGCTCTCGGTGACCGGCGGCGTGCCGAAGTATCTTCAGGAGATAGATCCGTCTCTCCCGGCCGATGAGAACATCAGGCAGTTGTGTTTTACGCCTGAAGGGTATCTGTTCAAGGACTTCGAAGCCATATTCGGCGATGTCTTCGGCGCGGCGGCGGCGAAGAGGCGCATTCTTCTCGCGCTTGCGGATGGGCCACTCAGCATTTCGGAAATGTCGGGAAGGTTTGGGCGGGAGCCGGGCGGACATCTGAGCGCCGATCTGCGCGACCTGATGGCCGCCGGTTTTGTCGCGTCCTCTGCCGGGAAAAACCCCGAAACCGGGTCGGACGTGCGCGAGGTTCGCTACAGGCTCCGCGACAACTACACTCGTTTTTATCTGAGGTTCATCGCCCCCAAGGCGGAGGCCATCCGTGAAGGGCTGTTTCAGTTCGCCACCCTTGACCGTCTTCCGGGATGGGATTCAATCATGGGACTCCAGTTCGAGAATCTTGTGCTGAACAATCTGAAGCCGCTTTGCTCGTTCATTGGTTTGGGCGGGCGGCTTGTGACATCTGCGGCGCCGTATGTCCGTCGTTCAGGCAAGGCGACGCCTGGCGTACAGGTGGATTTGCTCATCCAGACGCCGAAATCGGCTTACATCGTGGAAATCAAGCGCCGCATGCGCATCTCTGCGGCCGTAGAGGACGAGGTTCAGGAAAAGGTCGAACGCTTGCGTGTTCCGCGCGGCGTCTCGGTGAGGACGGTTCTCGTGTATGACGGTGTACTCGCGCCGGAGGTGGAGGAGGACGGATATTTCGATTACCTGGTTCCCATCGAAAGGTTCTTTGAGGAAAAAACATGAGCAGGCATCGCATCTGCAAGATCAGCTGTCACTGTCGTCCCATTCAACCGAAGCGGACTTGTATGACGCCGCATAAAGCGTCACTTTTCGTTGAAACGGACGATTATATTGAATCGGTTTAGATGAGGTTTTTCAAGCGGATGTCGCAAGCTCCCGATTTTACAGGCTTTTCAGCATGTCTGCTGTCCC
>CADCPA010000340.1 GCA_902803135.1 uncultured bacterium
AATCCTCAAGGTTGACGTCGAGGGCTGGAAGAAGGAGATCGCCACGGTCGGCGCTTCCTACGACGAGTATGATGCCAAGGCTTCGAAGGACTCCACGGTGAAGTCCACGACGGCCAAGCGCGTGCCGAAGGCCCTTCGCCAGGTGCTCGCCGACGTCGCGGCGGCCCTCGCCAAGTAAGTTCGCTTCCAACGAACAGGCAAAATCCGGTTGCGCTTTCGCGCGGCCGGATTTTTTTAGTCGGGTGTGCAACCTTCAACTTCTCCCGTGGCGGATTTTCCGAACTTTTGATATACTACCCCACTTGTGAGCGAAAACGAGAAAAACTGTGTGGGCGTCGTCGAGACGCATGTGACTTCGTTGCCCCTGCCCGCCGGCGGTTTCCGTCTGGAGGAGGGCGGCTCGTTGCCGCGCGTCGACGTGGCGTGGGAGAGCTGCGGTCTTGAAAAGCCCGAAAACGACAATGTGGTCTTCATCTGCCACGCGCTGACGGGCGATGCGCATGTGGCAGGGCGTCATCCGGGCGAGGAGGATCCGACCGGCTGGTGGGAAAACATCGTGGGCCCGGGCAAGGCCATCGACACGAACCGTTTCCGCGTCGTGTGCGCCAACGTGCTTGGCGGCTGCAAGGGCACGACGGGACCGTCCAGCATCAATCCCGCGACGGGCAAGCCGTGGGGCGGTGCGTTTCCGCGCTTTTCGATCGGCGACACGGTGGAAGTGTACCGTGCGCTGCTGCACGAGCTCGGCATCACGCATCTGGTCGGCCTCGTCGGCGGCAGTTTCGGCGGCATCCAGGTGATCGAGTGGATTACCGCGCATCCGGGCGAAGTGGACTCCGCGGTGATGATCGCCTCGGGTTCCGCGCTCAATGCGCAGGCGCTGGCGTTCGACATCGTGGGCCGTTCCGCGATTACGCTCGACCCGCATTGGCATGGCGGCGACTACTACGACAAGGCGCCGGAGGATCGTCCGAACGTCGGTCTCGCGGAGGCGCGCCAGGTCGCGCACATCACGTATCTTTCCCTCGATCTGCTCAACCGCCGGTTTGGACGCAAGCTGCAGGAAGACTGGGTGGCGAAGGATCCGGCCTGGCAGGAGGCGCATGCCTCCAAATTCGGCACGCATTTCGCCATCGAGAGCTATCTCGGGTACCAGGCGCGCAAGTTCATCGCCCGTTTCGACGCGAACTCGTATCTGCAGATCACGCATGCGATGGACCGCTACGACGCGGCCGTGAAATACGGCTCGCTCGACGAGGTTTGCAAGCGCATCACCTCGCGGTTGCTGCTGATTTCCATTTCCGGCGACTGGCTGTTCAGCGAGGACCAGAGCCGTACGATTGCCGCGGCGATGCTGCGCCAGAAGAAGCACGTCATCTATTCGCATCTCGACATCAAGGTCGGCCACGACGGCTTCCTCACGCATACGAAGGAGCTCGGGCGCATGATCGGCGCGTTTTTCACCCCGAAAGCGCTGTCCGTGCCCGAGGCGAAGGCCCGGAAGCTGGCGCCGATCGTGGACATGATTCCCGCCGGCGCGCGCGTCTTGGACATCGGCTGCGGCTCGGGGTCGCTTCTCACGCTCTTGCGCGAGAAGAAGAACGCCGCGGGCACGGGCATTGAAATCGCGTTCGACAAGCTCGTCGACGGCACGCAGGGCAATCTCGACGTGCTCTTCGAAGATGCGGACGAAGGACTCGGCCTGCTGCCGGATGCGGGGTACGACGTCGCCGTGCTGAGCGAAACGCTGCAGACGGTGAAGAAACCGCGCGAAATCCTCGTGAAGATCCTCGACAAGGCGCGCGAGGCGATCGTGACGATCCCGAACTTCGCGGCCGTCGGCATCCGCCTGCATCTGCTCTTCACGGGCCGCATGCCGGTGGGCAGCGAGTTGCCGTTTGAGTGGTACAACACGCCGAACACGCACTTCTTCACGTTCGACGACTTCAAGGCGCTCTGTGCGAAGGAAGGCATCGAGATCAAGGAGGTCCGTGCGGAAGCCGCGGGCTGGTTCGGGCGTTTCCTGCTGGCGCTGGGGCTGAAGAACCTCGGGGCGGACCGCGTGGTCTGCCGCCTGGCGCGCAAGGCCTAACCGATTTTGCGGACGGAGGGTTTGAAGGTCTCAAAGAGGAGGAATCAGAATGAAACTCGTGAAAACCGCTTTGGGTTGTGCGGCGCTGGCCTGCGTGGCCGGTTGCGCCGGCAATTCCGAAGGTCTGACAAAGACCCTGAACGCGATCGGCACGGCTGCCGCCATCGCCGCCGAAGTGACGAATCCGACGCCGCCTCCGACGCCGGCCGTCGCCGTGCAGCAGCCCGTGGTGACGGTGACGGCGCCGGCCATCACGGCTCCGGTGGTGTCGGCCCCCGTTGTCCAGCCCCCCGCCGTGCAGGCTCCCGTCGTCCAGCCGCCGGCCGTCCAGCTTCCCGCGGTGCAGGCTCCGGCCGTTTCGGCACCGGCTCTGCCGGCCGTCGACACGTCGGCGTTCGCCCAGATGAGCACGACGGCGGCCGATGCGGAGGAACCGGCCTGGAAGTACGGCGTGCTGACCTTCAAGAAGCCGGCGACGCCCGCGCAGGTCGCCGCGGCGAAGGAAAAGCTCGCGGGCGAGAATATCCAGTCGGCGAATCTCCGTCTGTCGTTCGAGAATGTGGACGAGGCGACGCTTGCGGCGGCGTTTCTCCAGTTCCCGAACGCCGGAAGGGTGACAATCGACAAGTCCGCCCTCGCGTCGGTGCGTCCGCTGGCGTTGCTGCGCGACGTGACGCGTCTCGAACTCAAGAACCTCAAGGCGCTCGACCTGACGCCGCTCGCGGGCATGGCGAAGCTGAAGACGCTCTCGCTCACCTACTGCCAGATCGACGACTTCACGCCGCTCGCGGGACTTGCCGTGCTCACCGACCTGGAGTGCTACGGCGCCGAAGTGAAGAGCTTTGCGCCGCTCGCGGCGTGTCCGAACCTCGACCGCGTCTACTTCTACGCGGCGAAGTCGACGCCCGAGGGCTATGCGTCGCTCGGTCTGCTCAAGCAGGTGAAGAAGTTCCACGGCGGCCTCACCAAGATGACGTCGGTCGCCTGGCTGCGCCAGGTGCCGCAGGCCGAGGAAGTGAAGATCTTCGCCGAGAAGATCGACGACCTTTCGCCGATCGGCTCGCTGCCGAACCTCACCTATCTGCGCCTGTGGGACATGAACGGCGGCGCGCTTTCGACGGCCGTGGGCGATCTCGCGTTCCTCGCGAACTGCAAAAAGCTCGAAGTTCTGGAACTGCCGGGCAGCTCGTTCACGAATACGGACGCGCTCGCCGGTCTGACGGCGCTCAAGTCGGTTGACCTCTCCGGCGGCCGCAACGCGCAGCCCGTCTCCATCGCCTTCGCGACGAAGCTGCCGGGTCTCACGCGTCTCAATCTGAGCGATGCGAACGTCATCGACGGCGCGCTCGTCGCCTCGTTGCCGCAGACGGTGCGCGTGACGACGAACGACAAGACGCAGGGCGTGCCGAAGAATTGATTCGCCCTTGCCATTCGCCCGCGGATTTACTATAATATTATTTCTGTTTTGTATCAGGACTCAAGAGGTTAACGAATGAATAACGATTCTACGTCGTCGCGCAACGACATTTGGAAGTGGCTCGCGCTGCTGATCATCGCGGTCTTTTCCATCTACGTCACCTATCCGCCGCTGGCCAGGACCGACAGCCAGGGGAAGGTCGTCGAGGAGGGCAAGCTCCGCTATGGTCTTGACCTGAAAGGCGGTACGTCCTTCACGCTGGGCGTCGACAAGGACAAGCTCCGCGAGACGATCATCGCCGCGAATCCCGCCATCTCGAACGACACGGAAGCGATCGAGAAGCAGATCAACGCGACGCTCGACGGTTGCGATGCGCGTACGATCCAGGTCGTCCGCCGCCGCGTCGACGGCATGGGCATGAACGAACCCGTGATCCAGGGCATGAAGGATCACCGCCTCCTCGTGCAGCTGCCGGGCATCGACGAAGAGACGCGCGCGAAGACGAAGAAGTCGCTCCAGAGCGCCGCGTTCCTCGAGTTCCGCCTCACCCATCCGCGCAACGACGAGCTCGTCAACAAGCTGATGGCCACCGACGCCTGCCCGGAAGGGTATGAGCGCGGCGGCGCCGGCTTCGTGCGCACGAAGGACTTCGAGAAGATCGCGGCGACGCCGGGCTATGCGGCCCGTCTCTCCTCCTTCCACGTGCCTGATCCGCGCTATCAGTTCATGCTGGAGAAGGCGAAGGACGGCCTGTCCTACACGGGCGCGTTCGTGAGCCGCAGCTCCGCCGCGCGCGACGCCAAGGGCAATCCGGTGCCGATCACGGGCGAATATCTCACTTCCGCCGCCGTCGAGCGCGATCCGAACACGGGTTCGCTCGCCATCAGCTTCTCCTTCAATTCGAAGGGCGCGAAGCTCTTCTCCGACGTCACGCGCAACTATGTCGCGCACGGCCCGAAGAATCCGAGCGACCGCGGCCGCCAGCTCGCGATCATCCTCGACGACACGCTCGTTTCCGCGCCGGTCATCAAGAGCGAAATCGGCGCCCACGGCCAGATCGAGGGCAGCTTCACGGCCGCCGAAGCCCAGCAGCTCGCGAACGACCTGAACGCGGGCGCGCTGCCGGCGCCGCTCAAGCTCCTCGCC
>CADCPA010000341.1 GCA_902803135.1 uncultured bacterium
AGCACCACCGCCCGCGATCGTGACGTACGCCGCCGCGCAGGTGGAGACGAGCTTCGTCAGGGCGTTGATGCCGCCCGTGACCATGGCGATGCCGTTTGTCGACACGTCATTCACACGGCTGCCGAGTGATGCCGTGTAGGCACCGTCAGACTGCACGTCAACCTTCACATCGCGCTCCTCGCGCTTCGTGAGCCAGTTGAAGTCCTCGTAGACGTTCGGCTCGGCCTCGTAGTATGGCGAACCGTTGGCGGCCGTGATAACGGCGCCATCGGCATTGCGGACGGCCTTCTTGCCGCCCCACTTGATGCTGGTCGAACTCGTGCAACCAGCGAACACCGCGACGAGCGCGGCCAGTATCGTTATCTTCTTCATGTTTACTCCTTGTTTACAACCGGCGGAATTGCCGGAAGATGAGAGTCCCGCTGTGCCTGTCACGTGTTTCTTAGGAGTCTTGACATGAGATAACGTGGAGGTCCTGGCGGGAAATGGTTACGGGCTGACGATGACCGTGACTTCGTTCGTCTCGCCCGCGAGACGCTGCAAGGCGCGCAGGGCGGCGAGGTCTGGTGGCAGGTTGGCCTGTTCCCACGCGCGGCGGGCCTCCTCTGCCTGGCGCTTCGCCTCGGCTGCTGCCTTCGCGGCGGCCTCTGGATCGCGGATGATCGAGTTCCTCGCGCGGACGGCTCGGTTCGTCATGACGAATCCGTCGGCATACAGGTCCACGCGCACGAAAACCTCGCGCCCGACGGCGTTGGTCTCGCCGGTCGGCAGCACGTACTGGCCGATGCGGTCGCCGTGCCACTTGCGGCGGCCGGCGTCGGTCTCCTGGTCTCGCCAGTACATGCGGTTCATCAAGCCGAGCGCGGCCTGAAGGTCGGCCTGCGTCCATGTGTTCGTGGAGCCGTCGGCGAGGAGCGTGGTGGCGACCACCTCGTCGGCGAGAACGATGCCGCACAGGGCGGCGGATAGGATGACAACTGCTTTCTTCATGTTGATTACTCCTTTCTGATACGGGTGTTGGGGAACGCGGCCTTGCCGGTTCCGGGGATGGTGAAGCCTTTCATCTGCCAGACGCCGTTCGTGTGGACGGTCGGGGCAGGCGTGAAGCTCGCCGCAACCAGCACGTCGTGGTTCGTGGCGTTGGGAAGCGCGTAGTCGTATGGGTGGTCTGCAAAGGCGAGGTGCGGAGAGAGGCGCACCCAGTCTGTGACGTTGGTGGATTCAACTTGACGGGCGTATACCAGGATCTCCGTGTCGTCCGGCAGTAGCGGCGTTCGCTTCGCGATCGCGACATGCACGATGTCGTTGGTAAGGTAGGAACCGGCGTTCTGGATGTACGGGTCGTCAACCGTCACGGTGCCCTTGCGGGCGAGGACGGTGCAGGCGACCGCGAGGACGGCCAGCGCGACCGATGTGCCGCGTAGCCGACGCTTCGCGACGCGGGCCGCGCGCCGGAGATTCGCCGCAATCGCAATGCCCGCGAACGCAAGCACGAGGATGGCGCACAGCCACAGGACGGACGCCTGGAATCCTGCCAGCAGGGCCTCGATCACTGCGCTTGCCATGTGAGCGTACTCCCGTTTGCGACCGGCACATACTTGATGCCGTTGATGTAGATGCCGGACGAGAGATCCGTGGTGGCGTTGTTCCGGATCACGACGCCGCCTTCCTGGAGGAAGTTGAACTTGAAGAACATCGAAGGCGGGCGCGTGCCGTTGAAGGTGACGTTGCACTGCCACGTCCCGGCGCTTCCCTCCCACATGACGTCCATGTTCGAGGCAGGCGACGATTCGTCTGCCCAGTCGCCGGAATCCAGCGCATACCGCCAGTACATGGTAGGCGCGGCGGACGAGACAACGGGAACCGGTATCGTGATCGAGCTTTCGCCAACAGTGATTCCCGAGGCGTTCGCGCCGACCAGCTGGGCATCGGACTTCTCGATCGAAAAGACGGGTGTGCCATCGTCGGCGGTGATGCGGAAGTAGGCGTTGGTGTCGGGATTGAACTCGGCGGCCATGCCGTTGGATGTGAGTACCCACACCTCGCCGTAGGTGTCGACGAACTTGGCGTACTCGAACCCGCCAGCGATGACGGTTGTGGGCGTGGAGATCCATGTGGTGTTTGCGGGCGCCTCCGCGCCGAGGCCGGACGTGGTGCGGGACCAGGCGCGCGGGGCCGCGTTCGTGATCGCGGCGTCTGCGTACTCCTTCGCCGATGCCAACGTCCGGGCCAGGCCGTTGGTCTCGGTCCAGACGGTGACGTACTCGTTGGACTCGTTGAGCTGCATGAGCCGGAGGGACGGCGCGTGGACCTGGCTG
>CADCPA010000342.1 GCA_902803135.1 uncultured bacterium
AAACAATGTGGCCCCTTCGTCTATCGGCTAGGACACGAGGTTCTCATCCTTGTAAGAGCGGTTCGACTCCGCTAGGGGCTGCCAATCCGGAATGGAGTTGGTTGTAGGAGTGCGTCCCATGAAAGCTTCGTTGAAACAGCTGGGGCGCCTTTTCAAGTATCTTGCGGCCGTGGGAGCCGTTTTTCTCCTGATTGCGTTTGTCGCCGTCGTCTTTTTCGAGCAGCGGGTTCCGCGTCCGGTTTTGAATTTCGTGCTCGAGCGTCTGTCCCGCGGAGCCGTGCTGGTGAAGGCCGATTCGGCGTCGTTCCGGTTTTCGCATGGGCTCAAGATCCGCAATGTCCGGCTGTTCGAGAAGCGGCGCCACCACACGAAGGCCGACGAGCCGGTGACGCCGTTTCTCTCCGCGTCTCTCGTCGATCTGGAGCTGGATCTGCGCCGCATTCCCTGGTCGTGGGAGTATATGCTGCTGGGCGCGACGTTGACGGACCTCAAGTATCCGCGTCTGCCGGAGGGGTACTATGTGCCGGACTCCATCGAGTACCCGGGCCAGCCGGACTTCAAGGAAAAGAACGAGGCGGTCGAATTCGAACTTCCGGAAATCAAGCCGTTCCGCGTGACGCTGATCCGGCCGGACATCCTCAGCGTGACCCCGAAATACGTCGAGGTGCCCTCCGTCGCCTTCACGCGGAGTTCGATGCGCATTGAGCAGATCCATCTCCAGTGGCGGGATGCCGATGCGCTGATGACGCTGAACGGCAACGTCGAGCTTGACGTCGAACAGCAGCAGGTGAAGGGGTTTGTCCATGGACAGACGCGCCAGCACAACATCCGTCCGATGCTCGTCGCGATCGACATCATGAATGCGCTGCCGTTCATGGACGCCTTCACGAAGGTCGAGCCGCCGGTCGATGCCGCCTGCCGGTTCGACGTCAACCTGCGCAACAACGATCTGCACATCTTCCTCGATCTGCATCCGCGGGACGGACTCTACGAAGGGGTTCCGTTCAAGAAGGCCGACGGCACGGTGGACATCCGCGTCTTCGTGCGCGATACGTTCCAAAACGCGCGGATCGAAGTCGGCACGCCCGAGAAGCCGCTCGACGTCGGTTTGCGCGACGGCACGAAGATGAAGGGCACGATCGTCTATGAGAACACGAACGACGTCGGCTACGTCGTGTTCGACGTCGAGAGCCACACGTCGCTCGGCAACGCGCTGGCGATTGCGGACGTGATGAACGACGGCACGCTCGACTGCCTCGTGCCCGAGACGGCGCCCGACATCACGCTGAAGGGGCGCCTCGCGGTCGATCCGAAGCATGCGGCGGCGAACGACCTGCGCGGCTCGGTGGCCTTCGCGCGCGGCACGCTCTTTTCGGTGCCGCTCGTCGACGCGTCGGGCGTCTTCCACCTGAAGGGGACGGACGTCACGTTCACGAACGTCGTCGCCCAGGCGCCGCGGGGCGGGCTGGTGCGCGGCGACGCGCGGTTGTCCATCCCCGAGTTCAAGCAGGACCATGCGACGTTCCGCGTCAATCTCGACTGCCGCGACGTGACGCTGACGGATCTGGCGGAGACGTTCAAGTTCGATGCCGGCGACCGCCACGGCAAGATCGACGCCAACATGACGCTGACGGGACCGCTCTCGACGAACGTCGTTGCGGAGCTGGGCGGTTCCGGCCATGTCGTCTGCCGCGAAGGGCATCTGGCGCAGATGAAGCTCTTCGCCGGCCTGACGGACTTCCTGGCGCGTAATGTGCCGGGCATTTCGGGCCTGGTGAACCTCTCGCGCGCGTCGATGGACTATACGCTCGACAAGGGCGTGCTGACTGCGTCGAACGTCCGTGTGGAAGGCGATCTCTTTTCCCTGCAGGGGCATGGCACCTACAATCTCGTCACGGACGACCTCGACTTCACGGTGCGTCTCGCGTTTACGCAGAACGAGTCCGTGCTCGGCAAGATCACCCTCCCGATCAACTGGTCGGTCGGGCTCCTCTCGAAGGCGCTGTTCGACTTCCGCCTCCAGGGCAAGATCGACAAGCCCGCCTGGACGTACAACAAGAACCTCATGGACCGGTTGAAATGACCTCGTCCCGGTTCGCGTTTCCCCGCTCCGAATTCCGCCTTGCACGCTTTCTTTGCCTGTGCTAGAATAGCGTCATGAATCCGACGACGAAGGCCATCTTCGAGAATCTCTTTGCGCGCTACCCGGCTCTGGCTGTCTGCCGCGAATCGGTCGAAGCGGCGTATCGCGCGCTCCTGCAGACCTTTCGGGCGGGCGGCAAGGTGCTTTGCGCCGGCAACGGCGGCAGTGCGGGCGATGCCGAACACATCGTGGGCGAACTGCTGAAGAAGTTCAAGCGGCGCCGCGACCTGCCGGCGGACCTCAAGGCGAAGCTGATCGCATCCGGGCCCGACGGGGAGCATCTGGCGGAGACGCTGGAAGGGTCCCTCGGGGCCGTTTCGCTCGTCTCGATGAGCGGCGTCCTCACCGCCTTTGCGAACGACGTGGAATGGGAGACGGCCTTCGCCCAGCAGGTGCTGGGGCTGGCGAAGCCGGGCGATACGCTGCTCGTTCTCTCGACGAGCGGCAATTCGCGCGACTGCGTGCTGGCCGCCGTTCTCGCCCGTGCGCTGGGGGTGGCGACGGTCGGTCTCACGGGAGCGGGGGGCGGACGGTTCCGCGAGGTCTGCGACATCGCCGTCTGTGTGCCGGCCGACGAGACGTATCAGGTGCAGGAGTACCATCTGCCAGTCTACCACGCGCTGTGCGCGATGCTGGAGAGCGAGCTGTTCGGGGACTGATTGACATGCTAGGCGGAAA
>CADCPA010000343.1 GCA_902803135.1 uncultured bacterium
CCGTTCTCGGTACGTATCTGGGGGGGGGCGGCATCGCCATTCTGCTGCTCTTGGGCGGGCATTGGCTGCTCGGTCTGACGGCGGAGTGGCGTGTCTACCAGTCGTTCTCGTACGAGATGTTCCTGGTGGCGATCTACAACGTGCTCGCCGTGGCGAACCTCTGCTTCATGACGTACGAGACCGCGCTGGGACGTTTCCGGTTCCTCTGGTATCTCGTGCCGCTCTATGCGCTGAAGGCCGGACTGCTCTTCGCCCTGACGGACTACCATCTCGATTTCATCTTCATCGTCTTCATCATCGTTCAGCTCGTGCTTCTGCCCTGTCTGCTGTTCGAGGTGTTCGGCCGGCGCGCAGGGGCGTCCGGAAAAGCGGAATGAACAAGAGACGAGAGGCGAGAAAGGATTGCCTGTGAACAACCCAGCAACTGAACAAGAGATGCCGCCGGTGATGATCCTCTGCGGCGGCAAGGGCACACGTCTGCGCGATGTCACGGAGCTGCTGCCCAAGCCGATGGTGCCGATTGGCGAGCAGCCGATCCTCTGGCACATCATGAAGACCTATGCCGCCTTCGGGTGCCGTCGGTTCATTCTCTGCCTCGGCTACAAGCGCGAGGCGTTTGTGGATTATTTCATGAACTATCATCTGCGCACGAGCGATGCGACGATTACGCTGGGCCACGAGCCGAAGATCGCCTTCCACGGCGAGGTGCCCGAGAGCGATTGGGAAGTGACGCTGGCCGGCACGGGACTGGACACGTTGACGGGCGGGCGCGTGTGGCGGGCGGCTCGATACCTGAAGCCGCAGGACAACGCGTTCTTTCTCACCTACGGCGATGGCGTGGCGGACATCGACGTCGCCGCGGTCTTGCGCACGCACCGTGCCGAGGGACGCGCCATCACGATTTCCGCCGTGCGGCCCGCCGCGCGTTTCGGCGAGATCGCACTCGATGGGGCGCGCGTCGCCAGATTCCAGGAGAAGCCGCTGGTGTCGAACAGCTTCATCAACGGCGGTTTCATGGCGGTTTCCCGCCGTTTCCTCACGGACTATCTGACGTCCGACCCGCAGATGGCCTTCGAGCAGATGCCGATGAGGGCCGCCGCGGCGAAGGGCGACATGGCCGTCTATCGGCACGAGGGCTTCTGGCAGTGCATGGACACGAGCCGCGAGTACGAACTGCTGAACGATCTCTGGGCGCGCGGCGCAGCCCCTTGGACGAAGGCCTGGAAGTGAGATGAAGAACACGGTTCACGTACTCGACTGCACGCTTCGCGACGGCGGCTACGTCAACAACTGGCAGTTCGGCGACGAACCTGCGCGGCAGATCGTCGAGCTGAACGCCGCTTCCGGCGTGGACTACGTGGAGCTCGCCTTCATCCGTTCCGGCATCTACGAGCCAGGACGGCTGGAGTACAGCACGATGGACCAGATCGCGCGCATCTTCCGTCCGTCGCGCCACAAGCTGGCGGCTATGGTGGAAATCGGCTATGGGTATCCTGTCGATGCCTTTCCAGAACGGTCCGAACAGACCGTGGACCTCGTGCGCCTCGTCGTGTGGAAGCGCATGATTCCCGAAAGCGTCGCCTATGCGAAGGCGTTGCTGGCGAAGGGGTATGAGGTTTCCATCCAGGCGACGCGCATCGAGCAGTACTCGCTGGAGGAATTCGCCGACTTCGTGGCGCGGTTCTCGCAGCTGTCGCCGCGGAGCATTTACATCGTCGACACGTTCGGTCTGCTGACGAAACAACGGCTGCTGGCGTATGCCGAGGTGGCGGACGCGCATCTCGGCCCCGGCATCTATCTCGGCTACCATGCGCACAACAACATGCAGCAGGCCGTGTCGAACATGGTGGCGATCTGTGAACATCCCTGGCGGCACGAGCTGATGCTGGACGCCTCGGTGATGGGCATCGGCCGCGGTGCGGGCAATCTTTGTCTGGAGCTGCTGGAGACGTATCTCAACGAGAATTTCGGCGGAGCCTATCGGGTCGACAACATCTTTGCGTGCGCCGAAAAGTACATCCAGCCCATCTTCCAGACCTCGCCCTGGGGCTATTCGATTCCCTATCTGCTTTCGGCCCTGAACGGACGCAACCCCACCTATGTCGGCGTCTTCACGGCGGCGGGGCTTTCGACTCCCGAAATGGCGGCGGCCTTTTCGCGGCTACGCGCGTGCAGCGAGGGCATCCGCTTCGATCCCGCGGTGGCCGAGCGGATCGTGCATGAAATTCGGGCAGAACGGGGGCACGCATGACGGTTGCCGCGTTCATGGCCGCCCAGCTCGCCGCACAGGGCGTGACGCACGCGTTCGGCATTCCCGGAGGCGTCGTTTTGGATTTCCTCTATGCGCTTGAGGCGCAGTCGGGGTTGACGCCCCATCTGTGTTACCATGAGCAGGGGGCGGGATTCGCCGCCTGCGGCTTCGCCCAGGCCACGGGGACGCTCGGCGTCGCGTATGCGACGCGCGGACCCGGCTTCACCAATCTGATTACGCCGATCGCCGAGGCGTATTGCGATTCCGTGCCGGTGCTGTTCGTGACGGCCCACGCGACGCCCGAACTGCCGGGAAATATGCGCGTGCGGGCGGATCAGGAGATCGATGTCTGCGCGCTCGTGAAGGGAATCGTCAAGGACGCGGTCCGCCTTGACGTGCTGGAGGATGTTGTCCCGGTCTTCGAACGCCTCTGTCGTCTCGCGATGTCGGGACGGAAGGGGCCGGTCGTGCTCGACGTGGCGGCCAAGCTGTTCGGGTGTGAATTGCCGTGTGTTGTGGGATCTGCGGATACGGCGTCATGCGCGGCGCCGGCATCGTCGTTGGCAGCGGAGCTGGTCGGCCGCCTGAAGGCGGCGCGGCGTCCGGTCCTCCTCGTGGGCGACGGTGTGAAACAGGCCGGAGCCGAGGACCTGTTCCGTCGGGTGTCCGCCCGGCTGGAGGTACCCGTGCTCTCGAGCCGTTTCAGCCATGATGTCGCGGCCGCCGAGGCGAACTACTTCGGTTACATCGGAAGCCACGGCCTGCGCGCGGCCAACTTCATTCTCGCGAAGGCGGATCTGGTCGTCGCCCTCGGCAATCGGGTCCATGTTCCCGTGACGTCCCCGAGTTTCGCCCACGTGTTCGCCCAGGCGCGTCTGCTGCGCTATGATGTCGATGCGACGGAATTCGCGCGGGAGATTCCGAATGCCCTCTGTCGAAACGTCGATCTGGTACAGCTGCTGGAGGCGGTGTCAGCGTCTACGCCTTTTGACGCGGGTGACCATACGGCATGGTGCGAGACCTGCCGTACCCTCGCGTCCGAGCTGAAAGAAACCGACGTGAACGTCGCCGTTGCGGCGCTGGCCCGTCTGCTGACGGCGACTCCGGACGAAACGCCTGTTGTCTGCGACGTGGGCAACCATGAGTTCTTCCTGTCGCGGGCGGCTGTCTTAATCGGGGCTAATAACAAGTTTGTCTATTCGAAGTCGTTCGGGGCGCTCGGCAGCGCGCTCGGCAAGGCGATTGGCGTCTGCGAGGCGCTGACGCGTCCGGTTTTGTGCGTGGTGGGCGACCAGGGACTGCAGATGAACGTCCAGGAACTCCAGTATCTCGTCCGCCGCCAGCTGCCGGTGGTAGTCGTCGTGGTCGACAACCGGGCTTCCGGCATGGTCCGCGACCGCGAGCTTGCGACAGGCCGGCCGGCGCTCCATGTGACGGAGACGTCGGGATATGGGTGTCCGGACTGGGCGGCGATCGCCGGGGGCTACGGACTGTCCCACCGCGTGTTCGACCAGCTGGATGCGTCCGAGCTGCGTGATCTGCTAAAGGGCGACCTCGGCCCCGTGCTGCTTTCACTCGACATTCCCGAAGCGTTGCCGCTGACGCCGTTTCTGCCCAAGGGGAATCCGTGCACGGCGCTCGAGCCCGCTTTGCCTCCCAATGTCTTTGCACGGTTGAACGCCCTGTGAGCGAGAAGGTGAGGACCATGGACTTTTCCAATGACATCTTTTGCGGCAAGACGGTGCTGGTGACCGGAGCGAGCGGCCTTTTGGGCAACAATCTCGTCCGTCGCCTGCTGACGTTCGACGGCATCCGCGTGGTCGCCTCGGGTCGCTCGCGCGCTCGCCTCGAGCAGGTGTTCGCCGACTGCCTCGATTCTTCGCCGCTTTCGTTGCTGAAATGGGATGCGACATGTCCGTTGCCGGCGGAACTGGGCACCGTCGATTGCATCTTCCACGCGGCGGGGCCGATTGCGGGGCAGGTCATCCGCGAGGAGCCGGTTTCGGTGGTGCGGGCGAATCTCCTCGGCGTCATGCACTGCCTCGACTATCTGGCGGAGCAGAAGCGCACGCGGGCGGTGGCGGGTGCGCTCGTCGTTTTTTCATCCGCGACAGTCTACGGGACGGCGGCGGAAGAAAGGTCCGTGGGCGAAGATGAGACGTGCACGGCGGAAAATCTGGATTCCCCCACGGCACCGTATTCGGAGTCGAAGCGCATGGTCGAAGTCGTCGCGCAGGCCTACGGACGCCAGTACGGACTCCGGATTCTGATCGCCCGTCTCGGATATGTCTACGGCCCCTGTCCCGTGCCTCCGAAGACGGCGTTTTACGAATTCCTCGCAAAGGCCGCGCGCGGCGAGAATCTCGTTTTCAAGCAAGCGGGTTTCGCGCGGCGCGATAACATTTATGTTGACGATGCAGTCGACGGTCTGTTGACGATTTGTGTGCGCGGGGCGTCCGGCCAGCCGTACAATGTCGCTTCCAATGGCGACGGTGAAAACTATGCGGCCATCGACGAACTGGCGGAGGTGATTGCGCGGTTCGCGCGCGCGACGGGGTACGGCG
>CADCPA010000344.1 GCA_902803135.1 uncultured bacterium
ACGGGCGGAAAGACGCCGTCGGCGACTTCCCGGACATACTGGGCGAACGCGGCCTTGGCGAGTTCGCCGAGCTGGGCGTACTGTTTGACGAAGGAGGGCACATGGCCGGTGTTGAGCCCGAGCAGGTCGTGCATGACCAGCCACTGGGCGTCGCAGACCGGTCCGGCGCCGATGCCGATCGTGACGATCTTCACGGCGGCGGTGATTTCGGCGGCAAGTTCGTCCGGCACGCACTCGAGCGTGACGGCGAAGGCGCCCGCGGCCTCGACGTCGAGGGCATCCTTCAGAATCCGGTCCGCCGCTTCGCGCGTCTTGCCCTGCTTCTTGAAGCCACCGTAGGCGTTGACGCTCTGGGGCGTCATGCCGACGTGGGCGAGCACGGGAATGCCGGCTTCGGTCATGCGCTTGATGAGGCCGCACACGCGCGCGCCGCCCTCCAGCTTCACGGCGTCGGCACCGGCCTTGAGGCAGGCGACGGCGTTGGCCATGGCGAGGTCGTCGCCGCACTGGTAGCTGCCGAAGGGAAGGTCCGCCACGACGAGGGCGTTCTTTGCCGCGCGTGCAACCGCGGCCGTGGCGCTCAACGTCTCCTCCATCTTCACGGGCAGGGTCGTTTCATGGCCGAGCATCATCATGCCCATCGAGTCGCCCACGAGGATGCAGGGCACGCCGGCCTCGTCGGCCAAACGGGCGAAACAGGCGTCATAGGCCGTGCAGCAGCCGAGCTTCTGCTGGCCCTTCGCCGCCAGAAAGGTTGAAACAGTCCATTTTTTCATGCGGAAGATTATAGCATATTTCGGTGGCGACGGGGCAGGAAAAGCGAACAATCACGGGTGATGAAATCGCGTTTGGCACAATCCTTTTCCTGTGTTGTGCCACAGGGACGCAATTGTCACATCGTGTGCCATGATGGCACGGTTTGCGGCGCGGAAATGTGCCGGGACGCAGTTGGCACGCGAGTTGCTTTTCAACTGGCGTTGGTCAAATGAAAGGTAGGTGGCAAATGAATACACTGATGAATATGAATCCGCTGATGGGCCTGCTGGACGAGCTCTTCAACGACAACAGCCGTGCGTTTCGCACGATGCAGGCGCGTGCCGCGGGACGTTTCCCGCCCGTGAACGTGTATTTGGACGAGACGGCCGCGATGGTCGACGTCGAGCTGCCGGGCCGTACGGCGAAGGATGTGGCGCTGGCGCTTGAGCCGCAGGCCGTCGTGGTGGCGGACAAGCCGGAGGTGCCGGTCGATGAAAACGGCAAGCCGGGCGAGGTGCCGACGCCGAAGTGGTCGCGTCGTCTGGAGCTGCCGTTCCGGGTGAACGCGGAGAAGGCGAATGCGAAGTTTACGGACGGCATCCTGCGCATTGTGCTGCCGAAGGCCGATGCGCCGGGCGTGCGTCACATTGCGATCGAAGGTTAACCTGTGGGAAGAAGGAGGTTTGACATGAGCGAGATGAAATACATTGTGCCGACGGCGACGATGAACGAACGGCCGGAGGGGTATGATCTGACATTCGAGATTCCGGGCGTCGCCAAGGGCGACGTGGAGCTCCACGTGGAGAACCGCACGCTTGTTCTGAAGACGGCGACGGCCTATCAGGCGCCGGCGGGCTTCAAGCAGGTGGTGTCGGAATTCGGGCGTCAGAACTATGCGATCAGCGTGGATCTGCCGGAGACGGCCGATCCGGCGTCGCTGGCGGCGAAGCTCGAGAACGGCGTGCTGCGCGTGACGGTGAAGAAACGTCCGGAAACGCAGGCCCGCGCCATTGAGATCGGCTAACCGGGACAGGTTGCCGAAAGGCTGAAAGCCATCCGCCGAACGGGTCGTACCGTTCGGCGGATTCTTTTTCCCGGCCGTGCGCCGGAGACGGCCGGACGATCAGGCCGGGACGGCCTTGGCCTTCTTGGAGAGGGCGATCGAGATGAAGACCGCCAGCGCGAGGAGCGGCTGGTAGTAGAGGCACTTGACGAGGTCGAAGGCGCCGACCTGGAGTTCGCTCGTGGCGGCGACGCCGAGAGCGATGAGAATCTGGGCGCCGTAGGGGATGAGGCCCTGGATCACGCACGAGGCGGTGTCGAGGACGGAGGCGATGCGCACGGGATTGGCGTTGAATTTGTCCGAGCACGTCTTGGCGATCGGTCCGGCGATCACGATGGCGACGGTGTTGTTCGCCGTGAAGAGGTTGACGAGGGCGACGAGCAGGAAGGCGCCCGCCTCGCAGGTACGGGAGCCGCGGACCAGCAGGGCGATGCGGTCCGTCAGCCAGCGAACGCCGCCGTTGGCCTGGATGGTGCTGAAGAGACCGCCGGCGAGGATGGCGACGATCAGCGTTTCGCTCATGCCGAGGGTGCCCTTGCCGAGAAGTTCGAGGAGGCCGGGGGTGACCGTCTTGCCGGCGGCGTCCACGACGTCGAAGAGGGACGTGTGGCCGAGGCAGGTGCCGATCAGCGAGGCGAGCACCGTGCCGGAGAAAAGCAGGAGCATGACGTTGAGTCCGAGCAGGGCCAGCACGAGGATGAGGATGTAGGGCAGCACGAGCAGCACGTGCTGGAAGGTGATGGCGGGCGATTCGACGGCGCCGGCCGAGGATCCCATGACCGCGTAGCAGACGAGCGCGCCGAGGGCCGCGGGGGCGGCGAGGCGGATGTTCGCGAGGAACTTGTCCTTCATCCGCACGCCCTGGGTGCGGGTGGCGGCGATCGTCGTGTCGGAAATCATCGAGAGGTTGTCGCCGAACATCGCGCCGCCGACGACGGCGCCGAGCAGGAGGGCGGGCGGCAGATGGAGGGGGGCGGCGAAGCCCAGGGCGATCGGGGCGACGGCGGCAATGGTGCCGCAGGACGTGCCGATGGCGAGGGAGATGAGGCAGGAGATGAGGAAGACGCCCGCGACCATGAGGCGCGGCGGGATGAACGACTGTGCGATCGTCACGGCGGCGTCGACGGCGCCCGATCCCTTCGCCACGGCGGCGAACGCGCCGGCGAGGATGAAGATCAGGCACATGATCATGATGTTCGTTTCGCCCATGCCGGCGGCGTAGGTGTCGATTTTCTTCTCGAGCGTCTGCTGGCGGTTGAAGATCAACGCCGTCGCGGAGGCGACGAGGAACGCGACGGGCATGGGGACCTTGTAGAAGGCCATGTCGACGTTGTGGACGTACTTCGCGTAGAGGGAGAGGCCCACGTAGAAGACGGCGAAGACGAGGAACGGAATCAGCGCCCGCGCGTTGGGCTTCACGGTGTCATGTGTGTTTTCCATGGCGGTAGTATACCACTTTCCCTGCGGGAATCAAAACCGATTTGCGAATTTAGAGGCAAGTGAAATGCAGGGCGGCCTCCGGCGGGCCGTGCCGCATCCGAATTATTCAAAAAAAACACTTTCCCCCTTGTATGGCCGTATTGGACATGATATGCTTGCGCCATGCAAAGGAAAAACAAGGCAAGAAAAGTTGGGACGATGCTCGCGACGCTGGCGGCGCTGGCGGCAGGCGCGGCGCAGGTTGAGGTGCATCCCCAGGGCTTTGACGCGGGCGGATGGGTGCTTGACGCGCAGTTCATGGACGTCATGGGCTCGCCGTATCTGCTGGCGCACGGGCTCGGCGTGCGCGTGACGGACGCGAAAGCCCGCGTCGCGTTTCCCGAAAAGGGGAACTACCGCGTGTGGGTGCGGACGCGCAACTGGGCCGACGGGGCGCCGGGGCGGTTCCGCGTTCTTGTGGACGGCCAGCCTCTGACGGGAGGGTCGCCGTCTTCTGCGACCGCAAAGGTGTTCGGCGCGGGAAGCCGCGAATGGTCATGGGAGGACGGCGGCGTTGTCAGGATCGACGGCGACGCCGCGACGGTCGCACTTGAGGACTTGACGGGCTTCGACGGACGCTGTGCGGGAATCGTGTTCGACTCGGACGCGCGGAAGAGCGTCCCGCCCGTCGGCGCGCTCAAGGTCGACAAGGCGGACGTGGCCGAGACGGTCAAGGCGGATTTCGTCGTCGTGGGCGGAGGAATGCCGGGGACGTGTGCGGCGGTGGCGGCGGCGCGGCGCGGGCTCAAGGTCGCACTCGTGCAGGATAGGCCCGTGCTGGGCGGGAACGCCTCCGGCGAGATCCGCGTCTATTGCGCGGGCGAGGCGAAATACGACCTCGTGAAGGAACTGCGCGGGTTCTTCATGAACCGCGACGCGAACATCGCACTGTGCGACAGACGGCGCATGCGCATCGTGGAGGACGAGAGGAACATCGACCTGCGCACCCTCGTGCGGGCTTTCGGCGTGGAGAAGAACGCGGACGGCACGATTGCGTCGGTCAAGGCGCTCGACCTCCGGAGCAATCGCGTGATTCGTTTCGAGGCGCCGCTTTTCTGCGACGCGACGGGCGACGGCTGGATCGGCTTCTGGGCCGGCGCGGAGTTCCGCATGGGACGCGAGGGCAAGGCGGAGTACGACGAGTCGTTCGCGCCCGA
>CADCPA010000345.1 GCA_902803135.1 uncultured bacterium
CTGTAGGCTGGGCATCCCCGAAGAAGGAGGTGGCAAATGAGGATTCGGGCGGTGATTGGAATCTCGGCTGCGCTCGCGGCCGGAATGTGCTCTGCGGCCACGTACACGTGGACCGGCGGCGCAAGCGGCAGCTTGAACACGGCGGCAAACTGGTCTCCTGCTCCGAGCGGCGCATTCACGGCGGACGACGAGCTGGTCGTCTCCACGCGCACGGTCATCTCCCTGGACTCTGCGACGACGGTGGGCAAGATCACGCTCAATTCCGATCTCCCCGTCAGATTTGGCGGTCCCGAGACGCTGACTGCGACCGAGATCGCGAACTCGGGAGCGGGCGCGGCGACGTTTGCGTGCCCCGTGCAGTTCGCCGGCGCGTATCGCGTCAATTGCACGTCGAAGGCCGTCAACTTCGCCGGCGGCGCCACGGCCACGCTCCCCGACGAGGGGAATCCCGACAACGCCGCCTCCCATGCGCTGACGGGCGAAATCCATTTCACGCAGGACTGGACGCTGGGCAAGATCGCGTATCCCTATGTGGTTCCAGCCGGGTCCAGACTCTACGGCAAGCAGCTCGCCGGCGTCAGCACAGACGCAACCGCCGACACGAATCCCAATGGCCTCGCGCTCGTGGTCGAAGAGGGCGGCTACGCCGAGTTCGACAAGGTCACGACCATGAACAACTTCGCGCGCGTATCCGTGAAAGGCCGCCTGAAGCTCAGAGACATCTACCAGGTCGGCGTCAACGACGGAAGGGGCAATGTCAACTCCCACGTCGGCTTCGACGGCGACAACAGCTACAGCGGCGTGATCGAGGCCGACGGCGTCGTCAAGTACAGCCAGGGCAACTGCTACGTGAAGGTGCCCACGCTCTACATCGGCGCGAAGGGCCTCGGCGCCGCCGTCAAGGACTACACCCTGCATCTCGACGGATGCAACAAGACCATCTACGCCACGGCCGACTTCGAGATCTTCGGCCCCGTCAACAGCAGCAACCCCAAGGACTGGGGCCTTGCGCTCGACTCGCGCACGATATTCGACACGCAGAGCCATACCATCACTTGGACTGGCGGCGCGACCGGCGGAGGCAATCTCTTCAAGGCGGGCGCGGGCACGCTCGTCATGAATCCGCACGGCTCCGGCCTGACCGGCGCCGTGACGGTGAGCGGCGGCACGCTGAGGATTGCGAAGAACGAGGCCATCGGCACGGGCGCGGTTACCGTCGCGGCTGGCGCGCGCCTTGAAGTGGCCGCGGGTGTTACGATCTCGAATCCGATGCAAGGCGCGGGCACGCTCTATCTCGAAAACGGGGTGACGCTTGTGATCGACAGCGCAAAGCCATGTTACTTCGGCGAAGTGGCGCTTGCACCGGGCGCATCCGTCACCGTCTCGGCGTCCGGCAGCCCCGTCGCGCCGGCCGTGCTTCTCACCGGCGTCTCTTCGTCCGACTACGCGCGCTTCTCCGTTCCCGAAGGCTTCTCCTTCGTCGGCGGCGCGCTTGTGATGGCCGGCTCCGCGGCGGCGACCGACTACGTGTGGGCGGGCGCCAGCGGCGCCGACTGGGCGGAGAGCGAGAACTGGCGCGTGAACGGCGTCCAGCCCGCTTCCGCGCCGTCGTCCGGCGACACGGTCCGCTTCGAGAACGCGAGTCCCGTCACGGTCGGCGGTTCGACGGCTCTCGCGGTCACGAAGATCGTCACCACGTCCGGCGCGAAGGTGACGTTCAGCTGCCCGGTCCAGTTCTCCGGCACGTATCTTGTCGACTGCCTCGCGTGCGCGCCGACCTTCCAGGGCGGCGCCACGGCCACCCGACCCGA
This sequence comes from uncultured bacterium, assembly GCA_902803135.1. GTDB lineage: Bacteria > Verrucomicrobiota > Kiritimatiellia > RFP12 > UBA1067 > RUG572. Next base: position 1,812 of record CADCPA010000345.1, read on the forward strand.
TGACTCGCTCACGGAAATGAACATTCCGAGCCACACGCTTTCGGGTGCGATCGCCTTCACCGAAAACTGGACGATTCCGCTCCAGCCGGCGGGGCGTCCGTTCATTCTCGCCGAAAACTCGACCCTCTCCGGCAAGGTGCTTTCTGCCAGCGCATACAACTCCGCCCAGCCCGGCCTGCGGCTCGACGGTGGTTCCGTGGCCACGTTCGAGTCGGTCGCCATGGCGGGCAATCTGGCGTTCTGGCTCAACGGCGGCCGTCTCGTCGCGACTGGCGACATCACCGTGGGCGGCGTGGGCACGCCGCGCGACTTCGGCTACTACGTGGCTCCCAACGTGGGCACCGTGGAGGCGCACGGCCTCTACAAGAACGTGACCGGATACGGGAAGATCAACCTCTATGTGACGAACATTGTGGTGGGCGCGGGCGGCTTCGGCATGTACCGCAAGGACTATTCGTTCCAGCTGTACGCGGATGTTCGCCTCACGGCCGCGGACGACATGACGATCTTCCAGCCGATCGCGGAAGACGTTCCGACGGACAGCGACTGGGGCATCAACATCGATTCGCATACTTTCACGATCGACACGGCGGAGCACGCCGTCACGTTCGACTCGCACGTCCACGCCTCCGCAGGCGCGATCGTGAAGGAGGGCGAGGGCGAGCTGATCATGCAGGGCCGCCAGAAGAAACACACGGGCGGCACGATCGTGGCGGCCGGCACGTTGAACGTGGCGCTCTCGGGCGCGCAGGGCTATGGTCCCTTGACCGTGAAGGCCGGCGCCGTGCTTGCGAACTCGGTTGTGGTGAGCCACCCCTACGCGCTCACGCTCGACGCGGGCGCAACCCTCAAGCCCGCGCAGAACGTCTATTTTGACGTGTCCGACGGTTCGCTCGCATTGCCGGCGAGCGGCACGGTGACGGTTGACATGACGGACTTCACATTGGTTAACGGCGTCGCGAACCCCGTTCTCGGCGGCGTGGCGGCGGGCGACGAGGCGAAGTTCAGCGCGCTTGCGCCCGCCGGCGTGGTCGGCGCGTTCTCCGTCTCCGACGGCTTCCTCTACTACACGGCGACGGCCGGCGGAGATGCGGCGGCGGACCTCCTGTGGAATCCCATCGACGACGCCACGTGGTCGGTTGCGGTGGCGGCATGGCTGAACCAGCAGAACGAGCAGGTGGCGTTCTCCCCGTACGCGAACGCGACGGTGGCCAAGGCGGGAACGATCGCGCTGCCGGAAGACGTGCAGGCGAACGACGTGAAGATCGCGGCGGACGGCGACGTGACGATCAACGGCGCGGGCAAGCTCGGCGGCCCCGGCACGATCGTCAAGACGGGCGAGGGCACGTTCACCTTCAACGCGACGGGCGGACTCGATGCGCAGCCCGTCATCGTCTCGAACGGCGTGTTCAAGCTCGGCGAAGACCTATCGACGCGCGCGCTCGGCGCGACGGCCGACACGTCGCCGATCGTCGTCGAGAAGGGCGGCACGCTCGACATCAACTACAACGTCGCGGACAACAACTACGATCCTGCCCGCCATTCGATCACGCACGACAAGCTCATCAAGATCGCCGGCGACGGCGTGGACGGCGCCGGCGCGATCGTCAGCACGAGATCGCCCTGCTACATCGCGTTCAGCGACGTGGAGCTCACCGACGACGCGTCGATCGGCGGCACGGTGCGCAGCGACTTCCGCCATTCCACCGCGTACGGATCCGTCCGCGGCACCACGCGCAACACGCTCACCGGCCCCGGCAAGTGCCTCACGGTGAGGAACTCGGCGATGCTGACCCTCGTGGGAACGACGGTGGACCTCGGCTCGATCCTCGTTCCCGAAGGAAACGAGCTGCGGATCGAGGGCGTCTCATCCTACTCGCTGCCGGGCGGCATCCGCCTTGCGGGCGGGCGGCTGTCGTTCTACGGCGCCGAAGCCACCCACGGCACGGCCCCCCTCATGGCGGAGTCGGGCGACAGCACCATCTCCTGCAGCAGCGGCACGCCCACGTTCAGCGCCCCGATCACCGTCGCCGAAGGGGCCACGCTCTCGCACACCGGCGGCAGCATCGTCTACACCAGCACCATCACCGGCGACATGAAGGCCACCGGCGGCGCGATGATCCGCAACAGCACGGCCGACACGGAGAACCTCAAGGTCGTGGGCGCGAAGGGCGCCGAAACCGTGCGCCTGCGCCAGAGCGGCACGTACACCGGCGCCGACATCTGGTGCCACAGCCTCGGCATGGGCGACGTGGCAAACACGAGCCTCGACATCGTGTTCAGGGACTCCGCGATCGACGTCAACAACTTCATGGTGGGATGGGGCCTCGGAACGGCGACGGCTCTTGCCTCGGCCAACATCTCCATCGCGGAGGGCACCACGGTCATCACGCCGAAGGTCGCGATCGGCGACGACGGCACAAGCATCAGCAACAACGTCAAGACGGTGCTCTCCGTTGACGGCGGCACGCTGAACCTCACCAACACCACCTTCTACATCGCCTACAACGGTCCGGACGCGGAGTTCCAGATGAATTCCGGAACGGCGAACATCGCCAAGGCGACGATCCAGCTGCGCGGCAACAACCAGTCGCTCGGCGGATACAACAAGGCGCGTTTCGTCCAGAACGGCGGCACGTTCAACTACGGCGGCCCTGGCTTCACGGCCAGATACGAGGACAACACAGAGGACGGCCAGATCGTCTTCCGGGGCGGCGAGTTCAACGCCTCCACCAACTGGGCGATTCCGAACTGGATCTCGACGTGCTTCAAGGACGGTGCCGAGGGCGGCTGGACGCTCAACCAGGCTGACGGCACGACGAACACATGGAATACGGCGCTTGTCGGCAGCGGCGACGTGACGCTCAACGGCTCTGCAACGCTTGTGGGCAACAAG
>CADCPA010000346.1 GCA_902803135.1 uncultured bacterium
CGAGCAACGCCGTGCACTTCATCACGGTGAACGCGGCGAAGGACACGGGCCTCACGATCGACAACGGCAGCGTGGTCACGGTCGCGCTCGGCAACAATCTTGTTGAGCTCGGCAACGTCGCCGGCGGCACGTTCACGCTCGCGGTTCCGAACGGCGAATTCGCCACGCCGGCCAACTCGATCACGCTCGGCCTCTACAACCACGGCGTGGGCGTCGTGGGCGGCCGCGACGACGCCTTTGGCATCGTCAACTGCGGCAGCTCCCTGCGCGTGGGGCACTATTCCGGCGGTTCGGGCGAATTCACCATCAAGACGAACGGCATCGTGAATCTCACAAGTGCGCTGCGGATCGCCGACGGCGGCAGTCTCGAAGGGCATGTCACGGTCGAGCAGGGCGGCGAACTCAACGTTCAGGGCGTGACGTACGTCTGCTCCGGCACGGGAACGGGCGTGCTCGACGTGTACGGCACGTTCACGAGCGGCACGCCCGACACGTCGCCGAACATCTACCTCACGGCGAACTCGGCTTCGGGTTCCGGCACGCTCAACCTCCATCCCGGCTCCGTGCTCAACAACTCCATCTTGCGCGTGGACGGCAACGTCACCACCACGACGGGCACGGTCAACATCGACGACGCGACCATCCGCATCCAGCGCCAGCGCACGTCGCTCGTGGAGCCGCCCGTCATCTTCAACGTCAAGAACGGGATGACGGTCGACGTCCCCGCCGGCTTGACCTCCACGATCCGGACCACCATCAACGACCTGACCGAGGGCGGCGCGGCCGAGATCGTCAAGGTGGGCGGCGGCATTCTGTACCTCACGCCAAACGATGGGCAGGCGCCCAGCGACATCTCCTCGACGTTCATCGTCAGGGAGGGCCAAGTCACGATCGGCAACGCAAACGCGTTCGCCGTCGGCTCCACGGCCACGTTCAAACTCGAAGGCGGCGCGGTGAGCGCCGACTACTCCGGCGGCGCGGCGGCGCTTCTCGCGCGCCTCGACAAGGAATCCGTCGGCAGCTTCATTCTCCACGGCAACAACGCGGCGGAGAACCTCGACTTCTCGGAATATCCGGGCGTCGAGATCGTGTCGAAAGGCGCGTTCACCTATACGGGCACGATCAAGCCGTATCAGAACAAGTACGTCTTCCGTCCGGACGGCGGTCTCTTCGTCTACAACGGCGACATCATGGACAACGGTGCGCAGGTCGCGTCCGTCGAAATCTACGGCGAGACGGATCTGGACGGCGTGACGCTCGCCGGCATCAACGACGGCATGAGCGGCAACATCAGCGTGTTCAAGGGCATTCTCGGCATCTCCGGCACCCCGGATGCGGCGGGCGGCACGGCGACGAAGCTCTACCTTGCCGAAGGCACCTCGCTCAAACTCGACGCGCGCGTCGGCAAGACGTTCCTCTCGACGCGCATCGATCCGGCCTCGAAGCCGGCGGCGATCCTCCTCACGGACAAATCCGCGGCGTGCGACGTCGACCTCTCGATGTTCCCGGGCTGCCGCGTGGGCACGGACGTGCAGTCGACCGAGCCACTTGTCCAGACGGGCACGCTTCTTCCGAATGACGACAACGTCTTCCTGCTCGGCGGCGGCGCCATTCCCTACTTCCAGACGGCGTATCGCGGCTACCAGCCGCCCCAGATGACCGATGTGGGCGATGTCGTGACGCGCGTCGAGGTCGGTCTCACCGGCATCGTCAACCTTTCGAACATGGCGAACTCCTATTCGGGCGGTACGAAGATCGTCGACGCCGGCGTCGCCTTCGTCTCCGCCGACGGTTTCGGCAAGGTGCCGGAAGAATTCGACGAAGACAACATCTACATCAACAACGGCGTCATCCGCAGCGGTCCGGACCAAACGAACTTTGCGCTGGCGGCGACGCGCGGCGTCAGGGTGGGCCCGGAGGGCGCCGAGCTCCATCCGTGGGGTACGTCCTCTCTGGAAATCGCCGGCGGCCTGACGGGCGCGGGCCCGATCAAGGTCACCGACGGCGGCGCCATCGTCCTCTCGGGCGCATACAACACGTTCCAGGGCCCGGTCGACATTTCCAACACCGCCACGACGTTGACGATCGGCAGCGATGCGAACTTCTCGTGGGCGTCGACGGACGGCATTTCGTCGGTCGGCAAGGTTGTGCTGCGCACCACCGACGACGATGTCTTCGGCGATGTCGTCTCCGGTACGGGCGGCCTGACGAAGCAGGGCGAGGGCCGTTTGACGCTCGCCCGGTCGCAGACCTACTCGGGCGGCACGTCCGTCGAGGGCGGCACGCTGGTGATTCCGCACGGCGTGACGCTGGCGAACACCGCCAGCTTCCGCAACAACGGCGAAGTCGTGTTCGACTCGCTGGACGCGCTCGGCACGGGCTCGATTTCCGGCGACGGACGCTTCACGCTTTCCGGTTCGATCGATCTCGACGCCAGCCGCATCGCCGGCAATCCGTGCTTCGAGGTGCTGCCCGACGCCGCGCTCGCTGTGAATGCGCCGAGCTTTGGATCCCGCTCGGAGGTGCGCCTCGACGACGGTTCCACCGCCACGCTCGGCGGCGGCTTCGTCGACACGGTCGAAGGTTTCATGGGCTTCGTGACCAGCGGTACGGCGAAGACGGTCGACGGCGAGCTTGTGCTCACGCCGAACGAATCGGGCAAGGCCGGCTCGGCCTTCTACACGCGCCGCGTCAAGGTGACGGAGCCGTGGTCGGTGTCCTTTACCTACCAGGCGGGCGAGCATGGCGATTGGACCGAGGACGTTCTCGGCGCGGCCTTCATCCTTCAGAATGCGGACGAGGGGCCGGCGCTGCTCGAGACGACCGCCGCGTCGGCCGGCTGCAACGTTGCGAAGTCCTTCGGCGCGCTGATCCGCCTCGGCATCGACGCCGACTGCAACGACCGCTGGGGCTTCATCAACGGCGGCCGCGTCGAGGACGCCAACTCGGCCAGGACGCTGGCGATTGCCGCGAGCGCCGGCCATGAACTCGTCGTGGAAGTGACGTACGACGGCACGAAGCTCCACACGAAGTTCACGTGCAACGGCAATTCCCGCGAACGCGACTGGACGATGGATCCGGCGGCTCTGCTCGGTTCGGGCTTCGCCTGGGTGGGTTTCACGGGCGCGACGAGCGCCTCCACGGGCTGCGCGCAGACGATCCGCAACTTCCGCTTCACGGGCGGTTCCGCGGTGACCCTCTCCATCAACGAGACGGACTGGGTGCATTCCAAGTATGCGCCAACCTACACGACGGTTGACGGCCAGCCGGCGTTCCAGCTCACGACGAACGAGTCGTCCAAGCGCAGCGCCACCTGGCACAAGACGCGCATCAACGTGAGCCGTCCGTTCACGGCCTCCTTCAAGTACCGCGTGCCGGCGCATTCCGAGTCGGCGGCGGACGGCTTCTCGATCGCCATCCAGAACTACGGTGCGAATGCCGGCGACTGCTACGGCGCGGATGGCGGCGCCATGGGCATCGTGTACGGCACACCGCGTGCGAATACGGTGGCCTGGGGCGTCAACCTCTATCAGACGCAGAGCTTCAAGTTCGTCCTCGACGGCGCCTGGAACGGCGATCCTGTGCCGATGACGGAGTGGGACATGGCCGACGGCAACGACACCGAGTTCACGCTCACGTACGACCTGAAGACGCTGACCCTGACGGCGACCCGCAGCGGGTTCGACGTCACCGCCTCGCGCGAGGTCGACCTGCTGGACAAGACCGGCGGCGCCGGCACGGCGTGGATCGGCTTCACGGGCGGCACGGGCGGTTCGTCGGCGGAGCAGCTCGTGTATGACTTCACGTTTGCGTACGGGGCGGTCGACAATTCGCGCTATGCCAACCCGTTCGTGGTGGACGGCGCGGTGACGCTGAACCTCGGCCAGGGCGCGATCGGTTTTGCCGACCTCACGCTGTTGGACGGTACGGTGCTTTCGGCGACGTCGTCCTACAGCGGCGCGGCGCTCGAACTCGGCGGTACGAAACTCGTGGGCAACGCGACGGTGTCGTGCGTTGAAACGTCGCCGATCGTGCTGCAGGACACGATCTACTTCACGGAGAACGCGGGCGTGCTCAAGCTGGTGGGCGACGTGCGGGCGAACGGCAAGGTGAAGCTCGACATTTCGAGCATCAAGGGCGTCCGCAACCTCCTCGACCTCTCCGAGGCGACGACGGCGATCACGACCGACGACTTCGAGGTGACGGGGGCGGTCCGTCCGCCGGTTCGCCTCGACATCCAGAACGGCATTCTGCGCGCCTGGCGCGACGTGTCGACGGTGCTGATCTTCCGTTAAGCGGACATTCCCGGAAGGCACGGGGAAGGGCTGTCACCTGCGACTTGCAGTTGACAGCCTTTTCTTTTTGTGTTACAATTCGGTCAAACTCTTGAGAAGTATGCGTTTCCTGTGCGGAGGCGCGTGAAACTCGTGTCGAGAAGTCTGGGGAAGAAAAAGGAGGTTTTAGAATGTGGTCTAAATGGTTTCGTGCCGGTGTCGGCGCGCTCTGCGTGGCGATGGGCGTTCAGGCGGGCGCGGCGGACATTCAGACGGCCGGGCAGCTGCTGATCGATCTCGATGCGCAGGCGCTTGAAGGATACACTGTCGGCGATGCGGTGTTGGAATGGCCGAATGCGGGCGCTCTGCAGCCCGCCTTCGTCCATGTCAATACCCACGCGACGGACGGCCGCCCGACCTATCAGATCCGCGACGGCGCGCCGGCGGTGCGCTTCGCGGGCTCGTCGACGGGCAGCATGACGAACGGCGTGCCCGCGCCCGCCTCGCTCACGGGCAACAACGCCTGGACGGTGGAAGGATGGGTGGCGCTCACGCAGGATCAACAGGACATCCGCTATTTTCTGAGCACGCCCTACTACCGGGGCGGCTCCGACACCGCCTTGATGCGCTGGGCGTTCCGTCTGGACACGAAGACCGACCGCCTCGCCGTGGAGCACAACTCCTACCAGCTCTACTGGGGCCGCCGCGATCCGGACAACATCATCTACCGGCCGGAAGTGGGGAAGTGGAGCTACGTCTGCGTGGTGCACGAAGCGTCCGGCTACGAGCGCGTCTATGTGAACGGCCGCGTCGCCTCGGTGGGCAACACCCCGCTTGAGCTGTCAAACGACGATCCGGGCTATTTCATCCTCTCCGGCATCTTTCGAGACAACGGAACGGGATGGGAACGTCAGGCCTATGCCGACATCGGCCGCGTCCGCGTCCAGACCGGGGCGCTCACGGCCGCGCAGGTGCTCGGCAACTACAACGCCGAGAAGGAGCATTACGGCGTGACCGACGAGCCCGACGCGCTGTGGACGGACGGCGGCGTGTGGTATGACGGCCGTGCGCTCGCGCTGGACGGCAACCTCGTCGTCGAAGGCGACCAGCCGCTCGTGATCGACAACGGCGCGAGCAACGCCGTGCACTTCATCACGGTGAACGCGGCGAAGGACACGGGCCTCACG
>CADCPA010000347.1 GCA_902803135.1 uncultured bacterium
CGCGATGAACGCCGGCTTGTCCGAATCGCTCTTGAAGTGGATGCCATCGTCGCTCGTCGCGTGCCAGAGGACGTTGAGTTTGTTCGGCGCCTTGTCCTTGGGCGCGTCGACGCCTCGGGCATCGTGCCCCTGCGCGAAGATGTGGATCTTGCCGTCAAATTTCTTGACGCACGGCGCGATCCATCCCACGGTCTCCGGGGCGCCCTCGACGTTGATGTTCCCGACGCGCGTCCAGTCCACGAGGTTCGTGCTCGTCGCGATTCCGCCCCACCACCACGTACGGTACGTCGGCAGGTCCTTGGGTACGCGGTCCTTGGCGTAGCCGCACTCGCTGTAGTACATGAAGTACTTGCCGTTGTGGCGGATCACGGTCGGATCCTTCGCGAACGGACGCCCCAGGCGTGTCGTGTCGCCGTAGAGCATGAGGCGTGGCATCGGGTCAAAGCGGATCTGCGAACAGGGCTGTGCGGCTGCCGGCGCGGCCGCGAACGCCGCAAGGACGCCCGCGAGAATGCTTACGATTCCTGTAGTGCTTTTCATGGCGGACATTATATCACAACAAAAGCTTGTTGACCATATTCCCGTGGTTCTGCGTCGGCCGTCCGTTTTCGGTTGCGGGCGATGCCGTCATTTGTTAAAATGGCAACGTGAACTTGAGGAGGATATGCTTGTTGTTTGCGGCGGCCGCGTGGTCGGCCGGATCCGCAGCCGGATGTGGTGTCGCGGTGAAAGCAAAAGCGGAGGGTTATGGTGCCATAGGCGCCATGGCTTTTCTGTGAATTTCAACGAGAAGGGATCAAACAGATGAAGAATGTGACGATTGCCGTGTTCGCTGTCGCCTGTGCGTGCGCTGCGGCCGTGAACGCCGGGCTTGTGGCGAAGTGGGACTTCAACAACTACGATCCGGCGAATCCGACTTCGTCCAACGTGCTGCAGGCGACTCTCGGCGGCGACGGCCAGCCCTGCTACTATTCAAGCAACAGCGGCAAGGGCACGGCGCTCGTCGCCGACGGCACGCTCGGTCACATGTATGTGGTCGCCGCCGGATCGACCGACCCGCTCTTCACGGCGGACGGCGAGGCCGCGAAGGCCGCTGCCGGGCTCGGAGAAGGGAACTACGCGCTGGCGATACCAAAATACGCCCACGTCAAGCTGCCTGTCCCCGATGCGGTGAAGAACCACAATTTCACGTTCAAAGTCCGCTTCTGGTCTCCTTCTGCGTCTGTGGGCAAATACCGCTGCTTCTGGAACAACCCCGGCAACACCGGCGACGGCATACTGTTCATCCGTTCGAAAGACAACCAGCTCGGTTGCAATGCGTTCTTTGGCGGCTATTCCCAGACCGTCTCCGCTGGCGTCTGGCACACGGTGGTCTTCTCCGCCGGACCGCAACGGTGGGATGTGTATCTCGACGAGACAAATGCGTCCAAAACCGGCAACAACGGCAATGGGCTTCCCGTCTTCAATAAAGACCACATTCTCCTTTGCGCCGACAACAGCGGCGAAGACGAGCTTCTCTACATCGACTACGTGGAGTTCTATGACGAGGCGTCCGTTTACGAGGGCAAGCTGCCCCACTACTCGAAGGCGGGCCTGACCGGCGAATGGACCTTCCCCGCCGGCAACGAGCTGAAGGCGACGGTGGGGCGCGACCTCGTGAAGCACACGCGCACGGGCGCGGCCAACTTCACCGAAGGGACGGACGGCGTCCTGCCGGGCGACGGCTACATCCGCGCCGGACAGAACAACGCCCTCAAATGCTACCACGGCCTCACCAACAACAGCAACTACACGGTCGTGATGGACGTTCGCGTACCCGCCAACGGCAACATAGAGCAGAAATGGCACGGACTTTTCAAGGCTCAGGACGTCAATTCAGACGCAGACCTGTTCCTCACCAACGACGGCGCCGGCAGCACGCTTAGAATGCGCTCACGCGGGGAACACTACTCCGACACCGGCGTAGCCTTCGGCGAATGGATGCGCGTGACGATCACGCACCAGAACGGCACAAACAAGAAGGCCTACATCAACGGCGCGCTGAAGGACACCGCCACCAAGTACCCCACCATGATGGACACGACGAAGGGCGGCTACTTCCTCCTTCTCGGCGACGAAAACGGCGAGGACTACGACACCGACATATCCTATGCCGCAGTCTATGACAGAATCCTGACAGACGCCGAGATCGCCGAGCTTCATTCGCGTCCGCTTGCGCAGAAGGCCGACGAGTCGTTTGTTCCCACCGTCGCCCCTGCGGGCGTGTGGACGGCGGACGGCGCGGGCGGGTTCGCGGTTTCGAAAGGCATGCCGCTCTCGGCGAAGGACGGCGGCTGGGAATGGATGCGCGCGGCGGCGCCGGCGGCGGCGACGTACGTGTTCGACATGACGCTGCCCGCCGTGCAGACAGATGGAGGCGTGCTTGTCAAGAACGCCGCCAATGTTGCCTCCGGCGTGATCGGGACAAGTAGCACGTATTCGGGAAGTTTCGTCACGACCACTACACCGGAAACAACATTCGTCGCCAATTCATTCCCAAGCACATGGGGCTACTGGAGCGAGAATGCGCTCGACCGCACCAGCGCGCACCGCGTCGCCGTCGTGTGGTCCACGAGCGGACGCGTCCACTACTACGTCGATGGCCGCGCGTGGGGGCAGATCAATCCTCATGTCGGGAATACCGATCTGAAGCCCTCTGCCACGATGACGTTCCTCGACGGCATTGGCGCGGAGGTGACGAGGCTCGCGGCCTACGACGCGTCGCTCACGCCTGACGAGGTGGCTGCACTCGGCGGCGCGGGCGCTGTGCCGTCCGGCACGGCGCCAGCCGCGCCGACGATTGCCGCGACGATTGCGGAGACGCCGGTCAAGGCGCTCGTCGATACGGTCACGTTCACTGTCGCCGGCACGCATCCCGACGGCGAGTACCTCTCGTTCGCCATCGACTTCGGCGACGGCACGGGAGACTGCACTTCGAAGCTCGTACCCTCCGGTACCACGGTGACGTTCAGCCACGTCTTCGGCGCCGCCGGCACGTTTACGCCGCGCGTGAAGACGATTTCGCAGAACGGCGTGGAGAGCGAGTGGACGGCCGGCAATCCGATCGAGGTGGAGCTAGTCGCCATCGCGGCGCGCGACGTGCTTGTCACATGGCCGTGGCAGCAGAACGTCTATACGAACCGCTTCACGATCATGTGCGAAGGCGTGAAGGACGCCGAAGATCCGTTGCGCTGGGACGGCCTTGAAGTGCAGTACGGCGAAGGCTACGCGCAGCGCGCCACGATGACGCGCGTGGAGGGGAACGGCGGCACGTGGATCTACACGGGGCACATCACGGTGGACGGCGCGGAGGGGCAGACGATTCCGTACCGCCTGGGCTACTACGGCCTGCCGCTCACGTTCGAAGACCCGGCCGACGACACGGCCGGAACGGTGAAGTTGTGGACGCAGGACGACGACGAGTCCTTTACCTGCTCCGTCTGGGGCGACAATCAGCAGGGGCAGAAGAGCGAGCACCACGATTGGGATCCCGACAGGTATCTTTACGTGACGCGTCTCTTCGAGCACATGCTCTCGCGCGACGTCGATTTTGGCATCTCGACCGGCGACATGGCGTCCAGCGCGAACTACGAGACGCAGATACGCCCCTGCATCCTCGACCGCACGGACGCGATCTTCGGTCGCGTGAAGCCGTACTACGTCGCCTGGGGCAACCACGACACGAGCAACCCCGCGAACAAGCCCTATTTCGAGACGGGCGCGGTTGACGAGCCGGACTACGGATCGAGCGACTCCGGCAACTACTACCTCTACCGCGGCAACGTGCTCTTCATCTTCATCGACCACGGCCAAATGGGCGCCGCCGCCACCAAGACGTGGCTCGCGAACCTGCTTGCAACGGACCGCGCGCGCGCGGCGAAGTTCCGCATCATGGCGCAGCATGTCCCGTTCTGGCTCGAGTGCTGGGGCAACAACAACAACCAGGCGCTTCTCGACGCCGCAAAGGCCGGCGGCGTGGATCTGATGCTCTCCGGCCACATGCACGGCTACGAGCGCATCTACAAGGACGGCATCGTGCAGCTCACGAACGGCGGTGCCGGCTACCTCGACCATGTGGAGAATGTGAACGCCAACTACGGCGACGCCACGTTCCTCGGCGGCCACAAGGACGTCCCCTACCTCTGGGCGCGCCAGAAGAGCGTGACGGAAACCGATGTTCTCGGTCCGGCCGAGCCCGTGCGCATGGGCTGCATCCAGAGCTACGGCGAGCTGAAGGTCGAAGGCGCCACGCTCACCTATACGGCGCACGGATTCAACGCGGACGGCAGCTACATCGGCGTGTTCGACGCGTTCTCCATCACGTCGAAGACGGTTGTGGCGTCGGCGCCCGCGCCGTCGCAGCCTCCGGCATGCGCAGATCCTTCTTCGTTCGCGCAGTTCACCGGGAAGCCCGTCACGAACGCGAAGTGGAAGGAGTACAAGGACGCCGTGGGCGAGGCGTTCGCGTTCCCGGAAGGGGAGGCCGCCGCGCCCGTCGTGAACGTCTCGAAGAACGAGATCGAGAAGTTCCTCGTGTGGCTCAATGGCGAGAGCGGCGACTACCGCCTGCCGACGGTGGGCGAGCTCGAGACGGCGTTCGGCGGCGAGCTGCGCCGTGAGGTGGCGGAGTGGACTTCGTCCGTCGATCCCCACACCGGCTGGTGCCGCATCCTTGGCTCGCCGGCGCTTGCAGTTGACGGCACGTGGTGCCGCGCGGCGGACAGGCCTTCCATCGCGACGGCGGGATGCCACGCGAACTATCTCGGCTTCCGCCTGGCGACGGGTGCGGCCCCGGCGGAGCCGGCCAGGCCGGGCGCGCCGATAGACGCCGCGCTCGCCGCGCTCGGTCCGATCGAGAGCCCTGCGGCGGTTTACAAGTGGGAGAACGACGCGCTTGTCGACATCACGGCGGAATGGGCCAATCCGGCCGGCGATCTCGTCTATGACGTGCCGGTAATCTTCACCCGAGAGGGCGAGGTGGCGTACAACATGGGTTCGTTCAACGTCACGCTTGGCGGCGGCTTCGCCGCGCCGCGCAGCACGATGTTCAGGAAGGGAGGCTCCGGAATGCTCGTGCTGAAGGGCTTTGTGAAGGGCGGCGTAGGCGACGGCGCGAGCGGGTGGCGCATCTGCTCGGAAAGCGCTCTTGCGTGCGATGGCGTGACGTTCGAAGGCGGCGGCGTGCAGTTCTTCGCGGGCGACGGCGCGCTGCGACTGAAGGGCGACAACGACTTCTCCGGCGCGGACATCCTCTTGGACGGCACCATCCTCGACGAGGTTGCCGCGAACTGCACGAACTATGTGGCGGCGACCGAGGCGCAGACGACCTTCCTCGCGCGGCGCATGACGAACAAGGGTGCGAGCCGCACCGCCATCGGCGAGAACGTTTCCGTGACGCTCTCCAAGGACTACCAGTTCGACGGCAGCTACTGGATTGCGCTCGACGGTTCCATCGAGACGGAGGCGTTTACCGCGCTGGGCAACCACGATCCGGTCGTCATCGGTTCCGGAAGGGCGAGCATCGGATACTACGCGAGTGCGGTGAACGCCTGGCTGCGCTTCGCGACGGCGAATCTCGAGTTCACAACGGCGCAGCCGTTCAGGGCGAATACGCCGTCCACCAAGAGCTACCACGGCATCTTCTTCGCGCGGGACGAGATCCACATCTCCTCGACCTGCGACTGGGAAGTGCCCGCGAAGGACAAGTTCGGAATGCCGGTCTACTTCGTGGCCGACACGCGCGATGCGGCGATACCATGCACGCGGCCGAAGCTCGTGTTCGAAGGCGGGCACGACATCGTCTATGCGCCCACGGCGTCCGCCGCGACGATGAGCGGCGATGCGTTCACCTCTCCATGGGACATCGAGATGGCCGGGACGGGCACCTTGACGATCAAGACGCCGACAAAGGGCGACATCGCGGTGACGGACGGAACGGTGAAGATCTCCGCCCTGCCGTGCGCGGGCGCCAATTCCGCCACCGGCGACGGCAAGTGGCAGATCGACGAGACGCTTGCGCTTTTGGCGGGGCAGACGATCAACGGCGCTTTTGTGCCTGGTGGCGCGCTGACCTACGACTTCGGCGTGAACGGCGTCGGCGAATACAGGGTCCTCAAGGGCTGTGGCCTCGCGGAGGGCGACGTCACGGTCACAACGAGCCTCGACGCGGCGGACAGCCTGAGCGTGAGGTGCGACTGGACCGGCGGCGACCTGCGGCTGGTCGTGGAGCCTGTTGGCAGGCGCATGGCGGAGTGGACGGGCGGCGGCGCGGCCGGAAAGCCGCTCGACCCCGCCAACTGGCGCGTGACGGAAGGCGGCGTGGAGGTGCCTGACGCCGTTCCGAACGCCACAACGTTCATCCGCATCTCCGGAACGACGGCGCTCAGCTTCCCGCAGACGGAAGGGTTCGAGTACGAGAGCCTGATGCTCTCCGACGACGTGGCGCTCGCGGCGGACTGCGACTGGCGCGGACTCGGCGCGGTCTCCCTGCGCGACGGCGCGTTCATCGACCTGCGCGGCCACCGCCTCGACGTCTCCGGCTTCACGGGCGTGACGGCGGGCAAGGCCGGCGTGACCGATTCCACCACCGACGCGGAACATCCCGGCGAACTCCACCTTCACGTCGCCGAAGGCGCCGTTCTCACCAACGACAAGGCCGCCTTCACGGGGAACATGAGGCTCGTGAAGGATGGCAAGGGCACCTACGTCTCGGCCTATGCCCCGCAGACGTACACGGGCGGAACGCTCGTCGCCGAAGGCGTGGCGCAGCCGCCCGACGGCAATGGCGCGAACACCACGTACAGCGGCGACGCCTTTAGGACGTTCGGTCCCACATACGTGGCCGTCGCGCGCGACGCGGTGTTCGACCTGAGGGCCAACTATGCCTACTACGGGCGCCGGACGGACGACCGGCGTTTCGTGCGTCTCGAGGGCGGCACGCTCAGAAACAGCAAGGCGGACATGACGAAGACGACGTGGGGCGGATCCGGCATCGGCGCGCTCACGGCGGACTCCACGCTCGACGTGTCGTATTCGATCGTGTTCCAGAGCGCGCTGTGCGACCTCGGCGGCCACACGCTCACGATTCCCATCGTGTACGCGAAGCACCTGTACGTTCACGACACGACGTTCACCAACGGCACCATCGACATCACCTCCGGTGGCTACCTGCACACCGTCAAGGCAATCGACGCATCGACGGTTGACTTCAAGATGGGCTGCGCGCTGTATCTGGATGGACAGCTCGACGTGCGCGACTACGAGCCGGTGTGGGACAACGCCGCGTACAACAAGGGCGCCGCCGCGTTGAACGTGCACGGCACGTTCAAGCCAGCCGCGCACGACTGCTTCTATGGTTGCACGATGCTGGACGGCTCCAAGATCGACCTCTCGAACCGCGCCACGCCGCTTCCGCTGACCTCTGTCTTCACCGACAGCGGCAAGAAGACGCTTGAGTTCGCGAACGGTGCGACGGTGAAGGTGAGGGTGAATTCCAAGGTCTTCCCCGGCGGCTCGAAGATCATGGCCTGGAGCGCGCCGCCGGCCGGCGTGACCTTCGTCTCGGACCGCGCCGGGCTGAAGGTCGAGCCCCGGGAAGACGGCCTCTACCTTGTCCACGTCGGTACCTGCATCATCGTGCGGTAGCGATGTAGTTGCGCGCATGGGCGTGAATCTGGTTGATTTCCTGGCCGGGTTCGTTTATAATCTTCGCAGCGGAAGGGTGGGCTGGCTTTGCAAATGCGGAGCCGGTTGTCGCTTTCGATTCGCAATAATAAGATAAAGGAGTTGTCATGGTGAATGGAATTCTGGGCCGTCTAGCCGTTGTTGCGGCGTTCGTCGCGTGTGGTGTTGTGCCGTCCGTCAGTGCCGATCCGTGGCCGAGCTACGAGCTTGTCGCGAACGGCGACTTCGAAGCCGGAGAGGTGACTGGAGACTATAAAGATAGCGGCGTTACAAAC
>CADCPA010000348.1 GCA_902803135.1 uncultured bacterium
AGCGCGTGTCGATGAATCTCTGGGGCATCACCACGGACCTCTTCACCGCCCTCGAGGAACGTTTCCCCGCCTGGCTCGCTGTGAACGCGACGCGCGAGAAGTCCGAATGGTACATCCCCTTCGTCGTCGACGAGATGATCCACGAAGGCAAGGCGACGGTGGACGTGCTGCCGACCGACTCCTCGTGGTTCGGCGTCACCTACCGCGAAGACAAGCCGTTTGTCACCGCCGAAATCCGCAAGCTCGTCGACGCCGGCGAATATCCGCTGTCGCTCTTCCCCCGGAAGTGACGGCCGATGGCGTCCGCCTTCAGCAAGGTTCTCAAACGCGTGGCCGATATCCTTTGGCCGCGCGTTTGTGCCGTAGAGGGGTGCGGTCGGACGTCGGACCGCCCCGACCGCCATCTCTGTTCCCTGTGCTTCGCCGCACTGCCCTTCCACGAAGCCGGCGGCGCCTGCCGCATCTGCGGCGCCCTCGTGATGGCCGAGACGCATCACGACTTTGTGTGCGAAGACTGCCGGAACCATCCCCCCGCCTTCGAGCGGGCACGCAGCGCGGTTCTCTACCGCGAACCAGCGGACCAGCTCATCCAGGATTTCAAGTTCCGCAAAGCGACCTGGTTGTGCGCGGATCTGACGGACCTGCTCGAAGCCGCCGTGCGCAGCAAGCTGCCCGCGCACGAGATCGACGTTGTCGTGCCCGTGCCGCTCTCGCCGCGCCGCGAACGGGAACGCGGCTACAACCAGAGCGCCCTCCTCGCCGACGCCCTGGCCCGGCGCCTCAACCGCCGCTTCGACGGCTCCTCGCTCGTGCGCGTGCGCGAAACGGAACACCAGGCGCGTCTCTCCGGCGACGACCGCCGCGACAACCTCAGAGATGCCTTCGCGGTACCCGACCCCCGGTACGTGCGCGGGCGTACCGTCCTTCTCGTCGACGACGTCATGACAACGGGCGCAACGCTCTCGCATTGCGCCCGTCCGCTGCGGGCCGCCGGCGCTGCACGCGTGTGGTGCGCCACCGTGGCCCGCGCCGTGATGAATGCGCGAACCTGACTACTTCTTCAGGCACGCAGGGGTCCAGATGTCGTTTGGCCCCAGATCCAACCAGGTGATCGCCTCGAGCCAGCGGGAAAGATCCTTCGGGCCCGGATCGAAGTTGTTTGTACCGAACGAGAACTTCGCGCCCATCTCCTTCGCGAGCTTCAGGAACTTCGGCCGCGGATACGGCGACTCGGCCTGGATTTCGATGGCGATGCCCTTCTCGACACACTTCGCAATGACCGCGCGCATGCGCGCGTCCGTCCAGAGACGGTCGTACTGCTCGATGATCGGCACGGGGATGTACGTCGCATTCGCGTAGATGGAGATCGGCTCGTCGAGGATCTGCATCGTGTGGGCGAAGTACGCCTCCATCCACTTGTCGGGATCGGGAATTTCCTTCACCATCCAGAGACGGTTCGCGCGGCCCGAGGGCAGCGTGCCCATGATCATCGTATCCGCGAGGATGTAGTCGAACTTCGCGCGCGTCTCGGCGTCGATCTGCTTGAACCAGTCGCGGTCGTTCACTTGTATGCCGACCGGCATCGCAGGATTGACGGCGCGCGAACGCGCGGCAAACGCCTGCAGCTGCCGGTTGTCGTAGATCTCCCACTCACGGCCGTGGTTCTCCATCGCGGAGGACTTGATGCCCGAATCCCGCTCGCGCTGGAGGGCCATCTCGGGCGTCATGCCGCCGCGGATGTGGAGGTGCCAGTCGGTCAGCGTGATGCCGCGCTTCGCACACTCCTCCTTCAGCAGTCGGTTGACGGACGTCTTCGGGTAGAGCGGACTCTTCGCCTCGCCCACAGTGTAGACGAGGACCTTCAGCGTCTTGGCCGGCTCCACGTCCTTCTCCCACGGCCGGCGATAGCGCAGCTCGACGCGTGCCGGCGTGTAGATCTTGCTCGTCACCGTGACGTCCAGGAATCCCGGCGCGCCGGCCAGCCTCTTCTTCTCCGCCGGCGCCCGGCGTCGATGGTCCATGACGAGCGTGCACTCGTTCGTGTTCCACTCGGCCTCCCACT
The DNA here is from genome assembly GCA_902803135.1 of uncultured bacterium. Taxonomy (GTDB): domain Bacteria; phylum Verrucomicrobiota; class Kiritimatiellia; order RFP12; family UBA1067; genus RUG572. The sequence continues at coordinate 2,063 of CADCPA010000348.1, forward strand.
TGTAGCCCGTCGTCACGTTCTCCTCGACGGAGAAACGCAGCGGTTCGCCGGCGCGACGCTGGACGACGATCTCCTTCGGCACGTCCTGCAACGTGAACGCCGTGTCATTTTTCAGCTCCGCGGCGGCGATGAACGCCGCCAGCGCCAGCATCGACAGAATTCCGATCTTCTTCATCTCTGTTTTTAGGCGTTAGAGGTGTTTTTAGGCGTTATAGGTCGCCGCGGACGTCGAACCGCCGTGACCTGTCCAGTTCGTATGGAAGAACTCGCCGCGCGGCTTGTCGAGGCGCTCGTACGTGTGTGCGCCGAAGTAGTCGCGCTGCGCCTGCAGCAGGTTCGCCGGCAGACGCTCGGTCGTGTAGCCGTCGAAGTAGCTGAGCGCGCTCGTCATCGTCGGAGCGGGGATGCCATACGTGAGGGCCGCCGCCGCGACCTTGCGCCATGCCGGAACGAGCTTCTCGATCGTGTCCTTGA